>NZ_CP022347.1:0-347726 GCF_002238335.1 Campylobacter avium LMG 24591
ATGGACGCAAGAGAACTGCTAAGCGCTTTTAAAGAAAAGGTTTCAAAGAGTGAATTTGACACCTTTATAAGCAATTTAAGCTTAGATGACAAGCTTACAAAGCCTGATTATATAGTTTTTAATGCTCCAAATGACTTAATAGCCAAATTCATACAAACCAGATACGCAAACAAAATCTCAGAACACTACGAAATTCTAAGCGGAAACAAGGCCAAAGTATATATTCATGGCAAAAATAAAAAAAAATCCAAACAAATACCCGTTCAAAACACTATAAATTTAGTTCAAGGCGATATTTTAATACCTGATTTTACCTTTGATAGCTTTGTTGTAGGCCCTTCGAACGAATACGCTTACAGCGTGTGCAAAGCCGTTAGCAACAAAAAAAATTTAGGCAAGCTTTATAATCCTATCTTCATATATGGGCCAACAGGACTTGGCAAAACGCATCTTATGCAAGCTGTGGGTAATGCCTGTGCTGAATTTGGCAAAAAGATAGTAAATGTAGTTAGCACTAGATTTGCAAACGACTTTGTGTATCACTTAGAAAATAATATCTTGGCTAAATTCAGGGAAAAATACACAAGCTGCGATGTTTTGCTCATAGATGATGTGCAATTTCTTGGTAAAACAGATAGAATACAAGATGAGTTTTTTTCTATATTTAACGAAATCAAAAGTAAGGCAGGTCAAATAATCGTAACAAGCGATAATCCGCCAAATATGCTAAGAGGCATTACAGATAGGCTAAAATCGCGTTTTGCAAATGGTATAATAGCTGATATAACCCAGCCCGAGCTTGACACTAAAAAAGCTATAATTAGAAAAAAATGCGAAATGAATGATATAAGATTAAATGATGATATAATCTTTTACATAGCAAGTTCCATGGGTGATAATATAAGAGAAATAGAAGGTATGATAACAAATATAAATGCTTATTCTAAGATCATGGGCATTGAGATAAATTTAGAAATAGTAAAAATGATAATGAAAGATCACATAAAAGAAACTAAGGAAAATATTTCTTTAGATGATATATTTGAAGTGATTTGCAAGGAATTTAACGTAAAAAGTGCGGATGTGAAATCAAACAAAAAAACAAGTAATATAGTGAAAATAAAAAGGATTATAATCTTTCTAGCAAGGGAGCTTACGACTGTTTCCACTCCTCAGCTTGCTAGGGTATTTAGTATGAAAGATCACACATCAATTTCACATAACATAAAAAAGATAAGAGAAGAAATAGAAAAAGATAATGAATTACAAGCTAGAATAAACGAACTTAAAAACAAAATTTTGATAAAAAGAAGGAATGAAAGTGAAATTATGTGAAAAAAATAAAAATAATTTCACATAAAAAGAAACCAAGTTGTAATATTTTGCTTTGAAATTTCACATTTTCACTAGCACTTATTATTAGTACTGAATTTAAAATAAAATAAAGGAGAAAAAATGAAACTAAGCATAAACAAAAATAATCTTGAATCAGCACTCACGCTTTGTAACGCATATGTTGAAAAAAAAGACATATCAGCTATAAATTCTCACTTTTTGCTAGAAGCAAGTGATGATAAATTAACCATAAAAGCAACTGATTATGAAATAGGATTAACTTATAAGATAAAAAAATTAAACATTGAAAGACAAGGTTTTGCAACTGTTAATGCAAAAAACATCATGGATATGATAAAGAATTTAAGTAATGAAGATTTGGTTTTAGAAACTATAGATAATTCTTTATTTATCAGACAAAAAAATACAAAATACAAGCTTTCGATGTTTAATTACGAGGATTTTCCTAGATTTCCTAGCATAGAAAATAAAAACAAACTTGATTTAGACTCAAGCGACTTAAGCAGAGGTCTTAAAAAAATCTTTCCAGCAATAGACACTCAAAATGCGAAATATTCTTTAAATGGTGCCTTAATAGACATAAAACAAGACAGGATAAATTTCGTAGGCTCTGATACAAAAAGACTTGCTGTATTTACGCTGAACAAACAAAATGATAAAGAGCTAGAACTAAGCATTCCAAAAAAAGCTATAGCTGAAATGCAAAAATTATTTTACGAAAAGATAGAACTATTTTATGATGAAAACATACTCATAGCAAAAAATGAAAATTTCGAGTTTTACACAAAACTTATAAACGATAAATTCCCAGACTATGAAAAGGTTATACCAAAAACTATAAATATAAATTTAACTTTAAACGTGGAGGATTTTTTAAGCAGGCTTAAGGTAATTAAGGTTGTTTCTAACAAAATAAGGGTGAGTTTTGCTAAAAATAAAATAGTTTTTGAAGGAAGCGGGGATAATAACGAAGCTAAAACCGAGCTTGACACGGAGCTTAATATAAATGAAAACTTTTCTTTGATAATTCAAGTAGACCAATTTATGGATTTCTTAAATTCCATAGAAACAGAGGAATTTGAACTTAAGATAAATGAACCAAATTTATCTTTCATAATTTCATCACAAGAATTACAAACTATAATAATACCTACGATTTTATAAAGGGATAATTTTATGCAAGAGAACAACAAAAACTACGGCGAAAGTAATATAAAAGTTCTAAAAGGCCTAGAAGCAGTTAGAAAAAGACCGGGGATGTATATTGGTGATACTAATATAAGCGGTCTTCATCATATGATTTACGAAGTAGTTGATAACTCCATAGATGAGTCGATGGCAGGATACTGCGATAACATAGAAATAGAACTCACAGATGAGGGAAGCTGTATAGTAAGGGATAACGGTAGAGGAATTCCTGTTGGAATTCACCCAACTGAGGGCATACCTACCTTAACTGTTGTTTTAACCGTACTTCACGCCGGAGGAAAATTTGACAAAGATACTTACAAGGTTTCTGGAGGGCTTCACGGTGTGGGTGTTTCTGTTGTAAATGCACTTTCAACCAAATTAATAGCAACTGTTAAAAGAGACGGAAACATTTATAGACAAGAATTTGAAAAAGGCAAGGCTGTAAGTGAGCTTGAAGTAATAGGAAAAACCGAGGAAAGAGGCACTATAATAGAATTTTGGCCTGATGATAGTATTTTTGAAATAACTAAATTTGATTATGAAATTTTGGCTAAAAGATTTAAAGAACTAGCGTATCTAAACCCAAAAATAAGCATAAAATTCAAAGATAACAGGATAGCTAAAGAGGAGCTTTTCCATTTTGACGGCGGAATAGCGCAGTTTGTGGAGGACATAAACAAAAACAAACAAGCTCTTACAAAGGTGATTTATTTTTCCAAGCATGAAGATGATGTAGAAGTTGATATAGCCTTGCTTTACAACGAAACTTATAGCGAAAATTTGCTTTCTTTTGTTAATAATATCAAAACCCCGGATGGAGGAACTCATGAGGCTGGTTTTAGAATGGCCTTAACGAGGGTTATAACAAACTACATAGATGCAAATGCAAATTCAAGGGAAAAAGATAGCAAGATAGTTGGCGATGATATAAGAGAGGGGCTCATCGCAATAGTAAGCGTGAAGGTTCCTGAGCCGCAGTTTGAGGGACAAACTAAGGGAAAACTTGGCTCATCTTATGTAAAACCGATAGTTTCAAAAGTAAGTTATGAATATTTAAGTAAATACTTTGAAGAAAATCCAAACGAAGCCAAGGCCATAATGAATAAGGCCTTAATGGCAGCAAGAGGTAGAGAAGCTGCAAAAAGGGCAAGAGAGCTTACTAGGAAAAAAGATAGCTTAAGCGTTGGAACCTTGCCTGGAAAGTTAGCGGACTGTCAAAGTAAAAATCCAAGTGAAAGCGAAATTTATCTAGTTGAAGGTGACTCAGCAGGTGGTTCTGCGAAGCAAGGCAGGGAAAGGAGCTTTCAAGCCATCTTGCCACTTAGGGGTAAAATTTTAAATGTTGAAAAGGCAAGATTAGAAAAGATTTTAAAATCAGAGCAAATTCAAAACATGATAACAGCTTTTGGCTGCGGCATAAGCGAGGATTTTGACATAGAAAAATTAAGATACCATAAAATCATCATAATGACGGATGCTGATGTTGACGGCTCTCACATACAGACATTGTTATTAACCTTTTTCTTCCGCTTCATGAAAGAACTTGTTGTAAATGGTCATATCTATCTAGCCCAGCCCCCGCTTTACAGATATAAAAAGGGTCAAAAAAGAGAAATTTACCTAAAAGATGAAAGGGCTTTGAATGATTATTTGATAGAAACCGGCATTGAAAGCTCAAATTACGAGGGCATAGGGCTTAACGACTTAAAAGACTTTTTAAAGATAGTGTCTGCTTACAGGACGGTTTTAAAAGAACTTGAAAATAGGTTTAATGTCATTTCTGTTATTAGATACTTGATAGAAAATGAGGATTTGTTAAAACTTTCTAACGAGGATTTGTTTGAAAAGATAAAGATTTTTCTTGAAAAAGACGGGCATAATATCTTAAATTCATACATAAATGAAAATGAACTTCGCTTGTTTATACAGACAAATAACGGACTTGAGGAGCTCTTGATAAATGATGATTTGTTCTCAAATGCACTTTTTGAGGAAGGAATTTACATATATAAAAAGATTAAAGAAAGAGAGTTAAATTTCAACAAAGACATCTTAGAAATTCTAGATGAGGTTGAAAAAAATGCCAGAAAAGGTGCTTATATACAAAGATACAAGGGGCTTGGTGAGATGAACCCTGAACAACTTTGGGAAACTACAATGGACCCTAGCAATCGTCGCTTGCTTAAAATCACCATAGAAGATGCTATCCGTGCAAATGATACCTTTAATCTTTTCATGGGAGATGAGGTAGAACCAAGACGCGAGTACATACAAGCACACGCAAAAGACGTCAAACACTTAGATGTATAAATTTATAAGGCTAAGCCTTATGAATTTATGGCAGACAGGAAGGGATTCGAACCCTCGATAGCTTTCACTATACACGCGTTCCAGGCGTGCTCCTTAAACCGCTCGGACACCTGTCTAAAAGATGAATTATAACAAAAAATGTAAAATATTTTTCTTTATTTATCAGTTTTAGTAAACATTTAAACAAAAATATTGTATAATTAAGCTTTTGCTAAGTCAGGGTAGCTCAGCTGGTTAGAGCGCTGGTCTCATAAGCCGGAGGTCGGGAGTTCAAGTCTCCCCCTTGATACCAAATTTTACTCAACTTTATAAATTAAATTCCACTAAATTTCTTGCTATCCTTAAAAATCTCATGTGATATTTAAGTATTTTTGTTATCCTTTTAGAAAGAGGTTTAGCATGAATGATGAATTTTATATGAATTTAGCCATAGATGAGGCTTGGAAATATCAGTTTTTAACATATCCAAATCCAGCGGTTGGCTGCGTGATTTTAGATAAAAATAAACAAATTTTAAGCATACAAGCACATAAAAAAGCCGGTTTAGCACACGCTGAACTAGAGGCTATAAAAGAGGCTTTAAAAAAGTTAAATCCAAATTTAGATATACCAGATGAGCCAAATAAAGCACATGAGTTTATACTTAAAAATCATTCAAATTTATTAAAAGACGGCATTGCTTATGTGAGCCTTGAGCCTTGTTCTCATCAAGGCAAAACCCCGCCTTGTGTGGAGCTTTTCACAGGTCTTAAATTTAAAAAGGTTTTTATAGCCGCTTTGGATAATACCAAGGCAGGCGGTGGCTTTGAGATACTGAAAAACAAAGGCATAAGCAAACATAGCACTTTGTGCGAGGAAAGGGCAAAGGATTTGCTAAAGCCTTTTTACAAATGGCAAAGAGGAGAGGCTTTTAAGCTTTTTAAATTAGCCCTAAGCTTGAATGGTTCGGCCTTGGGCAAGGATATTTCTAGCAAGGAAAGTAGAATTTATGCGCATAAAATTCGCTCTGTAATTGATCTTTTAGTTATAGGCGGCAGAACCATGAGAATGGATAGACCTATACTTGATGCAAGGCTTGTTGATGGAAAGGCGCCAAATTTGTGTATCCTAAGCCACAAGAGTTTAGAAAGTTTCGATAAAAACATATCTGCTTTTTGCATAAAGGGAAGAAATTATTATGACCACATCCCAAAAGATACCAAATTTATGATGTTTGAGGGCGGGGAGAATTTTTTAAAAAGCTTTAAAAATGATATGGATGCTTTTTTAATCTTTTCAAATTCTAGATTTACAGCAGAAAAGTCCCTTTCTTTAGACTTAAATTTTAAGGCTATTTACAGGGGAGAATTAGGCGGTGATTCTTATGGCATTTATGAACTTCAAAAATAGCTTTTTAAGAGCTAGGATTGAAAACTGCTCTGAAAAAAGAGGCGTAAAATACTCAAATTACGAGCTTAGTTTAGATAAAGAAAAACTAACTTATATAAGCCTAAAACCTAAGTTATTAAATTTAGGCGATGAGCTGGCCTTGTTTAGAAAAGAAAATAAGATAGTGCTTTTTAGAAATTTAAGCAAAAACCTTAATAATTTCAAGGAAGCAAGGATAAAATCCTCTCTTTTATTGTTTATATCCCTTTGCGCATTTTTATGCTTTTTGTTCTTATTTTTTTATAACAATTTTTTGGAAATAGACCTATTTTTCTTGTGTATTTTCTCACTTTTTCTAGTCCTTTTTATCATAAATCACATAGTGCTTTTAAAACAGATAAAAAGGCTAGAAAGGCTTTAATCAGCCTGTTTTTTATTTGCTAAGATATTTAGAATTTCAACAGCTAAAGAAAATACCATAGCAGTGTAGATATAGGCCTTGCTGATGTGTATATCAAGGCTTTCACAAACTAAAACAACACCAACCATTATCAAAAAGGACAGCGCTAGAATTTTGATACTAGGATATGTTTCTACAAAGTCTGCTATCGGTTTGGAAGCAAAGAGCATAACACAAACTGCTATTATCACGGCTAAGACCATGATTTCTAAATTCTGTGCAATCCCAACGGCTGTTATAACGCTATCTAATGAAAAAACTATGTCTAGTAGGATTATTTGCGCGATTATTACCCAAAATTTGCTTGAGCCAGAGCTGTGGTGTTCCTCTCCGTGAGCTTGTTTTAACTGCTCTACTATCTCCATAATAGGCTTTATAATGAGAAATAAACCTCCAAAAAATAACACCAAATCCCTGCCAGAAATTTCCATAGGCAAGAGTGCTAAAGCCTTAGAGCCGTTTTCGACTATGCCCGGAACATATATGTTAAAAAGCGGGGCCGTGAGTTTCATTATCAAAAATAAAGAAAAGAGCAGTGCAATCCTCGCAAACATCGCCAAGAAAAGACCTAAATATCTAGCTCTGTCTCGGTATTTAGGCTCAAGTTTATTTACTAATATAGCAAGCAAGATGATATTATCTATACCAAGCACTATTTCAAGCGCGCTAAGAGTAAGTAAAGTAAGCCAAGCATCTATACTAAATAACCATTCAAACATTCTTATCCTTATTTATGAAAAGCAAGATTATAGCTAATTTTTCTTACTCATCAAAGAATTTAATTATGCTTTGAGGCAAGAGCTCGTGTTCAAGGGCGTGAATTTTAGCCTCAAAATCCTCGTACTTCATATTATCATCTTTTTCAAAGGCTTTTTGAGCGATGATTTTACCTCCATCAAGCTCCTCATTTACTAGATGAACGCTAACTCCAGCTACTTTCATATCGCTTTCAAAGCTTTCTTTTATGGCATTTGCTCCCTTAAAAAGCGGCAAAAGTGAGGGGTGTAAATTTATGGCTTTTATATTTTTGGTAAAAACAGGGCTTAAAATTCGCATAAATCCTGCTAAAACCGCTAAATCAGCCCCGCTTTTTTGAATTTCCTTTACTAAAGCCCTATCAAAATCCTCCCTGCTTTCATAGTTTTTATGCTCTATAAGCACAGTTTGAAGTCCAAATTTCAAAGCTCTTTGTATGCCGTAAGCTTCTTTTTTATTGCACAAGCACAGCACGACTTCAAAGCTATTTTTTCCAAAGCTTTTTTTGTGAAGTTTTTCTAAGATATTTTCTAGATTGCTCCCATTTCCACTAAAAAGCACGGCAAGTTTTACAAGCATTTAAGTCCTTTTATGAGTTTTAACGCATCAAAGCTATTTTTGTTAAATTTGTATTTTCTAGCAACTAAAGCGTGCGCTAGGACGGCATTTTTCGCAGCTTTTAAGGGCTTAAATTTAAACATTAAAGCAGCTATCATACCGGCTAAGACATCGCCACTTCCGCCCTTTGCCAGAGCCTCGTTTCCTAAATTTATCACAAAGAGCTTATCTTTTTGTGTGATTATGCTGTTTGCTCCTTTTAAGACGAGCACGCACTCATAATGCTTAGCAAAGTTTCTTGCATAAAAGAAACGTTTTTTAAAAAGCTCATCTAGGCTTAAATCCTCATCAAAACAAAGCTTATAAAGCCTTGTAAATTCCTTTGGATGAGGTGTTATGACAACATCACTTCTGTTTAAATGAGGCAGTATATCCTTACTTAAAAAGCACTCTGCATCAAGCACCAAGGGCTTTTTAAAGGCTAATTCATCTTTTAAGAAGCTAAGATCTTTAAGCCCCATACCAGCACAAAGCACTGAGGCTCTTTCATCTAGGACTTCTTTACACATTATAAGCGGCGAAAAGCTCTCTTTGCCTAGCAAGGACACCAGCCCTGCTCCAAAATTTAAGGCTGCCATTGCAGCTAGCGAGCCAGCACTTTTACTACCCAAGACAAAGATATGCCCGTAATCGCCCTTGTTTGATACTTTTTTTCTTTTTATAAGCCTTAAATCCTTTTTCTCAAGCAAAAAGCTAGAGGCCTTTTCGTTAAAATACCTTGTCCTTAAGCCAAGTTTTGCTACTTTTAGCCTTCCTACCTTTTCTTTTGCAAAGTCTTCAAGTAAGCTTTCTTTTAAACTTCCCATACAAAGCGTTATATCAGCCCTAAAACAAGGCTTAAAGCCTAAATTTGTAGGCATATCACAGGCTATTTTTAAAGCCTTGCTTTTATTTACTTTTTTTAGAATTTCAGCCGTTTTTTCATCCACTTTTCTATTTAAGCCTGTGCCAAAAATGCAGTCTATTATGATGTGAAAATCATTAAAATTTGGTTCTTTTTCTAAAAACTTAAAACCATAGTTTTTTAAAATTTGCTCTTGTTTTTTAAAATTCTCATTTTCTTTAAAAGCTAGTTTAAAGCCGTAGCTATTTTTTAGCTGTCTAAGTGCTACAAGCCCATCAGCTGCGTTATTTCCCCCACCAAGTAAGAATAAAATTTTAGCTCTTTTGCCATTTTTTTGCCCTAGTTTTTTTGCCTCTTTTTTTACTAGTCTTGCTAAGCTTGCACCGGCATTTTCCATAAGCATTAGCTCATCAAGCCCCTTTTGAATGGCTTTTAAATCAAGTTCTTTTGAGTTTTTACAAAGTGCTTTCATTTTTCATACTCTAGAGCGATTTGCTTGTTTGTTTTTGCACCAAGTTCTTTTAGCTTTTCAAATTTCAAGCTTAAATTTCCTCTGCCGCTTATGAGCTTATTTTCCATTTTTTCTATATTATTTTCAACCGCATTTATGCTAGCTTTTAGCCTCTTAAAATCATCCGTAAAAGACACAAATTTATCATAAAAGGAACCAAGCTCATCAAAGGCTTTTAGGATGTTTTCGTTGCTTTGTATGTGCTTCCAAGAAATATTTATGGTGTTTAGCGCCATAAAAAGCGTGTGCGGGCTTGTTAGATAAATTTTTTTATTATAAGCGTACTGATAGATGTTTGGCATGGCTTCTAGGGCTAAATCAAGTATGTTTTGATAAGGTATAAAAAGCAAGATAAAATCATAAGTGTAGGCATTGTATTTGTAATACGGCTTTTTACTAAGCTCATCTATCCTGTCTTTTAAGTTTTTTGCCAAATTCATGCACAATTCTTCATTGCTATCATCTAGGGCAAAGTCGCTAGGCAGAGAGAATTTAGCGTCAATTACTATATTTTTTTCTCTATCCAAAAAGACCACAGCATCAAGGAAGTAATTATTCCCACCTTCTTTTAAATTCACCTGGGTTTTATACTGCTCATCCTCTTTTAAGCCGCTTGAATTTAGCAAGGATTTTAGCTGAAGTTCGGCGAAATTTCCCCTGATTTTTTTATCGCCTTTTAAAATTTTGGCTAATTTATTTGCCTCATCTCCTATTTTTTGACTATACTCAAACATGTATTTTATGCTGTTTTCTAGCTTGTTTTCATTGATTAGCAGTCTTTCGTTGTAAGCTTTTATCTTTTCATTTATGGGCTTAAAAATTTCATTTAAAATCTTTTTTGAGCCCTCATTTAGTAGATTATAATTTTTGCTTAAAAGCTGCGAGCTTTGCTGTTCGTATTCTTTTTTTAGCTCCTCTTCCTCTTTTTTTAAGGCCTTTATCAAGGCTAATTGCTCGTTTTTAAATTCTTCTTTATTTTTTAGCAAAAGTTCTTGGCTTTCTTTGAGGCTTTTTTTAAGGAGCAAATTTTCAGCCTTTAAAACCCTAGCCCTTATGAAATAAAAATTTAGCAAAGCAAAACATAAAACTATAATGGCGGCGTATATGTATTCATTCATGCTTTTATCCTAAAAGAAAGTGCGTTTAGTATGTGTGTTTTTTCTATGAGTTCGCTATTTTGTATGTCAGCACAGCTTCGTGCGACCTTTAAAGTTTTATTAATGGAACGTTGCGACAGCTTAAACCTACTTATGCCTTGCTCCAAGGTATCTACGGCTTCTTTGCTTAGTATGCAAAATTCTTTTATCTCCTCATCTTTTAGCTTGGCATTAAATTCCTTTTGCCCCCTTTTTCTTTGAAAAATAAAAGCATTTAGAACAATTTGTGAGAGCTCTTTTGATGAAAAACTAGGCTTATCATCCTTGCTTATCTCCTCCATTGCTACATATAAATCTATCCTATCAAGTATGGGTTGGGAAATTCTTTGCTTATAGCGTTTTATGTCAAGTTCGTTGCAACGACAGAGCAAATCTTTTGAGAATAAATTTCCGCAAGGGCAAGGATTTTGCGCTGCCACAAAGATGAATTTCGTATCATAAAGCACCTTGGAATTTACCCTTGAAACTAGAATTTGATTATCCTCTAAGGGCTCTCTTAAGCTTTCTATAACGGTTTTGCTAAAATGTGGGAATTCATCAAAAAACAGCACCCCGCCGTTTGCCAAAGCTACCTCGCCTATCTTAGCTGATTTCGTGCCACCACCAAAGATACTAGCCTTGGTGCTTGTGTGATGAGGATTTCTAAAGGCTCTCACGCTAGAAAACTCGCAGTCCTTTGAATTCAAAGACTTATAAGCACTCGCGCTTAAAATTTCATCCAAACTTTGCGGAGGCATTATATAAACAAGCCTTTTAGCGCACATGCTTTTGCCACTTCCAGCACTCCCTTCAAAAAGGATATTGTGCATGCCAAGAGCGGCTATTAAGCAGGCTTGTTTTGCTTTTTCTTGTCCTTTTACATCTTTAAAATCATAAGGAAAATTTGAATTTGGCACAAAAAGTTCGTTATTGATAAGCAAAGGATTTTCAAAAAGCGGGTGAGTGCTTGAAACCCTGAATTTATCGTAATTTTTCGTGCTAAGTAGCTCGTAAGCTTCATCTATATTATCAACCGCGAAAAATTCTATGTTTGGTATCATGCAAGCCTTTTGTGCTAGAGCTTTTGGTATGATAGTTTTTATATTTTTTTTTCTATGCGATAAAAACAAAAGCAAAGAAAAAAGCTCGTTGGTATCTTTTACGCTTCCATCAAGTCCAAGCTCTCCAAAGGCAAAAAATTCATCAAAGTCGATTTTTTGAAGCAGTATTAATAATGCTATTGCCAAATCAAAATGTGAGCCTTGTTTTGGGATACCGGAAGGGCTTAAATTTATGGTGATTTTTTGTGCTGGAAAGGAGAAATTTTTGTTGATTAAAGTGGCTTTTATCCTCTCTGTGCTTTCTTTGATAGCGGTATTTGCAAGTCCTACTATGCTAAAGCCGGGCAAACCCCTTGTAAAAGTGCTTTCTACATCGATAACGCAAAATTCATCTAGCAGGTTAGCACATTTTAGCTTTTTCATTTTGCTTTCTTGCTATTTTTTTGTGTTTTTCTAAATTCCTTGTCAAATTTTTGTCTTTTTAAGTAAGAAAGTCTTTCTATGAATAATTTGCCATTCAAATGGTCAAATTCATGCTGCAAAATAACTGCTAAAAAGTCGCTTGCCTCAAGCTCTTTGTATTTGCCGTGTCTATCTTGGTATTTTACATATACATTTTTGTTTCTTTGCACTTCCTCGTAAAAGCCCGGTATGCTAAGACAGCCTTCGGTAAAAAGTATCTTTTCATCGTTTATGAATTCTAGCTCGGGGTTGATGATTTCTAGCAAGGTTTCTTTTGTTTGCTCATCTTGTTCATTGGGCGGATTTGCTAAAAAAATTCTTAGTGGCACATCCACTTGAATCGCAGCTAGTCCAACGCCTTGCCCTTGTATCATAGTTTCATACATATTATCAAGCAAGGTATGCAAGCTGCTGTCGAAATTCTCAACCTCTTTTGAAGGCAAAAACAAATGTTTGTTTGGATAAGTGATTATATCTAAGCTCAAGATTTATCCTAATCTATAATAGCAAAAGGCTCTTGGTCCTTGCCTGTCTTAGACAAAGACTTTATCATTTTTTGTAAGAATTTATCCACCACAATATCATCTTTTATCACAGCCAAAGCAGCCTCTAAATTCATGTCTATTTCCACTCCGTCTATGAAGAAATTTGTGTTGTAAATGGCATCTATTAGGTTTTCAGTCTTTTTTTGCGCATTTTGCATATTTGTATGTCTTAGCAAGATAGCAAAAATTCCATCTCCATAGTAGGCTACTATATCGCTGTTATCTACATTTTTATTTAAGGTTTTTACTATATTTTTTTGCAAGATTACCTTATCTTTTTGCTTGGATATTTTATTTATCAAATCATCTTTTATCTTTAGCATTATGATGGAGTTTTGGTAGTTGTATTTCGCGTAGCCATCCTTGCACTTTTCTATCAAATCCAAAAGAGATTTTTTGCTATAGGCTTCGTAAACAGTGTCAAAATCGCTTTTTTCTTCTATTTGCTTGTAATGAGTTAGGACATTTTCAAAATGCTCTTTTATATCAGAGGAATACTTTTTAAGGACAGCTTCAAACCTTTGTAAGTTGTTTTGTAAGCTAGAAACAAGCTCTTTTAAAGATAAATCATAAGACTTAACAGACAAATCATCCGCAGCCTTTTGCAAGACATCTTCCATAACTTCGACATTCTTATAAACCATGGCCACATCTTGCATTAGCAAGGAAAGATCGCCAAAGCCTTTTTTGACAGCCTTTTCTATGAAAACTTGTTTGCTATCCTCCACATCCTCGAAATTCATCATCTCGCTTATTTTTTTTCTAAATGTCATGGTGCTTTGTTCGTGTAAGGCTTTGATAAAGTAGATTTTGTAGTTTTCAGGTATTGGCGGGACATTGTCTTTGATTAGCTGTTCTAGGACTGATTTTGAAAATTTTTCTAGCTCCCCGCCGCTTATTTTTTGAATTTTATGGCTATCGCCACCAAAGCCACCTTTGCCAAAATCTGATAAAAAATCATTTTCCATAGTGCCCTCACTTAAAGCTTTTTTGCAACACCTTATCTATAAGCCCGTAATCCTTAGCTTCATCAGCACTCATAAAAAAGTCCCTATCGCTATCTTTTTGAATTTTAGCTAGTTTTTGTCCTGTGTTTTTGGCTAGAATTTCGTTTAAAGATTGCTTTAGTCTTAGCATTTCCTTAGCCTGAATTTCTATATCACTTGCCTGGCCTCTTGCTCCGCCTAAGGGCTGATGTATCATGATGCGTGAATTTGGCAGGGCAAATCTTTTACCCTTAGTTCCGCAAGAAAGCAAAAAAGCTCCCATTGAAGCAGCCTGTCCCATGCAGATAGTGCAAACATCGGGCTTTATATAGTTCATAGTATCATATATACTAAGACCGCTAGTTACCACTCCGCCGGGTGAATTTATGTATATATAAATATCCTTTTGAGAGTCCTCAGCCTCTAAAAAAAGTAGTTGTGCCACGATAGAAGCAGACACAGCGTCATCTATCTCGCCACTAAGCATTACAATCCTATCTTTTAAAAGGCGAGAGTATATATCATAACTTCTTTCGCCTCTGCTTGTTCTTTCTATGACATAAGGGATAAACATCACTTAGCCTCTGCTTTCTTTTTATCTTTTGGCATGAAAATATCGTTAAAGAGCTTTTCCTCTAGCAAGGACATTTTTATAATTGGTAAAACTCCTTGTTGTTTGTAGCTTTCAAGCAGTTTTTGAGGGTCAGTGCCGTATCTGTAGGCTTCAAAATACACAGTTTGTATAAGTTCTTGCTCACTCACTGCAATTTTTCTCAGTGCGGCTAGCTCGTTGATTATAAAAGTAAGCTTCACGCTCTTTACAGCCTCATCTCTAAAGCTTTCTCTTTTTTCTTTGTATTTGTTTTCATCATTTTTAAATTCTTCAAGCTCTTCTTTTGTGAAAGTGCTAACAGCGTTCCTAAACTGCACATCCATTTCTTGCTCTACAATGCCCTTTGGTATGTCAAAGACATATTTTTCAAGCAAGGCATCGGCTAGTTTTGTCTTTAGCTCCTCGTTTATAAGCTTGTAAATTTTTTCATTTTTAATTTGTTCTTTTAGCTTTTCATCCAAAAGCTCTTCACTTGCATTTTCTTCATTTGGCAAGAGTTTTTTTAGTAAATCCTCATCTAAATTTGGAAGCTTTAACTCCTGAATTTCGTGTAGTTTTACCTTAAATACAGCCTCTTTTCCTGCCAAGTTAGCAGCACCGTAATCATCAGGAAATTTCACCTTCACATCTCTTTGCTCACCTTTTTTCATACCTAGCATACCATCTTCAAAGCCCGGTATAAACTGCTTTGAGCCTATCTCTAGCACATAATTTTCTGCCTTGCCTCCATCAAAAGCCTTTTCATCCACAAAGCCTTCAAAGTCAAATTTAGCAAAGTCCTTTTCCTTAAGCTCTCTATCCTCGCTAATGGCTTCAGTTTTTGCGTAAGATTTAAGCAAATTTTCTTTTTTTTCATCTATCTCTTTTTTCGTAACCTTTGGGCTTTGATAGCTTGGTATAAGTTCTTCGTATCCGTTTAAATTTAAGCTTGGTTTAAAAGAAAGTATAAGTTCGCCTTGCAAACCCTCATCCTTTCTTTCTACTTTTTCAAAATAAGGCTCACCGACTAGGTCTTTTACTTCCTTGCCACTATCTTTTAAAGCCTTATCTATGCTTTCTTTTATCAAGGCTTGTTCAGCATCTTGTCTTAGCTCTTTTTCATATCTTTTTATGACGGCACTAACAGGGACTTTGCCCACTCTAAATCCGTCCATTTTCATAGTTTTTGCCGCTTTTGAAGCAAGTTTTTCTAACTCTTGTTTTATGTCTAAAGAGCTTATATCAATACTTAGTGAGGTATTAACTGTGTCTAATGCTTTAGCCTTTACATCCATATATTGTCCTTAAAAAAATTAAAATAAAAGCTATACTATACCAAATTTTTACTAATTACTTGCATAAAAATTCAAGTTATTTATGTTAAAATCTACTTTTTTAGACAAGGTTAAGAAATGCAAGAAAAATTTGAAAATCACATAAAAGATATACTCACTCTCATAGGAGAGGACCCCCAAAGAGACGGGCTTTTAAAAACTCCTAGCCGCGTTTTTAAGTCCTTTGAATTTTTAACAAGTGGCTATAAGCAAGACCCAAAAGAAATTTTAAGCAAGGCTCTTTTTGACAGCACAAACAACGAAATGATCCTAGTTAGAGACATAGAATTTTACAGCCTTTGTGAGCATCATCTTTTGCCCTTTTTTGGTAGGGCTCATATAGCTTATATACCGGATAAAAAGGTTCTTGGACTTAGTAAATTTGCCCGCTTAGTAGAGCTTTACGCAAGAAGATTACAAATACAAGAGCAACTAACAGAGCAAATTGCCGAAGCCTTGATAAGCTTTGTAGGTGCAAAAGGCGTTGGAGTGGTGCTTGAAGCAAGGCATATGTGTATGGAAATGCGTGGGGTGCAAAAGGCAAATGCCACAACCTTAACTTCAGCCCTAAGAGGTTCTTTTTTAGCAAATGAAAAGACTAGAAAGGAGTTTTTTTCCTTGATCAACTCAAGCAAACAGGTTAAATTTTAATGAGCCTAGAAAGCCTTAAAAAAAAGCTTGGCAAGGAAAATTTAAGCTCAGTTTTTGGAGAGATAACCAAAATTTCAGCCACAAATATAGAGCTTAAAGGCTTAAGGCTTAGCGTTGGAGACATAGTTAGGCTTGTTTCAAGTGAAAATGAAGCCTTGCAAACTCTGGCTATGGCTGTGGAGGTAAAAGAAAATTTTTCTTATCTAAGCCCTTTTTCTTTTGTGGAGGGCTTTAAGATAGGCGATAAAGCATTTTTAAGTGACGCTGGTATGCAAATAGGTGTAAGTGATGAGCTTTTAGGCAGGGTGGTTGATCCTTTTATGCGTCCAAAAGATGGCAAAGCTCCCATAGAGCCTAGCAAATTTATGCCTATAATGAGAGCACCCATTGACGCTATGAAAAGAGGACTTATAGAAGAAGTTTTTCCTGTGGGCGTTAAAACCATAGACGCGCTTTTAACTTGTGGTGTAGGACAAAAGCTTGGAATTTTTGCAGGAAGTGGGGTCGGAAAATCAACTCTTATGGGTATGATAGTAAAAAACTCAAAAGCAGCCATAAAAGTAGTAGCCTTAATAGGCGAAAGAGGCAGAGAAATCCCTGAATTTATACAAAAAAACCTAGGCGGTAAGCTAGATGATACCGTTATCATAGTAGCTACGAGCGATGATTCTGCCTTGATGAGAAAATACGGCGCCTTTTGTGCTATGAGTGTGGCTGAGTATTTTAAGGAGCAGGGAAAAGATGTGCTTTTTATAATGGATAGCGTAACTAGATTTGCTATGGCACAAAGAGAAATAGGCCTTGCACTTGGTGAGCCACCAACTACAAAGGGCTATCCACCTAGTGTTTTAAGCTTACTGCCTCAGCTTATGGAAAGAACGGGCAAAGAAGAGGGCAAAGGCACTATCACAGCTTTTTTTACCGTGCTTGTGGATGGCGATGATATGAGCGATCCTATAGCTGACCAAAGCCGCTCTATACTAGATGGACACATAGTTTTAAGCAGAGAGTTAACGGATTTTGGAATTTATCCGCCTATAAATATACAAAATTCAGCCTCTCGTGTGATGAATGACATTATAAGTGATGAGCACAGGCACTTAGCTAGGAAATTTAAGAGGCTAAATTCTTTGCTAAAAGAAAATGAGGTTTTGCTCCGTATAGGTGCGTATCAAAAAGGAAGCGATAAAGAGCTTGATATGGCTATAGCTAAAAAGGACTTTATGCAAAAATTTCTAAGCCAAAACCCAGAAGAAAGCTTTGAATTTAAAGACACTATAGAAATGCTAAAAGAGATAGAAATTCAACCCACACAACAGGTGCAAATAAACACTCCAAAAATGCAAGGCTAAATTAAAGCAAGGATTGAAGGCTAGTTGAAAAGCCTTATTAAAGGTATATGGACTATACAATGTTAAAAGATGAAATTTTTTTAGACCAAAAAGGCAAAAAACACATACTTACACAAAAAAACACAAGAACAATGGCTTTCTACTTTTAAGCTTGAAAATTTAGAACAAGGTTGTATACCAAAGCATAATAAAGCCATACAAGAAGCTTTGAATGGAAAGGAAATAAGAGTACAAAAAGGAAGCTTGTTAAAATTAGTTTCACAAAGAAGACAAGAATTTATACCACATATTAAAGCTGTGCTTGATGAACCTGATGTAATTATAAAGGAGCTAAGTGAAGAAATATTACTTGTTAAATATTTAAAACTTGATGATTGCTTTGTAAATGTTAGTTTTGATAACGGAGAATATCTAGTAAGCATATCTAACGGTATAAAAGAAGTAAGAAATTTGAAAAACAAGATAAATGCTGGTGCTAAAATAGTATATCAATCTCCAAACGCCAGTTCAAACTTGCAAACGCTTTTACAGACTTCGCGATACTCCGCCAACAAGATTAATATGCTAGATTATAATTAAAAAAATATGAAAAGTCAAGCTAAGCCCTAAACACTAGTTTAATTTAAAATCTCTTAAAAAGATAACCTAAACCCAAGCTCCCATTCACATTTATAAAACCTCCCTCATATGCTTGAGACATCACAGAGGCTGTAAAGTCTAAGTGTTTTGATACAGAAAAAGATACACCTGCAAATACATTTGCAAATAATTCTTTTTGATTTTCATAAGATATTTTTTCTTGTCCTATGCTCATTTCATAGTTCTTATCTCCAAAGACAGCTTTTCCATCAACTCCTTCTAAAGATATAAAAAAGCTTCCACTATCTAGTATTTTTCTATACTCTATACCTAAAACACCATATAAGCTTGTAAAAGTATTTGTGCTTCTGCTTATAGGTAGTAAGCCACTTTCTTTATACTCAGGCATATTATAATAGCTTCCTAATATACCAAGATAAGGTTTTAAACTATGTTCATTTTTAAATTCAAATCTATATCCAAGTCTAGCTTGTGCTCCTATATTATGTCTTTTATAATCTCCTTGATGAAGACTTAAACCAGCAAAAATTCTATCGTATTTATTATGATTATTTGCATAGTATCCTAATACATCAAGCTCAAGTGAATATGGCATATAAACTCTTGAGTATAAACCTAAACTATAGTTAAATCTATCTAAATACATTCCTTCAGTTTCTATACGAGAGTTACTTTTAGAAAGTGCATAATTATTAGTATTTCTATTAAAAGCAATATTATTATTTCTACTACTAAGATGAGCAATTCTACCTAACATATTATGATATATTAAATTCCCTTGATATGTTTTTCTTTCATCTTGCATAGTCTCAATCTGTTTTTCAACAGTACTAGCAGCAGTTCTTATAACATTATCATTTTCTATAAGAGAGCCATCTAAGGCTTCATAAATAGCATTATATATAGGGTCAGAGCTTGGTGGAGTGTTTGGACTTGGTGGAGTAGGTTTATCATCACTGCCGCCCTCATTTCCGCCTTGATTGCCGTCTCCGCCCTCATCAGAACTACAACCAGTATTTACATCACAAAATGCCAATAGGATTAGATAAGACATATCATCATTTTTAAGCAAGCTTCCTGTTAGTTGAAAAGAAACCGAGCCATTAAAAGTAGCTGAAGTTGTAGCATTTATAAAGCTAAAGCCGGTATCACTTCCTATGAAATTTAAAGTAGCTGAATGATCTAGAAAAAACGAATTTGCATGTATGCTAGAATTACCTGTTAATGATATATTGCTTCTGTAAGCTGAGAAAGAGCCACCTACTTTTAGGGTAGAATCTTGCAAATCCACACTTGAGCGGTAATAAAAGCCATTGCTTACAAAGCTATCTCCTTGTGCGTCGCTTTTAAAATCTCCACCTACTATAATTTCAGATCCTCCTTTGGCCACTAGATATCCTAAATAATCGCAATTATCTTCATCAATACAGCCAATACTAGGATCATTTTTACCATTTTCAAAGTTGCCATTTACAGTAAATTTTCCGCCGTTTTCTATTTCTACTAAGGCGTCTAGTCTTTCTTGAGGAGCTGTTGGATCAAACTCTCCTCCAGGATAAGGTCCGTCTTTTATAATGATATTTTCAGTGCCTCCATTATAAAAAGAACCTTTTATAGTGCTAGTGCCCGCACTTTGATAAAAATGTCCCCCGTGTGTTTCACGAGTATAAGCCTTCCCCATATAATAGAATTCTTGATCAATATAATAATAATTATACACATCAGCACCTATATAAAGTGTGCCGGAATGATTGATTATGGTTGCACCATGATCTGCAAGAGTTTGATTTATTAATCTTTTTACATTAGTTATATTTATGGTGGAGTTATCAAGTATTAAATTACCCCGACCTATAAAAAAAGTATTAATAGTAGTTATATCTATAGTTGAACCAGGATTTGCAAGTATAAGTGGACCAGTAAAAGACGCATAATTACTTGTATGATTATTACTAAAATTAAAATACACGCCATGAAGATAGCTATTATCTAGTGCAAACACACCATTGCTATTTGTGCTATTTAAATTCATAACCAACCTGCCTGAATCTACTATAATATAAGCTCTCATGTTGTAGGACTTATCCGTGACTAGTCGGTTGTCTGCTACTATGAATGTTGAGTTTTCAGGTCCTTGGTATATGAACTGTTTTTCAAAGTAGCTACTGAAAAATTGTAATGCGTCGCCATCAAATCTTCTAATTTCTCCATCATTTAAAGTAATATAGCGTTCGCCCATATTGAAACCATATATATCTAAGGCAAAAGAGTATGAATATAAAAGTGTGAGCAAAAATAATGCTTTTCTCATAAAAAATCTTTGTAAATTCAAGTTAAAAACGAGGAAAAATTATATAACAAAAAAAAAACGATTAATGAGGCTAACAAAAAAGCAAAAAATTTTAAAATTTTTTAAATTTCTACTAATCTCGTAAGCCTTCTAAAGATTTTAAAGGCAAAAGTAAGCTTAGTGCAAAGTAGTGAGGGCGTAGAAATGGCACTAGCTCATAAAAGCTACCCAACTTTTGGTGTGCAATTTCACCCAGAAGCGATTTTAAGCACTTATGGCAAAAGGCTTTTTAAAAATTGGCTTAGCTTGGCTTAAAAATATCTTAGTACATACAAATGCAAAAGTTAAGATTTTCATCGTAAACTAGCTCGTGCTAGAGCTTTTTTACGGTGTCGCAGGATTTGTATTGCGAGCTTTGAGGGTTAAAGCCGTCTATATTGTTAGCAAGCATTTCATCATACATTTTAAGCTTTTTGCTAAGCACTTCAAGCACGGATTGAAGCTCCTCTATATTGTCCTCAACAATTTCTTTTTGCCTTGCTATCATGTCTCTTCTTTCTTGTGCTGTGCCTTCGCCTTGATTTGCAAGGTGTATGTAGTGCCTTATGCTAGGTATGTCCATTTGGGACTTTCTAAGCCAATTTATCCAGCCAACCCACTCCACATCTCTTTTACTGAAATACTTTACTTTGTTATCGTCCTTTTGCACGAAAGGAAAAAGCCCTTTTTTCGCCCAAAAACGCAAGGTGTGAGATGAAACCCCTGTCTTTCTTTCTACTTCTATGATAGTATAAGCCATTTTCAACCTTTCTTTTATTTTGTACTATTATAAAGCATTAGAGTTAGTCTAAGTCAAGAGAAAAATAAAATATTTCAAAAAAAAATTTTAAGAAAAATGCTTGACTTAGACTAGCTCTCATCTTTTATAATGCTTTTGTAACTTTAAATTCTTTTAAGGGGGAAAACTTGAAAAGCATGGATTCAAGAAGAGAGTTTTTAAAAAACTCAGGCAAGGTGATGTTAGGTGCAGCGGCTTTGGCTAGTTTAGGCACGAGAGTTTTTGCACAAGATTTTAAAAGCTCAAAAAGCTCTATTCAAACTTTACCAAGCAGAATTTTAGGCAAAGATAAAGCGGCTTTAGAGGTTTCAGCACTAGGGCTTGGTTGTATGGGTATGAGTGCAAATCACGGAGTGCCACCGCCTGTAAAAGATATGATAAGGCTTTTGCACGAAGCTTTCGAGCTGGGTGTAAGGTATTTTGATACGGCTGAAATTTATGGACCACATACTAATGAAATCTTGCTTGGCAAGGCTTTTAAGGATAGACGCGATAAGGTAGTGATTGGAACTAAATTTGGACTTTACTATCCTTTTAAAGTGCAGCAACAAGATTCTAGTAAAAAGTCGATTTTTCGTGCGGTGGATGAGAGCTTAAAACGTCTTCAAACAGACTACATTGACCTTTACACCCAGCACAGAGTGGATACGGATACGCCTATTGAGGAGGTGGCACAAACGATGAGTGAGCTTATAAAAATGGGCAAGATTAGGCATTATGGCTTAAGCGAGGCGGGTGCAAGGACTATAAGAAGGGCACACAAGGTTTGTCCTATTACCTCAATACAAAGTCATTATTCTATGATGATGAGGGAGGTTGAAAGCAATGATGTTTTAAGCACTTGCGAGGAGCTTGGCATAGGATTTAGCGCGTATTCTCCATTAGAGCGAGGTTTTTTAGGTGGGCTTATGAATGAAAATACCAAATTTCATCCAGAGCTTGATATGAGGGCGTCTTTTCCTAGATTTACGCCTGAAGCTTTAAAGGCAAATCAAGTCTTTATAGAGTATCTAAGAGAGTTAGCAAAAAGCAAAAAGGTGGATGGCAAAGAAGCCACAACAGCACAAATTGCCCTAGCTTGGCTACTAGCACAAAAGCCCTTTATAATGCCAATCCCTGAAACTACCAAACTAGCACACCTAAAGCAAAATTTAGGAGCTTTAAAGATAAGCTTTAGCAAAGAAGAATTGCAAGAGATAGATACAAGGATAAAAGCGATAAAAATAGTAGGTGAGCGATACCCTGTGGGCTCAGCACAAGCTAAAAGCGTAGGACTTTAAAAAGATTTAATGTCAGGTGTTTTTAACGCAATAAATTCAAGCAAGCAAAACACTTGACAAGACTGTCATCACTCATATATTGTTATTAAGTTTGCACTCTTGATTAATGAACTAGCAGTTGTTATCATTTAGCGATAAAATTTGTACTAAATAAAGAAAAAAATTCAAGCAAAGCAAAATATATTTAGTAAAATATATGCACAAGGAGTTTAAATGAAGATAAAAAGATTTCCTAGACTAGACGGAGACCTAGCTTGGTTTGAGCTTTGCAAGGATAAGAACGAAGATATAGGCAAAAAACTCAAAAGCGATATAAATGTAGATATATGCGTCGTGGGTGCTGGTATAGCTGGTTTTAGCACAGCGAATTTCCTAGCAAAACAGTATCCAAATTCAAAAATCGCCCTAGTAGAAGCACTAAAAATAGGTCAAGGAACAAGCAGCAGGAATGCCGGATTTATAATAGATTTACCACACAATGTTGACGGATTTGAGCCAAATTTAGAACATGATCTTAAGATATATGAGTTAAATTGCTTTGCCATAGACATCCTAGATAAGATTGTGAAAGAAAACAACATACAGTGTGATTGGCAAAAAATAGGAAAATACATGTGTGCTCACGAAAGCTCGAATTTGCAAGGTTTAGATAATTTTGAAAAACATTTAAAGCCGTGTGGATTTGAATTTCAAAGGATAAAAGGCAAGGATTTGGAAGCAAGGCTAGGAACTAGCTATTACAAGGAGGCTGTATTTACGCCTAATAATATCTTAATGAACCCATCAGCCCTAATGAGAGGCCTAATAAAAAGCTTGCCTAAAAATGTAGAAGTTTTTGAGCAAAGCCCTATCATAGAAGTAAAATACGGCAAGCAAAAGGTGCTTAAAAGCTACGCAGGCTCTGTAACTTGCGAAATTTTGGTTCTAGCACTTGATACTTATTTAGAGGAATTTGGCTTAGTTAAAAACAGACAAGCACCTATTTTTACTTACGGTTCTTTAACCCAGAGGCTAAGTGATGAGGAATATGAAAGGTATTTTAAAGACATAAAGCCTTATGGATTAACCTCCGCACACCCTGCCGGAACGACGGTTCGCTTCACTCCCGATAGGAGAATTTTTGTTAGAAATGTGCTTGATTTTATGCCAAATTTAACTTGCAGCGAGCATGATTTAAGAAGGGCCTTTGAGCAACACAGGCTTTCTTTTGAGGCTAGATTTCCTAATCTTAAACACAAGAATTTCGAATTTACTTGGGGCGGGACGCTTTGTATGACTTTAAATCACGAAAGCGTTTTTGGTGAAATTGATGATAATGTTTTTGCAATGAGCGGAAGCAATGGAGTTGGCATGGCTAAAGGGGTTTATCTTGGGTATTATATGGCTGATTTGATAGCGAAAAAGAGCTCAGAAAATTTGGACTTTATAATCAAGCACAACAAGGCAAATTTTATACCGCCTGAACCACTAAGATCCATAGGCGCTAAGATAAGACTGTGGTACGAGCAAAAAAATGCGGCAAATGATATATAAAAAGCTTGATTTTGAATTTGCCCTTGTTAGATTTTTACAGGCTAGCCTTTGCTGGCTAATTTCATGCTATAGCTTAATCAGCCCTAGCTAAGCGGTATTTGCATGTTTTGGCTTGGGTATCGTTAAATTTTACTTAACATAAAGGAGAGATAATGAAAAGATTTTTAGAAGATGAGAGAATGTCGCAAGTTGTATTGCACGACAATGGCTTTTTCGAGACTGCCGGGCAGGTTTGTGAGGACACAAAACAAGATATAAAAACACAAACTAAACAAAGCCTGGATAATATAGACGAGGTTTTAAAAAGCATAGGCGCCACAAAGGCTAATATAAGCAGAATTCAAATTTGGCTTAATGATATGAGCGACTTTGAAGCCATGAATGAAGTGTATGATGAGTGGGTAAAAGACATCCCAAAACCTGCAAGAGCTTGCGTGGGAGCTACTTTGGTTGAGGGGTATTTGGTGGAAATTCAAGCCTTTGGAGCCTTATAAAGCTCTTACTTTGTAGTCAGTTTCTTAATTTGCTCAGTCACGGCCGCAACGCCCTCGTCCGTGCTATTTTGCACGGACTGTTTTAATTTATTGACAAAAAATTTACAAATGCAAGGCTTTTAAAAAGTCCTTTTTTGCATCTTTTTTTGAGTATATATCATAAAATTTTCCCTTAAATTCAAAGCTAAGATTATAAGAATGCAAGCAAAGCCTGGTTGCTAGGCATAATTTTAAAAGTTCTTTTTCGCTTACAAGCTCATCTAAAATTCTTTCAATATCACCTTTTTCTAAACCATACAAACAGTCTCCTAAAATTCTATATCCGCTGTAAAATAAATGCGCTCTTAGCTGATGTTGTCTGCCTGTAAGTGGTTTGCAAAGCAAAAAAGAAGCGTCTAAATCCTTAAAATACTCAAGCCTTGTAAAGAGTGAAATAGCCTTTTTCCCACTATCACAAGGCCTTACTCTAATTTTTACATCATCGTAATCATCAGCAAGAGCCAAAGCTTTATTAACCGTGAATTCCCTAGGAGTTTCGCCCTTAACTAGGGCTAAATACTGCTTTTTTATCTCTTTGTTTTCAAACATCTTTTTAAGCTCAATCTGTGCATTTTTATTTTTTGCAACTAATATAAGACCACTTGTTTGCTTATCAAGTCTGTGTGCCACACAAGCTTGCTCACCCCAAAGAGCCCAAATTTCATCGCAGAGACTGTATTTGCAGTGTCTGCCATTTGGGTGGCTTAAAACGCCACTAGCCTTTTCAAGCACGGCAAAATCATCTTCTTCAAACACTACTTCCACGCCTTGTGCCTTGTTTTCATATACAAGCAATTCTATCTTGCCGCTTAAAAACTCGTTTTTTTTGCTCACCGGCACATCATTACAAAATAATCTTTTTTTATCTATCAATCTTTGAGCACGGGACATAGATATATTTTGTTCTTGCATAAGAAGCTCGTAAGCTCTTAAATTCCGGAGTTTGAGCTCCTTTTTTATGTAGGGCATTTTTATCCTCAATTTTAAGATTAAATTTAAAAAATTTTAATACATAATAAAACTTTTTTTCAGTAAAATCAAAACTCATTTTATAAACAAAAGGCTTAAAAAGTGGTTCAAAGATATAGCAGAAAAATTATGGCTGATAAGTGGAGTATAGAAGCAAAATACTCATATTGGCTAAAGGTTGAGTTAGCCGCTGTTAAGGCTTGGAATGAGCTAGGTTTTATAAGCGATGGGGATTGTGAAAAGATTTGCAAAAATGCAAGTTTTGATGTAGCTAGGATAGATGAGATAGAAAAAGAAACAAAGCACGATGTGATAGCTTTTTTAACATCCATAAGTGAAAATTTAGGCGAGGAAAGCCGCTTTTTACACTACGGCATGACAAGCTCTGATTGTATAGATACGGCTCTGGCTTTACAGATGAAAGAAAGCTTAGAACTTATTTTAGAAGATTTAAAGCTCTTGCTTGAAGCCATTAAAAAAAGAGCTTATGAGCATAAAAATACCCTTATGGTAGGTAGAAGCCACGGAATTCACGGCGAGCCTATAAGCTTTGGGCTTGTGCTTGGGATTTGGTATGATGAGCTTAAAAATGCAAGGTCTTTGCTAATAAACGCAAAAGAGCTTATAAGCTATGGAAAATTAAGCGGAGCTATGGG
This sequence comes from Campylobacter avium LMG 24591, assembly GCF_002238335.1. Taxonomy (NCBI): domain Bacteria; kingdom Pseudomonadati; phylum Campylobacterota; class Epsilonproteobacteria; order Campylobacterales; family Campylobacteraceae; genus Campylobacter; species Campylobacter avium. The sequence continues at coordinate 26,233 of NZ_CP022347.1, forward strand.
AAATTTTGCACACTCACCGCTTGAGCTTGAGGAAAAAACTTGTGAGCTTTTAGGCTTAAAAGCAGCCCCTATTTCAAATCAAGTAGTGCAAAGAGATAGACATGCACAAGTCGTATCAGCCCTAGCTATTTTGGCTGCAAGTTGTGAAAAGATAGCCGTTGCGATAAGGCATTTTCAAAGAACTGAAGTTTATGAGGCGGAGGAGTATTTTTCTAAGGGACAAAAGGGAAGTTCAGCTATGCCGCATAAAAGAAATCCCGTGCTAAGTGAGAATGTAACCGGACTTTGCAGAATTATAAGAGCCTTTGTAAATCCAGCCTTAGAAAATGTAGCTTTGTGGCACGAAAGAGACATAAGTCATTCAAGCGTGGAAAGATTTATGCTGCCTGATATTTTTATCACAAGTGATTTTATGCTTGATAGACTTACAAAGCTTATAGAGAACTTACTTGTTTATCCAAAAAATATGATGAAAAATTTAAATCTAACAGGGGGCTTAGTCTTTTCGCAAAGAGTGCTTTTAGAATTACCATTAAAAGGACTTAGCAGAGAAGAGTCTTATAAGATAGTGCAAAGAAATGCTATGAAGGTCTGGCAAGATTTAGGCGAGGGTAAAAAGGCGATAAATGAAAAAAATGAAAGCTTATTCTTACTAGCCCTGCTTGAGGATGAGGACTTAAGGGCTAGGATGAGCGAGGAGGACATTAGAGCTTGTTTTGATTACTCATACTACTTAAGAAATGTAAATTCTATCTTTTCTAGAGTATTTAAATAAATTTAAAGGTTTTTTATGAAAGTTATAAAAAGAAATGGTCGCACAGAAGAACTTGATATATCAAAGATCAAAAAATGCACAAATGACGCAGTTGCAGGGCTTGAGGGTGTAAATGTAAGTGAGCTAGAACTAGATGCTAAAATTCAGTTTAGAGACGGAATTTCAACCGAAGAAATTCAAAAAACTCTTATAAAAACTGCTGTTGATAAGATAGATGTGGATTGTCCAAATTGGACCTTTGTGGCAGCTAGGCTCTTTTTGTATGACTTATATAAAAAAGCAAATGGTATGAATAGATACAATCACTTAAGGGATTATTTTTCAAAGGCTGAAAAAGAAGGCAGGATGATACTTGGCTTAAAAGAAAAGTATGATTTAGATGACTTAAATGAGTATATAAAGCCAGAAAGAGACTTGCAATTTACTTATCTTGGCATAAAAACCCTTTATGATAGGTATCTTATAAAGGATAAAAAGGCAAATCCTATCGAGCTGCCGCAACAAATGTTCATGGGCATAGCTATGTTTTTAGCTCAAAATGAGTTTAATCCTCAGGAATGGGCTAAGAAATTTTATGATTTAATCTCCAAATTTGAAGTTATGTTAGCTACTCCAACCCTTTCAAATGCAAGAACCACAAGACATCAGCTAAGCTCTTGTTATATAGGAAGCACGCCTGATAATATAGAAGGAATTTTTGATTCTTTTAAGGAAATGGCTTTGCTTTCAAAATTTGGCGGAGGCATAGGCTGGGATTGGTCTAAGGTCAGGGCTATGGGCGGTAGTATAGACGGACACAAAAACGCCGCAGGAGGTATAGTGCCATTTTTAAAGATAGCAAATGACATAGCAGTAGCAGTTGATCAGCTAGGCACAAGAAAGGGAGCTATCGCTGTTTATATCGAGCCTTGGCATATGGATATAAATGATTTTTTGGAGCTTAGGAAAAATTCAGGCGAGGAAAGAAGAAGAACGCACGAGCTTTTCCCAGCACTTTGGATAAACGATATATTTATGCAAAGGGTGAGAGATAATGGAATTTGGACTCTTTTTGACCCGGCTGATACGCCTGATTTATGCGATTTGTACGGAGATAAGTTTAAAGCAAGATACGAAGAATACGAAAAAGATGAAAGCATAGTAAAAGAAAGGATAGAGGCAAAAGAGCTTTGGAAAAAGGTCTTGCTAAATTATTTTGAAACAGGACTTCCTTTTTTATGCTTTAAAGATAGTGCAAATAGCGTAAATCCAAACGCACATGACGGGCTTATAAGAAGCTCAAATTTATGCACTGAAATTTTTCAAAACACAGAGCCAAATTATTATCAAATAGAAGTAAGATACGAGGACGGCAGTGTCGATTGCTACGATGAGGAGGAAATCATCATCATAGACACAGGACACCAAAAGCCAGCCAAAAAGATAAGCACCCTAGATAGCATAAACGGCAAAAAAGTCTATATAGTAGAAAAGCACAAGCACAACGGCAAAACCGCGGTTTGCAACCTAGCCTCTGTGAATTTAAGCAAGGTAAAAACAAAAGAGGATATCCAAAGGGTCGTGCCTACTGCCATTAGAATGCTTGATAATGTGATTGATTTAAATTTCTATCCTCATTTAAAGGTAAAGGATACAAATTTACAAACAAGAGCCATAGGACTTGGGGTTATGGGCGAGGCACAAATGCTTGCTGAGGAGGGCATTTATTGGGGTTCTGAGGAGCATTTTCACAAGATAGATAAGATAATGGAAAATATAAGCTATGAGGCCATAAACGCTTCTGCTTCTTTGGCTGCTGAAAAAGGCGTGTATCCTAAATTTGAGGGTTCTAATTGGAGCAAAGGGATTTTTCCTATAGACTTAGCAAACAAAAAGGCAAAGGCGCTCACCCTAAGAGACGGGCTTTTTGAGCAAAGCGACTGTGATTGGGAGAAGCTAAGAGCTAGGGTGAAAAAGGTAGGCATGAGAAATGGCTATCTTATGGCCATAGCTCCGACTTCGTCCATATCTATTTTGGTTGGAACCACTCAAACCATAGAGCCTATATATAAACGCAAGTGGTTTGAGCAAAATTTAAGCGGGATGATACCTTGCGTGGTGCCAAATTTGAATTTAAACACCTGGAACTACTACACTCCAGCTTACGAACTAGACCAAAGAGTGCTTGTAAAGGCTGCTGCTGTGCGTGGAAAGTGGATAGACCAAGGACAGAGCCTAAATATCTTTATGTCCTTAGACAAGGCAAGCGGGGGTTATCTAAATGATATTTATATGCTTGCTTGGGAGCTTGGACTGAAATCAACTTATTATCTAAGAAGCGAAAGCCCAGATAGCAACAAAATAGACACAGTAGATAGAAGCATAGAGTGCGAGGGTTGCCAATAAAATCCCTAGAGCTTCTAGGGATTAATTTTCACCTTTTTATAAGTGCTTTTTTACACACCCTCCCTTTTTTGTCTTTAAAACACTCAAAGCCTTAAATTCAAAGCTTTTAACGCCCCGCTTTTTATCTTTTTCAAAAATATCTTTTGTGCTTTCTTGCATTGTGTTTCCTTTGTATATTTAGATTTTCAAAGCATTCTCTAAATGCGCCTTATACTCAGCCTTAAATTTCTCAACTTGCGGATTTTTCACCACATCATTACAGATAAAAGTTGGCAACGCCTTTAAGCCCATAAACTCGTGCGCCTTATGCAGATGTAAATACACCCCATCGACACCCACGCCGCCAAAAAACTCATTTTTATCATTAAAGGCTTCTAGCGGGGCATTCCAAGTGAGGCTAAACATGTATCTTTTATCTTGCAAAAGCCCGCCTGTGCCGTAATTCTTAGTCGGATTATCCCTGTGGCGTCCATCGCTAGTGAAAAACTTACCAGCCCCGGCCATATAGACTTTATCGATGTATTCTTTGACTATCCAAGGCTCGCCCATCCACCAGCCGGGCATTTGGTATATCCACACATCAGAATCTAGGAGCTTTTTTACTTCAGATTCTACCGTGTAGCCTTTGTCGATATGTGTTTCAAGCACCTTATGTCCTAGAGAGCTTAAAGTCTCTTTTGCCACTTCTTGTAAGGTTGCAGAGAGCCTGCCCTCACTACTTCCAAATTTTTTAGAGCCATTTAGTAAAAGTATCGTTTTCATTGCTTTTCCTTTATAGTTTAGCTTCCAAGCTTTTCATATCAATCACAAAGCGAAAATCTGCCTTGCCCTCGGCAACCTTTTTATACGCAGAGTTTAACTCGCTAATTTTAATAATCTCCACTTTTGGATAAATGCTATGTTTTACCGAAAAGTCCAACATTTCTTGGGTTTCTTTAATCCCGCCTATAAGTGAGCTATAAAGCCTTTTGTTTTGAAGTTGCCAGATGAAAGTCTGTGAATTTAAGCTGGGTGCGTCTTTGTGTGAGGGTAGTCCCACTATCGCCATTTCCCCGCCAAATTTCAGCATTGCGCGGTAAGCGTTGATGTCGTAATGATAGGGGATTGTTGAGATGATGAAGTCAAAAGTATTAGCAAATTCTTTAAATCTCGCACTTTTGACATTGACAAATTCCTTTGCCCCCAAGGCCTTGCACGCATTTTCTTTATCCACAATATCAAAGCAAGTAACTTCAGCTCCTAGCTTTACCATGTATTGCAAAGCCATATGTCCAAGTCCGCCAACACCTGCCACAGCAACCTTTTGCCCTTTAGAAACCTTGCTAAACATTATAGGCGAATAGGTGGTAATACCGGCACAAAGAAGTGGTGCGACTTTCTCAATCTCGGCATTCTTAGGTACTTTGATAGCAAATTTTTCGCTCAAAACAATGTTGTTTGAATACCCGCCATAGGTATTCTCGCCCCCATGGAAGACATCTTTGGAATTATAAGTAAAAACCGTTTTGGCATTGCTGCAGTACTGCTCTTTGCTTGCTTTGCACGCCTCGCATTCCCCGCAGCTATTGACCATACAGCCCACTCCAGCATAATCGCCGACCTTAAATTTGCTCACCTTATCGCCCACTGCCACGACTTTGCCCATTATCTCATGACCTGGCACCATAGGATAGCTTGGCGAGCCATGATCGCCACTAACAGCGTGCAAATCGCTATGGCAAATCCCCGCATATAAAATCTCTAAAAGCACATCATTTTGCCCTAGCGGATGGCGGGTAAATTCATAGGGTTTAAATTTCCATTCTTTGCTAAATGCCGCATAGCCGCGTGCTGGTATTCTCTCTCCACTTTTAAAAGGGATTTTAGAATCTCCTAACAGCCTTACACCTGTGTTTGTAGGGTCTGTCCTAGAATTTGCAAAAAGCGCACTAACTCCCATAGCAGCTAACGCCACTCCGCCGGCAACTTTCGCACCTGTTTTTAAAAACTCACGCCTTTCTTGCATAAAAACTCCTTAAATCAAGATATTTTAGAATTTTAGTTTCGTAGCAAAATTATAAAAGATGAGAGTTGGTCTAAGTCAAGGGGTAAATAATTAAAATTTAAACTTTAGTGCAGAATTATTTTTAAGCTTTTGAAAGGCTCTTATATAATTTTTGACTAAGATTAAATGAGGAAATTTTACTTTATACGCATTTAATTATGTTTTGATTTTTCTATTCAAACTCCCTTTTTATCCTACGCACATCTTTCATAAATCTTATATATTTCAATGCCCCCCCCCGTTTTATATTTTGCACTAAAGCTTCTCCAAGTTTATAAGCTAAACTCTCTTTTTCTTTTAAGGCACTTTCATAGTCTGGATAACTATCTAAAGGAGGAAGCTTTAAAAAAGCGTTGTTTGAAATTTTGTCATCATAAGCTCTTTGCTCAGCTTTGTGTTTTTCTTTTATATAAGATAGAATAAAAGGCATTCTTATAAAGCCCTTTAAGGACTTTGAATTTTGCAAAAAGGCAAGTCCTAGTTTATAAGCTAGATGGTTTTGCACCCTAAATTTTGCACTTGTGTAGATATTTGGGCAAAGCTCATTCATTAAAAGTTGCCTTTTTCCTGTCTTATTTTTAGGTAAAAAGCTCTCATAAAGTGCTATGATAAAAGATTTTACATCATTTAGATATTTAAAGAAAAAGAAATCAAAAACAAGAGCCATTAATCTTTTCTCATAAAAAGCTCCATTTTCCTTAAAGCCTAAATTTTGCACTATATCTAAATGCCTTTCATCCAAGCCTTGAATTTGATAAAGCTCTTCATTTTGCCCTATTATATCACTTGCTTTGTGGATTAAATTTATGCTTATATCAAAGTCGCTTAAGAAAATTTTTACATTGTAACCTTCTTGTATGCATTGCAAAGCTATATCATTTTCTAAGGCAAAATTTTGCAAATCTTTTATGGCATTTATATTTTTATTATAAAAGCTTAAAAACATAAAAAAGTCTCTGCTATCTTTAAGTTCATTTACAGGCAAGGCTGGTATAGGAATTTTATCCTCGCCCTTGTATCTTTTTAGCCAAATTTTATGATTTACATACCATTCATTAAAGCAGTAAAAAGAGGCTGGGTTATACCAAAATTTAGAAAGTCCTAAGCCGTGTATGAGCTTTGTTTTTATATCCACATTTTCAAAAAGATAAAGCAAGGAATTTAAGCCTAAATCTTTTGCATTTTTAAAAGAAAAATCAAAGCTCTTAGCCACTATAGAAAAGATTTCCTCATCATAAAGGCATTTATAGTCCTTTTCGTGCATTATAGAGTATAAAAGCTCAAAGCAAAGAGTGGTCAAATTTCTAACGCCTTCTTTTTCAAAAATCTTTTTGTTAAAATACAAAAAGCCTCCATTACACTTTGGATGGGTGCTTAAATCCACAGCTAAGCCTCTTTCTTTGAAGTAGGCATTTGCACTTTGAGTGTTATATACATCAACCTTTGCACAGTAATCCTGCTCTAAATCAAGTAAGCATTCAAAAGAATCACAAACTAACATATCCACATCTAAAAGTACCAAACCCTTAGTGCTTTTAGGACTTTTTTCAAGCAAATCAAAAATATAAAATTTAGCAAAGGCAAATTTGCTATAATTTTTTAAGAATTGGTGCTCTTTTATATAGCTTGAATGCCTTACATCCCTTGAAAAATCCTCATCGCTATATCTTATAAACTCTATAGCCTCGCTGTAAATACTTTGAATTTTTGCTAAGGTGCTTTCATCTATGCCATCATACATTATGTAAATTTTATCTATCAAATGCTCGTTATATCTTTTAAGCCCTATGATGACATTTGCTAAGGCAAAATCATACCTTTCATCGCTAGATAAAAAAATGCTAATCTTACTCATAAACCCTCTTTAAAAATAAAGGCTCATTTTATCAAAAAAAAAAAAAACAAAATATTTAATTAAACTTGTTTTAAAAGCAAGATTAAGGATAACTTTATTTTTAGCTTTGTGTGTAAGCATACAAGGGCGAAGGGGTTTTAAAACTCGCCCCTCTTTTATATTTTATTTACCCCTAGCTTCTTTTAAAGCCTCTTTATACTCACTATCGCTAACCAAATTTTCCCAAGCTACATTCTTGCCGTCTTTTTCTTGATTTAAAGCTATGTGAGAGCCTTTGCTTGTATCAGTGGCGCCGTGAAAATGCCTCACATTTGGAGGACAAGAAATCACATCGCCTTTTTTAGCGATACTTGCTTTTTGTCCGGGCACTTTTGTAAGAATCTCACCTTCTGTTACGATGAGTGTCTGTCCTGCGGTATGCGTATGCCACGCAGATCTAGCGTTCTTGCTAAATTCTACTAAAGCCCCGCCAAAGTCCCTCCAAGAATCTGATTTAAACATCATAGAAACCTTAACATCGCCGCTAAAGATTTTAGAATCTCCTTTTAAGCTAGCAAGCTCACCGCTTTTTGTGATTGTCTGTGTATCAGCCATCGCCACACCTCCTAAAAGTGTTAGTATAAATAGTGTTTTTTTCATCACACAGTCCTTTGAATGAAATCATAGAATTTAGCAAAGCAAATTCTAAAAAGCATTATAAAAGATAAGAGCTAGTCTAAGTCAAGAGGTTTTGTAGATTTTATATTTGATACAACAAGGCATAACACAAATAAAATATCTCTCATAAATTTGTTATAATAGCACCTTTAACACAAAAAACAAAGGCATAAAATGGCAAGTATAGAGGAAATAATAGAGGATAATGCAAAAGAGCAGTTAAGAAATCTAGGCATTGCGTATTTCACAAAAACGCAAAATATCAACACGCAGATAGAAGAAGCCCTCAAAAGATACCCAAGCAAAAAGGGAGGCGAGGGAGGCAATCGCCCCGATATAAAACTTTTCTTGCAAGATGAAAATTTACGCAAAATGCCTGTGATGATAGAAGTCAAAGGCACAAGAGGCAAATTGCAAAAGCTTAAACACGATGAAGTTGAAAATCTTGATAAAAATGGTAATTTTAATTTCACAAACATTAGTGATTATGCCTTAAATGGTGCGGTGCATTATGCCAATGCTATTTTGGATTACACTGATTATGATGAAGTTATAGCCGTAGGTATCAATGGCTATGAGGACACTAAAGAGCTAAAGCAAGAATACGCCTTTTATTATCTTAATCGCAAAAATCTCTCTGTGCCTAAAAAGATTGGCGATTTCAAAGACCTCTCAATCTTTTCTAAAGAGCATTTAAGTGAATTTTTACGCACCATAGATTCTTTAAGTCTTAGTGATAAAGAACGTGAAAAAACTATAGAATCTTTAGAAAGCGATATAGAATCTAAGTTAAACACCCTTAATCAATTCCTACACGATGAGCTTTTAAACATCAACCCAAATATGCGTGTAGCTCTGCTTGTAGGTATGATAATGGCAGCACAGGGCGTAAAGGACAAGGTTTCACCACTAAAGCCCGATGAGCTCAAAGGAGAGCTAGGAGCAAATTCCAACGATGGCATTATCTTTATCAATAAAATCAAAGATTTTCTAGCCGAAAGGAAGCTCCCACAAGAAAAAATTGCCCTGTTAATCAATGAATTAGAAAAAGCCTTTATCCACTCAAATTTATGGAACAAATCAAGCTATACCAACACTCTTTTGCAAACAAACGATGAGACCCCACTTAAAAAAACCTACACAATCGTGTGCGATAATATCCTCCCGCTTGTCAAAAAGCTCCAAACCGCTGACATCGCAGGTAGACTCTTTAATTCCCTGACCAAATGGCTAGCCGTGCCAGATAATGAAAAAAACGATGTAGTGCTAACACCTCGCTATGTCGTTGATGTAATGGTAAAACTTGCTAAGGTAAATAAAGATTCTTATGTGTGGGATTACGCCACAGGCTCGGGAGCCTTTCTCATCTCTGCTATGAATGCGATGATAAAAGATTGTGAAAATATAAAAAGCCCCAAGGAAAAAGGACTAAAAATCGCTAATATCAAAGCCTACCAGCTTTTAGGTATAGAAAAGCGAGTTGATATTTATCTGCTTGGAATCTTAAATATGATTTTGCTTGATGATGGTAGTGCAAATTTACTCAACAAAGACAGTCTTACGCAGTTTGAGGGCAATTATGAGCAAGGCGAGAAAAAGGGTAAGAACTTCCCAGCCGATGTCTTTTTGCTAAATCCTCCCTATTCTGCAAGTGGCAAGGGCTTTATCTTTGTAGAGAGAGCCTTAAAACGTATGTCTAAGGGTAGAGCGGTTATCATTATCCAAGAAAACGCAGGTTCAGGTAATGGACTTCCCTACACAAAAGAGATTTTAGAGCATTCCACACTTATAGCAAGTATTAAAATGCCTTCAGATTTATTTGTAGGCAAAAGCAGTGTGCAAACAGCTATCTATGTCTTTGATGTAGGCACAAAGCACGATATAAAACAAAAGGTAAAATTTATAGATTTTAGCACAGATGGCTACACAAGAGCCGCAAGGAAAAAATCAAAAGCAAGCGTGAATCTAAAAGACACGGATAACGCTAAGGCAAGATATGAAGAGCTTGTAAATGTCGTGCTATATGGAAGCTCTTATTTGAATTATTACAAAGATCATTATATCGAGGATTGTATAAATTTAGAAGGTAAGGACTGGACTTACGCACAGCACAAAAGCATAGATACAAAGCCCACACTAGAGGACTTTAAAAAATGCGTAAGCGAGTATCTAGCGTGGGAGGTTAGCAATGTGCTAAAAAATAATGCCAAAGAGAACTTGCTGGGAAAATACTAAGCCCTCGCTTGAGAAAGCTTGAAGAAAATTTCAAGCAAAGCGGGGGCAAATGGCAGGAATTTAGAATCGGCGATTTGTTTAGTGTCAAATCTAGTAAAAAAATTTTTCACGCTAACAATATAGAAATACTCGATAATCAGGCAGAAAAATCTTATCCATATGTTGTTCGTTCTACTAGGAATAATGGTATAAGAGGCTACATTATGGAAAATAAAGAATTTTTAAATCCAGCCAATACCCTGTCTTTCGCACAAGATACTTTTAGTGTGTTTTATCAAGAACAAGCATATTTTACGGGAAATAAGGTTAAAATTTTAATTCCAAAAATAAAAAAATTTAATCGCAAAATTGCAATTTTTATGACTTCTATATACAGCAAAGTATTACAAGATTTTACTTGGGGTATAGGCTCAACAGAAGATTCTATAAAAGACATCATTATCTCCTTGCCCGTGCTTACAAATGGCGAAATAGCCTTTGAGTATATGGAATCCTATATTAAAGAACTTGAGGCAGAAAGACTAGAAGAACTTGAGGCATATCTCTTAACTACTGGCTTAAAAGATTATAAGCTTACAGAGCAAGAAAAAGTAATTTTGCAAGACTTTGCAAAATTACAAGATGAAAATTCTAAACGGGGGGGGGCATTTAGTAGCCTAGAGGATTATTTACTCTATGGTGGCTCTCTTTTAGATTCTAAGAAACAAAATTTCATCACTCACGCTCTTTCTTGCCTCACACAAAGGGCATTAAAAAGCCTTGATACTAGCAAATGGCAGGAATTTAGAATCGGCGATTTGTTTGAGATTCATACAGGACGAGATGTGATTATAGGTAGAGTCGAAAATGGCACTATCCCGCTCATTAGCCACCAAAATAATAATAATGGCGTGGCAAAATATATAAAAAAGCTTGATAATAGAATCTTATTTGACCACAAGACTACTATTTCTTTAGCTGATAGAGGTGTATTTTGTGCTTTTACGCAAAGTCAAGATTTTCACATAGGCACAAGGGTAAAAGCTTTGATTTTTAAAAATAAAAATGTCTCAAAAGAAGTAAGATTATTCTTTGTTGTTGCTATCAATATGTTGCAAGTTAAATTTATAGAATACGCCCAAAACGCTACCGATAAATTGCCGGATTTACAAATTCTCCTCCCAGTGCTTCCTCCAGATTCTACAAAGGCAGAATCTGTCAATGACAAATACAACATAGACTTTGCCTTTATGGAATCTTTCATAAAAGAGATTGAGAAAGAGCATTTTTTAAGCCTCATAGAGTATTATCATAAAGAAATGAGTGCCTATAATGAAGTGCTAGAAACTAACGGGGGGGGGGCATTAAGCTTTAAGCTAGAGGAGTATTTAAGCTTTTATGAAAGCTATAAAACTACACAAGCACATAGCACGCAACTACAATGGCAGGAAGTTAGAATCGGCGATTTGTTTAAAAAGGTATCAGCGAAATTCGTAGGAAAAGGCGATAAATTTAAAGCTGTTTCAAAAACAAAAGATAATATCTATAAAATACCTGTCGTCTATGCCAAATTTGGAGATAATGGCATTATGTATTGGGCTAGGGAGGGAGATTTTGAAACACACGACAATATTATTTCAATTGTATATAATGGCGCAATAGCAGCTGGTAAAGTGTATGCTCAAAAAGAAAAAACGGGAATCTTGGCGGAAAGTTATTTTATAAGGCTTAAAGAATACAAGGTAAGTTTTGAAGTAAATTTATTTTTAAAATGTGCCTTAGAAAAATCATTATATGAAAGATTTTCTAGGGAAAATTTAGCGACTTGGGATAATAAAGTAGAAAATGAATTTATCTCCCTGCCCGTACTTCCAAATGGCGAAATAGCCTTTGAGTATATAGAATCTTTTATAAAAGCTCTGCAAAAAGAACTTATAAAAGAAGTAGTTTTATGGAATGAAAAAGAGTTAAAAGTTAGCAAAGAGCTTATACAAAAATTATAATTAATTATTTTTGTAAATTTCTTGGACTAATACTAGGATTTGATTCTTAGTCTCACTCTTTGCAAAATACCCCTTACAAGAGAGGTAGTTTTAAGCCTTTGCAAAGTTTTGCTGTAAGCATTGATGTATAAATTTTTACTCAAAGATATAGTCCTAAAATTTTTAAGCCTGATAAGTTTTTTTTGTATCAAGCTTAAATATAGCGTTTGTAAAATTCCTCTAACTTACCCAGTGCCTGTGCCACCACATTTGGCTTAAAATATGTCTGTATGTGCGTAGAATCTTTAAGCTTAAAAAGCTCCTTTGTATCTGTGCCACTTGCCCTTTTATACGCCTCCTCGCTCATATATGCCGTATCTGCCTTATCGCCTACCATTAGCAGCAAGGGCCTATTTATAAGCTCGATTTGATTGAGCGTATCAAAAGCTATAAGTTTTAAAAGTGAAGCCGTGGTGTAAGCAAAGCTAGAATTTGGGTGTGCGTGTGTGTCGCCGTAATACACCATTCCCTCGCGGTATAAATCCGTGTCAATCTTGGCTAGTTCTGCCTCACCTAATTTCACGGGGGCAGCTCCAGTGTAGAGTATCTCTCCTAGAGCCTGTTTTTCTCTTGCCTTTGAAGCTTCCTCTAGGCGAGTTTGTATGCTTGATTTTTGAGAGTCTAAAAAGCCATTGCGTCTTACAAGTCCTGTGTTAAACATACTAAGCGTTGCTATTGCTTTTAGGCGTTTGTCTGTTTGCGTGGCTTTTAAAGTGTAGCCTCCACCACCGCAAATCCCTAAAATCCCTAGGCGATTCTTATCCACACCCTTAAAATTCGAGATAAAATCCACAGCCGCGCGTATATCCTCCACTCTATTAGACGGAGTATCAACATTTCGCGGCATTCCCTCACTTGCTCCTTGATAGAGTGCATCAAAAGCTATGCTTACATAGCCCATTTGTGCGAGATTTTGTGCATACAAGCCTGCCACTTGCTCTTTAACGCCACCATTTGGGTGAGCCACCACTATAGCAGGATACTTGCCACTAGCTGTAAAGTTTGCTGGTAGATAGACATTTGCCACTGCCTTAAGCCCTCTTGTTTTATAAGAGACTTGCTTTATATTTACCTTGCCTTTTTCGTTTTTGCTTATGGCATTTTCATACACTAAGCCAAAGGGATTTTTAGAGGCGTTACGCTCGGCTTCTTTGCTTGGGTTTAGCGTATTTTGTTTAAACTTAACTTTTTGGTTTTTGTTAGAATCTGCAAAAGCATTTGAAAATGCACCCGCAAGTAAAACTCCACTAGCTAAACCTACAAAATTTCTTAAAAAATTCCTACGACTCGATTTTTTCATCTTTTCTCCTTGAAAATTTTTTATGAAATTCTAAAACCTAACACCTAGTGTCTGTCAAGGAGAAAAAGAAAAATTTGATTAAATTTCTATCTTGGGCTTGATAAAATCTATACAATCATTAGAAACTACAGCAGGAAAAGCTTCTAAAACTTCGCCCTTTTCTTGCGTTTGACATAGTCTTTATTAAGTGGATTTATATCATCTTTTTGTTTGGCTATCATTTCTTTATAATATGCTACTTTATAATCAAGCTTTTCTAGCACTACTTGGAGTTTTTCTATATCATCAAGCGTTTTTTGTCTCTGTCTTTGGATAATCTCTAGCCGCTCTTGTGCAGTATTCTCGCCCTTAGCACATAGTGTAATGTAGTATTTGATATCCTCTATACTCATACCAATTTGACGGTAACAATCTATCCAAAACACCCATTGCACATCTTTCTCGCTAAAATACCGCACGCCATTGCTATCCTTTTGCACAAAAGGAAAAAGCCCCTTATCCGCCCAAAATCTAAGTGTTCTAGAGGCTACACCTGTTTTTCTCTCTACTTCTATGATAGTGTATGCCATAGTTTTATCCTCTTTTTTAAAATATTATAGCATATTACATCAAGTGTTAGCTTTTATTTAAAGTCTTATGTAAATTTAGCACAAAAGTTAAGATAAGCTCTTAGTTAAACTTTGTAGAAATTTTATATATTTAATAAAGCTATAAAAGCTAAGAGCTAGTGTTTGTTATGTAAAATTTATGCTAAAAATATTTTTTATCTTTTTATCAGCACCTTAAAATCATCTTTTTTGCTTTTTAAAATTTCTATGCCATTTTTGCCACTGCTAGTTTCTAAAACCCTGCCAAGATAAACCAAGCCATTATAAGGAGCTTGTTTGGCATAAAAAATCCCCACATTGCCCCAAGGAGAAAAATAAAATAAATCCCCGATTTGTGGGTCATAACCTGCTGTATTTTTGACACTTAGAGGCTTTAGCTGAATCTGTGGGGATTAATAGCGTTATCGTGCGAAATATCCTAGCGCTTTTAAAAAATGCTGGACTTATTAGTATTTTTCGTGGTAGCAATGGTGCAAGACTTGCGAAAAGTGCCACGCAAATAAGCCTTTTAGATGTTTTTTATGCGGTAGAATCTACGCCTAAAAGCAAAGATTTTCTAACACTCAAAAAAGAATCTAAAGAAAGTATACACAAAGAAAGTGCTTATACAAAAGAAAAAATAGGCTATACGCTTTTTAGATTCCATACTAATCCCAATTTGCTCTGTCCTTTGGGTAAAAATATCCATAGCCTTTTAGATTCTCATTTTATAAAGGCTCAAAGAGTGCTAGAGGAGTATCTTGCAAGTGTGAAGCTTAGTATCTTACTAGAGGAGCTACGCACACAGCATTTGTGCTAAGGAATTAATCCTAAGTTTTTGTGATAGTGAGTATAGCTGCTGCATTGACTACAATTATTGCTCATAACTTCTTAGTTTTACTAACTTTTACCCTAAATTCCTCTTTTAAAGCATTGAAATATTTACCTAAAACAACGGCAACTCCCTCATCATATTGCGTAGCTTTTTAGCAAAATACCTCCCTAGCTTTGTCTTATTTCCTTGCTTCTTTTAGAGCTTTAGCGTATTCCTCATCGCTTACTAATTCTTGCCAATTCACATTTTTCCCGTCTTTTTCTTGTGTTAGGGCTATGTGGCTTCCATGGCTTGTATCACTTGCTCCATGAAAATGTCTAATATTTGGTGGACAAGAAATCACATCGCCTTTTTTTGCAATACTTGCTACTTGACCCGGTATCTTAGTAAGAATTTCTCCCTCTGTAACAATTAGTGTTTGTCCTGCTGGGTGTGTATGCCAGGCAGACCTAGCATTTTTGCTAAATTCTACTAAGGCTCCGCTAAATTCTCTCCAAGAGCTTGATTTAAAAAGTATTGAAACCCTTACCTCCCCGCTAAAGATCTTAGGATCTCCTTTTAGACTTCCTAACTCGCCATTTTTAGTGATAGTCTGTGTATAGGCTTAAAAGCTTGAATTTGAGCGAAATTTGCAAAAAATCTAATTTTTATTTACAGTATTTTAGTAGTATAAATTTGTAGATAATAAAAATTATTAAGAGTGTGCATGTCTTTAGATTTAGAACAAATAACGGTAGCCTTTATCTTAGCCACCTTAGCGGGAATTTCCACGGCAATAGGTGCTTTGATAGCCTTTTTCTCAAGGCAAAATAACTTCACCTTTTTATCCATAGGGCTTGGCTTTTCAGCAGGAGTTATGATTTACATATCTTTCATGGAAATTTTGCCTACAAGTCTTGAGGATTTTTCAAGGCATTACGGGAATTTTTGCGGTCAAATAGTGGCCTTGCTGTTGTTTTTCTTGGGAATCTTAATCTCTGCCTTGGTGGACAAGCTAATACCTGAGGATTTGCATGTAAAACAAACCCAAGATTACGAGGAGCTAAAAATTTGCTCCATAAACGAAAAACCCGTGATAAACAAGGCCTTGAAAAGAACCGGGGTGCTAACAGCAGTTGCCATATCTATACACAACCTGCCAGAAGGCTTTGCTACCTTTGTATCCTCTCTTGATAGCATTTCCTTTGGCCTTGCCATAGCCATAGCAGTAGCCATTCACAACATCCCTGAGGGCATGGCTGTGTCTTTGCCTATATACCACGCAACAGGAGACAAGAAAAAAGCCTTCAAATACGCCGCCTTATCGGGTCTTACAGAGCCAATCGGTGCTGTTGTGGGCTTTTTCTTAATCTTACCCTTTATAGGCGAACTTACCCTAGCCTTTACCTTTGCTATCATAGCTGGGATAATGGTTTATATATCCTTTGACGAGCTGTTACCTGCCGCGAGAGCTTATGGGGAAGCTCATCACTGCTTGTACGGCCTTTTCGCAGGAATGGGAGTAATGGCTATAAGCCTCATCTTGCTGGATATGGGTTAAATTTAAGTGTTTTAAATACGCCGAGTTCTAAATTTTGCGTGCTTGTTTTAAATTTATATGAAGTTTTATAGCCCTAAAACCTCAACCTAAATCAAAGACCCCCATTCACATTTATAAAGCCACCTTCATATGCTTGAGGCATCACAGAGGCTGTAAAATCTAAGTGTTTTGATACAGAAAAAGATGCACCTGCAAATACATTTGCAAATAATTCTTTTTCATTTTCATAAGATATTTTTTCTTGTCCTATGCTCATTTCATAGTTCTTATCTCCAAAGACAGCTTTTCCATTAACTCCTTCTAAGGATATAAAAAAGCTTCCACTATCTAGTATTTTTCTATACTCTATACCTAAAACACCATATAAGCTTGTAAAAGTATTTGTGCTTCTGCTTATAGGTAGTATTCCATTTTCTTTATAAGAAGGCATATGATAATAACTTCCTAATATACCAAGATAAGGTTTTAAACTATGTTCATTTTTAAATTCAAATCTATATCCAAGTCTAGCTTGTGCTCCTATATTATGTCTTTTATAATCTCCTTGATGAAGACTTAAACCAGCAAAAATTCTATCGTATTTATTATGATTATTTGCATAGTATCCTAATACATCAAGCTCAAGTGAATATGGCATATAAACTCTTGAGTATAAACCTAAACTATAGTTAAATCCATCTAAATTCATACCCTCTGTGTTTATATAAGACTTACTTATAGAAGCATAAAAACCAGCAAAGAACTCATCTTCTATTTCTTTATCATATCCAAAGCTTAGACCAAATTCAGAGCCTGAACTACTTTTATAATTACTATATCCTGCTAAGGCAGAGATATAGAAATTATCACTTTCTTGTTCTTCTAAATTTACATAGTAAGGTTTATAATAACTTGCTAAGCTTGCAAATTTAGATTTTGTGTTAAAGGCGTATTTTGGTTTATTAAGATTATTTGCTATACGACCTAACATATTGTGATGTATAAGATTTCCTTGATATGTTTTTCTTTCATCTTGCATAGTCTCAATCTGTTTTTCAACAGTACTAGTAGCAGTTCTTATAAGATTATTATTGTTTATGATAGAGCCATCTAAGGCTTCATAAATAGCATTATATATAGGAGCTTGGTGGAGTGTTTGGACTTGGTGTTATAGGTTTATCATCGCTACCGCCCTCATTTCCGCCTTGATTGTCTCCGCCTTCAGTATCGCCGTCCGGTTGAATTCCATTTTCATAACCGGCTAAGTGTCCTCCGGGAGGCTGAGCATTTGCATTAGGGTAATTTTCATTCCCCTCATTATTTGCTTCGCCAAAGACTAAGAAGTATTTATCTCCCACCTTAACTATGTTTGTGGTGTAGCCAGAATCAGAAAGAGGATTTCCATAATTATCATATACAGTTACAGAACCTTCTTTTATATTGCCACTAACATCCTTACTTTCTAGAAAAAGATAAGACATATTATCATTTTTAGCAATTGCCCCTATGAGTTGAAAGTTAGTTACGCCATTAAAATTAGCAGAAGATGAAGCATTTATATAACCAAAGCCTAAATCTCCTCCTACGAAATTCATAGTAGCAGTATTATTTAAAGTAAAATCGGTAGTGTAAATTTTAGCCGAATTTGTTAGAAAGATATCACTTCTATAAGCGTCAAATTTGCCTTTTACCACTAAATTTGCGTCATTTAAATCAACGGTTGAGCGATAGCTTGTCGAAGTGCTAAAGCTATCTCCTTGTGCATCGCTTATGAAATCTCCCTCTACTGTTATCACAGCTCCATTATAGGCTTTTAAATTTCCAATACCGCGATAGTCATTAGAAGAAGAGGAAGGATCATTCTTGCCATTATAAAAATTTCCAGTTACAGTAAAAGTTCCGCCGTTTATCTCTACTAAAGCGTACTCTCTACCTCCATTATCACTCTTAAAACCAGCATTATAAAAAGAACCCCTATAGTTGTTTTAGCGTTTTCGCCTGTTTGAAGCAAATATCCTGCACCCTGTGTAGTATCTTTATTATAATTATAAACATCGGCATCTATATAAATGGTGGAATTATTGTTGTATATAGAAGCTGAATCACTGCTATTTGATTTATTTGTTAAAATATCTACATTATTTATATAAGGTGCTTCCGTTTGAAACCGTTATACCACCACCTCCTTGCGTAGTATCTATAACAAAGTTATTTACATCATTTATTTCTAAGCTTGAGTTATATACCTTTATCGCTCCTTCGTCTAGCTTAAATAGACCCTTGCTTCCTGTGCTATCTAAATTCATAATCAATTGAGATCCTGGATTTATAAATATATCTCCCTCTATATAGTAACTCATATCACTTCCTTGAGAGGAAGAAAAAGTGCTTGGGTCTTTTTGTAATGCAAGTTTGGCAGTGCCAGATCTACCAGAATATGTAAAATCTACATTGCTTCCTTGCCCAAATATATTGCCATCTTTACTAGGGTCTCTTTTTAGTATTACTGTAACATCGTCTCCTGGCTTTAAATCCGAAGTACTATCCTCTATCTCACCCACCCATTCACTTTTCAAAGCAAAGACAAAAGAAGCTAAAAAGGAGAGTAAAAAAAGAGCCCTTTTCGCAGCAAAACCTTTAAATTTAAGTTAAAAATGCGGAAAAGATTATATAACAAAAAAAACGATTAATGAGGCTAACAAAAAAGCAAAAAATTTTAAAATTTTTGAAATTTCACTATATGACAAGCCTTGTATCATTAAGAAAATAAAAATTTAGATATGTAGTTAAAATTTTCTTGCTAAAATCCCTTAAAAAATTTAAGGTTTTACTATGCTAGAAATCAAAAATCTTTCTATGCGTTTTGCAAGTCAGCTTTTGTTTGAAAATGTGAATTTAACTTTAAAAAAAGGCGAAAGATACGGGCTAATCGGGGCGAATGGGGCTGGAAAATCAACCTTTTTAAAAATCCTAGCAAAAGAGCTTGAGGCAAGTAGCGGCGAAATAGAGCTTGACGCTGGGCTTAAAATGGCTGTCTTAGAGCAGGATCAATTTGCCTTTGAGAGCTTAAGCATAAAAGACGCACTGTTGAGTGCAAATAAAAGACTATATGAGGCTATCAAAGAAAAAGAAAAGCTGTATATGAGTGAGGAATTTACGGACGCCATAAATGATAGGCTAAGCGAGCTTGAGCTTATCTGTGCTGAGGAGGATCCTAACTATGACTGCGAACTAAGGTGTGAAAAGCTTTTAAGTTCGCTTGGCATAAGTGATATAGAAAATTCTATGTCCTCTCTTCAAAGCACGGACAAGGTGAAGGTGCTTTTAGCAAGGCTGCTTTTCGTAAATGCTGATGTGCTTTTGCTTGATGAGCCTACGAACAATCTTGATTTAAAAAGCATAGCCTGGCTTGAAAATGAGCTTTTAAGGCACGAGGGGACCTTGCTTTTAATCAGCCACGATAGGCATTTTTTAAACAGGGTTTGCACTAGAATTTTAGATGTGGATTTTAAGCAGATAAGGGAATTTGCGGGGAATTATGATGACTGGTATATGGCTTCAACCTTGCTTGCAAAACAGGCTGAGCTAAAAAGAAACAAGGCTTTAAAGGAAAAAGAGGAGCTTGAAAATTTTATAAGACGCTTTAGCGCAAATGCTTCTAAGTCAAAGCAAGCAACGAGCAGGGCAAAGGCACTTTCTAAGCTTGAGATAGAGGAGATAAAAATTTCAAGCAGACGCGATCCTAGCATAGTTTTTAGGATAAATAAAGAAATCGGCAATGAAATTTTAGAACTAAAGGACATAAGCAAGAGCTATGATAAAGAGCTTTTTTCGGGGCTAAATTTAAAAATCAATAAAAACGATAAGATAGCCTTAATAGGAGCAAACGGCGTTGGCAAAAGCAGCTTAGCAAAGATAATCACAGCTGCTTTAAAGCCTGATACGGGCTTGGTGCACCTTGGAGCCACGATAGAGCTTGGGTATTTTCCACAAGATACTAGCTCGGTGATAAATGAAAATTTGAAACTTTATGAGTGGCTTATGAGCGATAAATTTAAAGATTTGGATGAAATTAGAAAATGTTTGGGTAGAATGTTATTTGGTGGTAATGAACAAGAAAAACTAGCCTCAAGCTTAAGCGGTGGGGAAAAACACAGGCTTATGCTTTCTAAGCTAATGCTTGAGAGGCCGAATTTCTTGCTTTTGGATGAGCCGGATAATCATCTTGACTTAGAAGCCATTATCGCCTTGGGTGAGGCCTTGTATAATTTCAAGGGTGTGGTGCTTTGCATAAGCCACGATAGAGAGCTAATCTCTGCTTTTGCAAATAGAATTTGGCATTTAAAAGATGGCAAACTAAGAGACTTCCAAGGAAGTTTTGAAGAATTTTTAGGAGAAAATGATGAATACTTATAAAATTCGCTACGCAGCTGGTTTTGGACACTATACGCAAAATCACAGAGGCTTTGGTCCCACCATATACATAGAAGAAACTGTGGAGTATAAGAGCGAGAAGGATTATTTTGACTACATAGACTTTTATGAGTCTCACTCAAAGCCTGATGATACTTATTTTCACATCTCGTTTTTAGAGGATAGGCCTCTTACGCAAAAGGAACTTGAGATAAGAAATGCTTACAGAAAGCTAAGAGATGAGAGGTGTGAAAAGGCAAAAATAGAATTTATAAGGCAAAATGAGCCAAATTCGATAAGCGATGCTGACGTAGACCATGCTAAAAAAGAAAATGAGTGATTTAAGGACGAGCATGAAAACGCTACTGATACTGTCTCATACATACTGGGAGAATTCAAAAGTAAATAAGGCTCTTGCTAGGGAGGCTTTAGGTCTTGATTATGTAAAGGTGCATAATATAAACGAGGTTTATAAAGACGGCAAAATAGACGCTGCTAAAGAAATAGAGCTTTTAAAGGAAGCTGAATTTATCGTATTTCAATTTCCACTTTTTTGGTTTAGCACACCAAGCCTTATGAAAGAATGGCAGGATGTGGTTTTGAGTCAAATTTTACACGGAGAAAATCCTAAGCTTTTAAGTGGCAAAAAATTTGGCATAGTAAGCACTTTAGGCGGGGCAAAAGACACTTACGATGGACACCACGGCTATACCTTAAATGAGCTTTTAAGACCTATATACTACGCTTTTAAATACTGCGGTGCTACTTTGGTGGATGAATTTGCTATTTATAGTGCTGATGCTTCAAATTTGCCCTTGCAGGAGTATAAGAGCTATCTTAAGGGCTAAGAATTTGCTAAAAGTGTGAATTTGTGCTATCGCATTCTGCTGATAAGGAAAAAAGGAAAGTAAATGTCTAAATTAGACGGGAAACAAGAGAGATTGTAAGAACTAAAAACTTATAGAAATTTTGCTCTTACTTCATTGTTGGCTCTAATAGGCTTTATTTTCACAAAAACAGACGAAACCAATATCTACATACTGTTTTGACTGTTTTAGTTATTTTTGTACTTGGAATAGTTATTTTTGTATTGCAAAAAAAAGATTTTAAAATTTATCAAAGAGACAGAGGAGTTATAATGGAAATTTTAACTTTTTCTGCAGCTTTATGTTTCTTTGCTGCTATGTTTTTGGTGATAAAAGAAACTTAAAGCTTTTCAATCACTACCGCAACCGTGATTACAAGTAAATTTATAGTGTCAGCGGAAAAGGCTCATTGTGCTTTTGGGCTTATCTAAGAGGTTTAAATTTACACTAGGCTTTAAAGCCTAGTGTCTTAGCACATTCTTTGTAGGGTTACTGCAAGTCCTCCAAGCGATGTTTCTTTGTATTTTAGGTTCATATCTTTTCCGGTTTCATACATAGTTTTAATGACATCATCAAGGGTTACTATAGGCTTGCTCTTTCTAGTCATAGCCATTCTAGCCGATGAGATAGCTTTTATGGCACCAAAAGCATTCCTTTCTATGCAAGGAATTTGAACTAAGCCTCCAACCGGGTCGCATGTAAGACCTAGGTGGTGTTCCATAGCGATTTCAGCGGCATTACAGGCACTGTGAGGGTCTGCACCCATAACAGTTGCCATGGCAGCTGCAGCCATAGATGAAGCAGCACCTATTTCAGCTTGACAACCAGCCTCTGCACCGCTTATACTAGCGTTCTTTTTGTAAAAAGAGCCTATTAGCATGGCAGTTAGCAAGAAATCAACTACTTTGTTATCATTAAAGCCTGTTGTGTGATTGTGAAGATAAAGCATAACAGCAGGTACAACCCCACAAGCACCATTAGTAGGAGCCGTGACCACTTTAGCCCCGCTGGCGTTTTCCTCGGCTACTGATATGGCATAAAGTGAGATAAAATCTATGATGCCAATTGGATCAGTTGTTAAGTTTACACGTGAGGCAAGTCCCTTTGCTCTACGCCACAAATGAAGTTTTCCGGGCAAATATTCTTCTTTTGTATGAGTGCCGTTGTAATACACCTCCTGCATAACTTCCCAAATTTCTAAACAGTAAGAACGAATTTCATCCTTCGTGTTAAATTGCAACTCATACTCATAAGAAAGCTGTGCTAAATTCCAATTATTTTTATCGCAAAGCTCAAGTGCTTCTTTTGCGTTATCTACCTTTAGGGCATACTGTGTTTTAGGTTTAAGTCCGCCTGAATTCTTTTCTTTTTCAAGCTCAGCTTCGGTTTTTACAAAGCCTCCGCCTGTTGAATAATACACTTCTCTATATATACGCTCATCATTATCATCAAAGGCGCTTATCTTAAGAGCGTTTTCGTGAAGCGGCAAGAATTCTTTAGAAAAAACTAAATGTTTGTCGTAGTCAAAGTGGATTTCCTTTTTTCCGCATAAATTTAGAATTTTATCCTCTAAAACTCTTTTATTGACCTCTTCTTGTATATTTGAGCTTAAATTCTTTGCTTCAAGTGCGTTTAAACCCCAAAGCACAGCCCTATCGGTTAAGTGCCCCTTGCCTGTTAAAGACAAAGAGCCGTATAAAACAACTTCTACCTTTGTTATTTGGTCTAAAAATTTATCTACCTTTTTGCAGAATAAATTTCCAGCTAGCATAGGTCCTAAAGTGTGTGATGAGGAAGGACCTACACCGATTTTAAATATACTTAAATTACTACTCATCTTACACCTCCCTTATAAAAGGTTGTTAATAGCAGCTGATATAGCTATAAGACCCATTATAACTATAAAGGTATCAAATGCTGGATGTCTAAATTTCTTAAGAACATCAAATTTGTATACACAATAAACAGGCATTAAGAAAAGCAAGATTGCCAAAACAGGACCACCTATGCTTTCGATAATTCCTATAGCTGAAGGGTTTGCATAAGCTACATACCAAGCTACTATGAAGGTAAAGATAGCTGTTATTGTGTTTGCACTTTTGCCTTTTAGCTTACCTGAACTTACCTTATAAAGAATTCCATTTAAGCCTTCTTGTGAGCCAAGATAGTGTCCTAGGTAGCTTTTTGACATAGCTATCAAAGCGATGATAGGTGCTAAGAATGCTAGTATAGTGGCTTCAGGGAAGTGATTTGCTATATAGGTTAAGATATTTACATTTTGGCTTTTGGCACTAGCAAAATCCTCAGGTGTTAAGCACAATGCACAAGAAAACACGAAAAAGAAAACAACAACAACCATTAGTATTACAGCCTTACTGATTATGTTTGCTGCGTGTTTTTCGGCGTCATCGTGAAATTCTCTTTTGCATGAGCAGGCTAAAGATGAGATGATAGGCGAGTGGTTAAATGAAAAAACCATAACAGGAATTACCAGCCACAAGGTAAGCCAGAAATTTGAAGTTCCCACAACTGAAAAATCAAAGCTTTGGAAAATTGCACCGTTCCAGTAAGGAATTAGCATCAAAGATATTATAACTAAAACAGCTATGAATGGAAAGACAAGAACGGACATAACTTTAGTTACAAGTTCTTCACCAAGTAAAGAAAAGAACATAAGCAAGGTTACTATAACAAAAGAGACTAATAGTCTATTAGGGGCTTCGTAGCCTAGTTGATTTACCCAAAATTCTATAAAGGTAGTGGTTAAATTCGCACTATAAACCAGCAAGATAGGCAAGATAGCAAAGAAGTAAAGCACGGTGATTAAAAATCCTCCGCCTTTGCCAAAATATGTTTCAGAAACAAAGGTTATATCATCGCTTGGATTAGATGAACCTAAAACAAATCTACAAAGCCCTCTGTGTGCTAAGTAAGTCATAGGATAAGCCAAAACTAGGATAATTAAAAGAGGCAAAATTCCGCCCATACCAGCGTTAATGGGTAGGAAAAGCACCCCAGCACCAATAGCTGTTCCAAATAAGGAAAGCACCCATCTAATGTTGTAAGATTTTACATTTGTCATAGTAAAGTCCTTTCATTGAGATAATAAATTTATACTATGATAACACAAAAATTAATTCTAAGTTTTTTTATATTGTATATTTATTTATAAAATATTACAAATTGTTACAAAATACATCAAGAACTATTTTTTGTGCGGGAATTTATGCGGCATACCACCGGCTCCAGCAAAAGATAGTTCGCCTTTTTCATCTATATCATAAGCTTGACCAAAACCTTTTACAAAGCGACCTTGTTTGTAAGAAAGTTTTATCAAATGAAAATCAAGCATTCCTCTTATGGTTTTGATTCCGCCGCCACTTCCTCTTTGTTTTTCAAATTCATCATAAACTTTATCAAATAGTGCATCATCTCTACTTACAAATTCAAGCTCACTTTTATATCTTAATCTTTTTCTAACTATGACAGATGCCGCCTTGCTTTCATCTTCTAAGAACATCACTTCTACATTGTTTGGATTGTTTTTAATATTTGCAAAATGCTCTGCAACGCTACTGATATAAATAAAATCCCCAGCCTCGCACTGTATAATAGGTGCGTAAGAACAAACAACCTCGCCTTCTTTGCTTACAGTTGCCATACACACAGAGCCAAATTCTTTCTTAAAATCAAGTAATTCTTGTTTTATAGTAGCTAAATCAGGCTTAGGTTTTGCACCTTGGCAAAGTTCGATAATAGCGTTTTTTAAGGTGCTTTCATCGCATTTTTTAGGAAAGTCAACTCTTAAGATTTCTTTATCATTGTATTCTATATCAAGTCCCTCGTAATCAACACCCTTCAAAGATACATTTTTAGGCTCTTTAATGCCACCAAATTTCTTGCATAAATCCACCAAATTCTCTTTGTGGTGAGAGTTCATATGAGAAATAACAGATTCAAAACTCATCTTTTTCCTTTGTAAAAAAATTTATAAAAATAATAATATCTATCATATTAAATTAGACTTAAAGTGAATTTTTGTAAAGCTATCTGTGCAATTTATCTCTAAAAATAGAAATCATATAAAATTTATTTTATTTTAATAATAATTATCATAAATTTTTATCTTAATTTTTAATGATATATATTATCATAAATCAAAGATATTTAAAATAAGGAGGATTTTTAATGAAAGCTTCAAGAATAGCATTCTTAGCTCTTTTAAGTTCAGCAACAGTTTTTGCAAATGAAATACAAAAAGCAGAGCTTACAGAGGTAGTTATCTCGGCAAGTGGCTTTGAGCAAAGTGCGGATTCAAATTTAAGGAATGTATTAGTAATTAATGCAGATGAGTTAAATAAAAGAGCTTACACATCTTTAGAACAAGCACTTGAGCGAATTTCTGGAGTTTCTTTTGTGAATTTTGGGCTTGGACGCAATATAGACTTAAGAGGACAAGGCGATAAAAGTAATGTTGCTGTAAAGGTTATGGTTGATAATAGGGCTATAAATGTGCTTGATAATAGCCATGGTGTAACCCCTCTTAATAGCATAAATTTAGATGATGTTGAACGTATAGAGATAATCCCCGGTGGCGGCTCTGTGCTTTATGGAAACGGCACAAGAGGCGGTGTGATTAATATCATAACAAAAAAACGCAAAAGCGATAATTACTCCCTAGCCTTAAAGGGTGGAGGATATGATAAAAAGGGTGTTTTTGGCGATGTAAATGCTAGAGTTGATAAGTATATAAATGATAATGTATCCTTGAATTTCAGCCTAAATGGCTTTAATAAACAAGGCTATCAAGAGGGCTATTCTCAAAAGGGATTTTTTGGCGATGCTAAAGCCTTATTTAGTCTTGGCGATGATACTGATATGAATTTAAATTTCTCTTATTTTCAAAGCAAAAATACTTCATCTGGCTATCTTACAAAGGAACAGATTGAAAATAATCCTAGACAAAGAGGAAGCTCTGAAAATATTACAAAGATTACAAGACCAGAATTTAGCTTAGATTTAAACCACAAATTCAGCGATTTTTTTGAGCTAAATTTATTAGCTTATCATCAACAACAAAAGATAGAGTATTTAAAGGATAGACTGCCTTATACTATGCAAGGTATGACGGTTACGGCTTATCAAGACGGTTCTGGCTTTGAAGATGCCTTAAGTGGTGCAAATTTAAAGACTAAATTTAATTATATGGATAAGTCTTATTTTATCTTAGGCTATGATTTTGCATACCACGATGCTAAGAGGCTATCCATAGTGCACTACTCTGTGCCTGTTATAATACCTTATCATACTATGACTACAGATTTGGATATGAATAAGCAAAGTCATTCTATCTTTTTCCTAGAAAATCACAGTTTTAATGACTATTTTTCCATTTCAGGCGGAGCTAGAATGGAGTATGCAAGATACACAGGTGATAGAATTTATAGAAACCAAATGCAAATGAATTTTCCGCTACCAGGTAGTACAACAGATGAGACAACTTTATTTAGCATAGATGATAAATCCACCACAAACTACGCCTTTGAGATAACGCCAAATTTTTCTTACTCAGACACAGGCTCAATCTATGCTAAATTTGAAAGCTCCTTTGTAAGCCCTACACCAGCACAGCTTGTAAGCAGAGACCAAAATTTAGGATACTATACCTCCAAATTAAATCCAGAAAAATACAATACCTTTGAAATAGGCATAAAGGACTTTTGGTGGGATTTTCATCAATGGCAAGTTTCGCTTTTTTACACACAAAGCAAAGATGAGATTTCTTATCTAGGCGACCCGCATGCCATAGGAGGAAGTTTTTGGCATTATTATAATATCAGCCAAACAAGGAGATTTGGAGCGGAGATAAATCTCAATCAAAGCTTTTTAGATGATAGTATAAGAACCTATCAAAGTTTAAGTTATATAGACGCAAAGATTACAGATGGCATAAACGATGGCAAACTCATACCTTATGTCTCTCGTGTAAAAACAACAGCTGGGCTTGAATATGCTTTTAATAAAAATTTCTCAAGCTTTATAGATTTAACTTATTTTTCAAGGGCAAAGGATAGTGGTGTAGTTGATGCAAATACAGGCAAGATGACAGCAAATGCTTGGATGAAGGATTATTTCTTAACAGATATAGGTTTTTCTTATGATTATAAAAGTTTTTCACTTTTAGCAGGTATTCGCAATATCTTTGATAAGCAGTATTACACCTATCAAAACTCAAGCGCTAATCAATACCTAGCAGGCGATGGCAGGAGCTATTATCTCTCGCTTAGATATACATATTAAGGAAGGTGATAATGCTTAAAAAAACTGTTTTACTCTCAAGCTTAGCTACTTGCTTACTCGCCAATTCTATGCAAAAAGCAGAGCTTGATGAGGTAGTTATCTCAGCAAGCGGCTTTGAGCAAGATGCTGATTCGAATTTAAGAACTGTTTTGGTCTTACAAGGAAAGGACTTAGCAAGCAAAGGCTTTACTTCCTTAGAACAAGCCTTGCAAAGAGTAGTAGGACTTTCTTTCATATCTTTGGGCGTAAATGGCAATGCCTCAAGAGTTGTAGATATGAGAGGACAAGGTGCAAGTGCAAATTCAGCTGTTAAGGTAATGATAGATAATATCCCTACAAATGTGCTTGATGAAAGCAGGCTGCACGCTGCTGGAACTTCTATATCGCCTCTTGATAGCATAAGCATAGATGATATAGAAAGGATTGAGATAATCCCCGGAGGCGGTGCTGTGCTTTATGGAAACGGCACAAGAGGCGGTGTTATAAATATCATTACTAAAAAAAGAAAGCAAAATGCAGCTGATATAGCCCTTAGAGGCTCCATGTATGAAAATGCAAATTTAGACACGCAGTTGAAGCTAAATTTAGGCTTAAAGTTAAACGATAGCATAAGCTTTAGCTCAAACATACAAGGCTTTAACAAGCAAGGTTACAGAGAAAAAGACCTTTTAAGAGGCTTTTATCAAAACTCAAAGTTAAATTTTGACTTTAGTGATGACATAAGCTTAAATTTAGGCTTTTCTTATTATCAAGGTGAAAATACTCTAAATGACGCCCTTAGTTATGAGGAGCTTCAAGCTAATAGATTTGGTGCTTCGCAAACCCAAACCACATATCTTTCAAGTAAGCCAGAATTTAATGCAGAGCTTAAAATCAAGGCAAACGAGTTTTTAGATGTAAATTTACAAGCCTTTTATCAGGTGCAAAAAGTAAAGCTAAAAAACTCAAATGCCGCTTTACAAATTTATGCAAATGATAGCTTTTTTAAGGATGGACTTTATGGTGCAAATTTAAAGGGAAGGCTAAGTTATCTTGAAAATTCTTATCTAGTTTTGGGCTATTCTTTTGAGGAGCATTCAGGCTTTTTAAACTCACAAAGCCTAATAGGTGCTACAAAAGCAGATGATAAAAAGCAAAGCCACTCTTTATACGCACTTGATTATCAGGAATTAAATGATATTTTCTCTCTTTTTTTAGGTGCAAGATATGAGCATGCAAATTACACGCACAAGGCACTTTCAGGCTCACAAAGTGGTTTTAAGATAGATACAAATACCGATAATTTCGCCCTTGAGCTAGGCCCTAATGCTAGATATTCAGACACAGGCAAGCTTTATGCAAAGTATGAAAGAGGCTTTATTTCGCCAACTCCTTATCAATTCCGCTCAAGGCAAAATGGCGTATATTACTCAAATACAAATTTAAAGTCTCAAAGGTACGATACTTACGAGCTTGGACTTAGTGATTATTTACTTGACTTTTATGCTGTGAATTTAGCCCTTTTTTATACAAATAGCAAGGATGAGATAAGAAGCTTTGGAACTGTTGCAAACGGGGGTTTTGAAAATATAGATGAGACTAAAAGATACGGAGTCGAGCTTTTTTTAAGACAGGATTTTGCGAATTTTTATTTATATGAGAATTTTAGTTTTGTAAATGCTGAAATTTCAGCAGGTGCTGATAAGGGAAAAAGAATTCCCCTTGTTTCAAGATATAAAGCAAGTGCGGGGATAAATTACGATTTTAGTAAAAATCTTTCAGGCTTTGTTGATATGAGCTATTTTTCAAAGGCAAAGGATGAAAGCAATGCTTGGATAAAGGAGTATTTTTTAAGCGATATAGGTCTGATTTACAAAAACAAGGGTTTAGACATTTTTGCAGGGGTTAAAAACCTCTTTGACAACAAATACCTCACTTATCAAAATAAAGCAAGAGATGATTACATCCCCGGTGCTTCAAGGTCTTACTACCTAGAGGCTAAATACAAATTTTAAGGATATGAATGTTAAATAAAAGATTTTTTTTCTTTGTGATTTTTTCGCTTATTGCTTATGTTTTCATCTCTTTTTTTGCCCTTTGCTTGGGAGATGAGTTTTTAAATCCCTTTGAGGTTTTGTTTAATGGCGATGAGTTAAGTAGGCAAATTCTTTTTGAGATAAGAGCACCTAGAATTTTAATGGCGATTTTAGTTGGCATGCTTTTGGCTAGTTCAGGAGCTATCACACAAACCGTGTTTTCAAACCCCATAGCAGACCCTTACATCATAGGCATAGCTTCAGCTGCGGCTTTTGGAGCTACCTTAGCTTTTATGCTTGATATGGCTGATTATTACTACGGAATTTTAGGCTTTGTTTGTTCTTGCGTTTTTTCCTTGCTTGTGTTTAAGATAGCCTCGCGGGCTTCACTTGCTACCTTGCTAATCATCGGTGTTAGTGCAGCGACTTTTTTAGGTAGTATTAGTGCCTTTTTAAGCTATGTAATAGGCGAGGAGTCCTTTAAAATCACGGCTTGGCTTATGGGTTATCTTGGCGTTGTATCTTATCTTAGAGTCTTTTTGCTCAGCCTTGCCTTGCTTTTTTGCCTAGGATTTTTTTACTACTACAAAAACGAGCTAAATATCATCTTAAGCGGCGATGAGGAGGCTTTAAGCATGGGTGTCAATGCACTAAAGCTTAAAAGAATGCTTTTAATCGTATCCTCCATAGCTGTTTCATTTGGAGTAGCTTTTACAGGACTTATAGCCTTTGTGGGACTTATAATACCGCATTTAGTAAGGATTATTATGAAAGATTATAGCAATACGGTGGTTTTGCCCCTTTGCACCTTGCTTGGAGGGCTTTTTCTGCTCTTGTGTGATACCTTGGCTAGATTTGTCTTAGCACCGGTTGAAATTCCGCTTGGAGTTATCACCTCTTTAATTGGCGCACCGGTATTTTTATACCTTGCCTTAAAGACAAGGAGGATGATGTGATAAGGGTTGAAAACCTTAGCTTTGCTTATGAAAGGCCTATTTTAAAGGATATTAGCCTTGAGATAAAAGAGGGGGATTTTTTAGGAATTTTAGGGCCAAATGGAAGTGGCAAAAGCACCTTGCTTAAAACCATGATAAAAAGTTTAACTTACGAAAAAGGCGAAATTTACGCACTTGGTAAGGATTTAAAGGACTATTCTTTAAAAGAATACGCAAAATTAATAGGCTTTGTGCCTCAAAGCTCCCAACTTTTCGTGCCTTTAAAGGTGATTGATGTGCTTTTAATGGGAAAATACCTTGGCTTAAAACACTCCTTTTCATCGTATAGCAAGGAAGATATCGATGATATTTTGCTAAGGGCTAAGGAATTTAAGTTAGAGAATTTTTTAGATAGAAATGTTTTTTCTTTAAGTGGGGGCGAATTTCAAAGGGTTTTGCTAGCTAGGGCTTTGCTTAAAAATCCTAAAATTTTGTTTTTGGACGAGCCTACCTCTGCGCTTGATTTAAACTACGCCATAGAGCTTTTATCACTATGCGAAAGGCTTGTGAAGCAAAAAAAGCTTACAGTGATTTGTATCTTGCATGATTTAAATTTAGCTTCGCTTTTTTGTAATAAACTCATCTTGCTAAAAGACGGAGAAGTAAGGCACAAAGGCGGCGTAAAAGAGCTTTTTACAAAGGAAATTTTAAAAGAAATTTATGATTTTTCTTGTGAAATTATTTATAAAGATGATAAACCTTACATTTTAGCTTCAAAGGAGAAGATATGAAAAAATTTTTTATTTTATTAATCTTAGTTGCTAGTTCTTTATTTGCAAAAGAAAGGCTTGTTGTGCTTGATCCTGCTAGTATAGAAATCATCTATATGCTAGGAAGTGGTGATGAGAT
Organism: Campylobacter avium LMG 24591; assembly: GCF_002238335.1. Taxonomy (NCBI): domain Bacteria; kingdom Pseudomonadati; phylum Campylobacterota; class Epsilonproteobacteria; order Campylobacterales; family Campylobacteraceae; genus Campylobacter; species Campylobacter avium. The sequence continues at coordinate 57,884 of NZ_CP022347.1, forward strand.
AGTAGGTATTGCTTCTTTGCAGCATTCAAACATCTACCCAGAACAAGAGACAAAAAAGCTAACTTCAGTAGGTACTTTTTCAAACCCTTCACTTGAAAAAATCGTAGCCTTAAAACCTAGCCTTGTCATACTTTCATCGTATTCTACGAATTTAGAAGCAAGACTAAAACAGCTTGGTATAAAAACGCTTTTTTTAAAGGCACAAGAGCTTAAGGACTTAGAAAAAAATGTCTATGAGATAGCAAGGTTTTTAAAGAAAGAAAAAGAAGCTAAGAAAGTGCTTGAAAATTTTAACAAAGAGCTAAACGAGCTTAAAAAAGACCCGATTGATAAAAGTGCTATATATCTTTTTGCCTCAAATCCTTTAATGGCTTTTAGTGATAATTCCTTAGTTGCTGATATACTTAGAATTTTAGGCATTAAAAATTTAACAGTTAAAAGCGAAATTCAAAGACCTATCATAAGTAGCGAATTTATACTAAAACAAGACCCTGATATGATAATACTTGGTATAACGGTTGAAGATTCAAAGGAACTTATAAAGCAAAATCAAGTCTTGCAAAATACAAAAGCTTATAAAAATGGGCATATTTTTTCTTACGATAAAACGCATTCTTTATTAAGACTTTCGCCTACTATGGTAGATAGAATTAAAGAATTTAAACAAGTTTTGAAATCAAACTTACAATAAAACAAATTTGCTTGATTTTGCTTACTTACATAGATATAATTATAAAAATTCAAGGAGTTAAGTATGCAAAAACAAGCACTGTTTGAGAGTAAGGACTGTTTGCTAATTTGTATTGATATACAAGAAAAGCTTTTGCCCGTGATGTATAACAAAGAAATAATTTTAAAAAATGCAAATATCTTGCTAGAAGCGGCTAGGCTTTTTAGGCTAAAAGCCCTTGTAAGCGAGCAATACCCAAAGGGTTTAGGCAACACCCACAGCAGTATAGAATTTAAGACGATATCAAAATTTGAAGATTTCGATGAGCAAGATACGCACTTGCAGTGTCTTTGTTTGGAAAAAATTTCATTTTCTATCTTTAATGATGAAAAAATTGTGAAGGTTATCAAAGAAAGTGGCTGCAAAAAGCTTATTGTATTTGGCATAGAAAGCCATGTTTGTGTTTTACAAAGTTTAATCCATGCCCTAGAACACGGATATGAACTATATGCGATAGAGGATGCCATGGGCTCTAGAAGCAAGGAAAATCACGATAATGCGCTGTCTTTTTTAAGGCAAAAAGGGGTAAATATAATCAACACAGAAAGCTTTTTATTTGGGCTTATGATTGATGCAAAGGAGGCGAATTTTAAAAGCATTTCAGCGCTTATAAAGTGATTTTAAGTTGCAAAAGTTTAAAATTTTACACTTCATAAAGGAGCTGTTATGCCAAAAAGTTTGCTTCCAACTTGGGACGATAAGTACCGTATAGGCAATGATATGATAGATGCGCAGCATAAAAAATTATTTGAGATAGCTTTGAGGATTGAAAAAGCTACAAATGAAAATGTGTATCAAGATGAGATAAAAGAAATGCTAACCGAGCTTTTTAACTATATGAAAGAGCATTTTGCCTACGAAGAAAAATACATGCAAGAAATTTCGTACCCAAATTTAGATAAGCACAAGGTTTCTCACCGCCGCATAACAGAAGATATGGTTAAGATTGTAACCACCATAAAAACAACTAATGATTTAAAAGAAAAACTATATGTTGTAATGCAAAAATGGCTTTTAGAGCATATTTTAATGGAAGATATGGTCATAGGCGATTGGCACAAAGAACAACTTGTAAACAATCTGCCTGATTAATTTTTCATATTAATCGCCTGTCTTATCATCTCATCGCTTGTAGTTATGCTCTTAGAGCTTGCGTCAAAGGCTTTTTGCATAACTATTAAATTCGTAAGCTCCACACTTAAATCAGCGTTTGAAGCCTCTAATTTATCCCCGACAAAGCTTGCTGTATATATCAAATTTCCCTGCTCATCGTATAAAAACGAAGCCTCGCCGCTATTTCCTGTTTGCACAAAATTTGTTCCATCAACAGAGGCTAAGCCTTGTTCGTTTATGAAGTTGTAAAGTGCTAGTTTTGCAACTGTAGCTGTTTTGCCATTTGTAAATTGTGCCACCAAAGAACCATCTTCTAAAACATCGTATTGAGAGAAAAAGCCCTCTGGTATACCATCTTGAGTATAAACTATATCTTGGTTTGCACCGCCGTCTTTTCTTATGTAAATTCCATCATATCCAGAACCGACTGTATCATTTAGGGTTGAGCCTAAATTTATATTTATGGTGTTATTGTTATTTGGATTTGTGATGGCTGTTATGGTGTTTTCTATCAAGGCTCCGGCTTGGTTAAAGACTATGCGTCCATTTGTAGCACCGCCTTGAGGATTGCCGTCCCAATCAGTTATCTGTGCACTTGCTTCAAATTCGTAATTCTCTCCAACCTGCGGCAAAACCCTTGTTAGCGTGATGATAAGCTTTGACCTTGTTCCGTCGCTATTTACTAGCTCAGCTGCTAAAGTTTGATTATCAGCCCTTTCTTGCTCGGTATATACAGAAGCACTGCTAATTTGCAAGCTATCTCTATCAAGCCCTTGTAATTCTAGCTCATTTGTTTGAAAATTTAAATTCTCGTCCAAAAGCACCTCAGCACTCGCTTTTACTCCATTTGCGTCAGTGAAATTTATTACCACCCTTTCGCCTGCCTTTGCGGAAAATACATCCTCTTGTCCCACTCTACCGCTTACTACTATCTTGCCGTTTTGCTCTGTGATAGTGAAATTCTCAGGGTCTAACTCAACTTCTACTAATTCTGTGTTTGTATCGTAGCTTATGTTGCCCTTGAAAGATACATTATTTGTTATTTGAGGCTGATAGTATAAATTTGTAGGCACTGATAAAATGCTTTGATTAGTGGCTGCATCTAAGCTAAAATTTGCACTAGGATTATTTACAGTAAATCCTGAGCTAACAAATTCGCCGTTTATGCTACCCATGATTTGCGACACTCTATCGCTATAAGTTATGTTTGTAAAATTTGGATTCATAGTGCCTAGCACATAATTTCCGTTACTATCTACTAGGTTGCCATTTGCGTCCCTCATAAAAGAGCCATTTCTGGTGTAATACACCCCATCTCCGCTAGTAACGCCAAAAAAGCCCTTGCCAGCTAAAGCAACATCAAATTCGCCGCCCCCGTCAATAAAAGAGCCCTGCTCAAATACCAATTTATTAGACCATTGAACAGCACCAAAACCTACTTGGGCTGGATTTGTGCCTTGAGTATTTACTGTTTTATTAAAAATGTCGCTAAATTCTGTTATGGAGTATCTAAAGCCTGGGGTATTTACATTAGAAATATTATTTGATGTTGTATCTATACCAAAGCTTTGTCCTTTAACTCCATTAATTCCATTGTAAAAAGCCGTAAACATCTTAGCTCCTTTAAGCTGTTATTTGGGCTATCAAATCAAATTTAATTTCTTTTCCAGCAAGCACAGCATAAGGAATTCCTTCCTTAAATTTAATCGATTCTATAGGATAAGCACCAAAGGAAGAGGTTGAAGTGCCGCCATCAACATCTGTATAGCTTGCTCTTACTGTGTAATTTCCTTTTCCAACGAAATTTCCCTCATCATCGGTTCCGTCCCAAGTTATGGTATTTACACCTTGTTTTAGATCGTCCTTGCCTATTTTTATATTTTTTACCACATTGCCATTAGCGTCAAATACCTGAAAGGTAGCCCCGTCTTTGGTATCCTTTGGCAAATACATCGTTATATCGATATTTTCTGCTGAGTCTCCCATTGGCACATAGTTATCCTCTATGACAGCCATTTTGCCTAGGGCATTTAAGGCGCTTAAATTCTGTCCTGCTAGCATAACTTCAGAAAGAGTTATCATGGTATCAACCATGTTTTGCATAGCTGTGTTTGTATTTTGCTGCATTTCAAGAGCTGCAAGCTGTGATGTTTGAGTAAGCATTTTATCAGTATCCATAGGGTCGGTTGGGTCTTGGTGCTGCATTTCTATCAAAAGTAATTTCAAGAAATCATCTTTACCAAGTATCGCATTCATAGCACCTTGTGTTGTGCTATCTGACACACCTGTATCATTTGTGTTTGTAGTGTTTTTGGTATTAGTATTTGTTGCTGTTGCAAAATTATTGTTACTTGCTATTCCTGATACCGCCATATCTTACTCCTTAAAATATTTTTTAATTAAAAGCAAATTTAATTCCAAGATTAAAAATACTTAGCCAAAATTAATTCCAAAGGGCTAGAACTAATGCTTTGACTTGTGCTTTCCTCAAATTTATAAGAGTGCTTGGACTTGTGATTTTGCTCTCTTTGCTCTTTTTTTCCTTGATCGCTAAAATTCATCTCAAGCCCTGTAAAACCCATATTTACAAGTGAATTTTTAAATTCAGCTTGATTTTGGATAAATAAATTCATAGTATTTGGATTTGAGTTGAAATTTATGTGCAGGTTGTTTCCTCTTTGTATAAGAGTTATTTCAACCTCTCCTAAATTTGAAGGATTTAATGTGATGTTAAGCCTGGTAATTGGTGCTTTAAATTGCTGCATTTGCTCTTTTAAATCCTGTGAAAAATAAGAAAGAGTTTCCCTCGTACTTATGTTAGCATTGGATTTTAATTCGTTTGCGCTTACCTTGCTTAGACTGTTTAAAAGATTATTTAGTTCGTTTGTGTTTTCGTTTTTGCTTACTGTTTGGTTGCTAGAAAGATCTTTTGTTGGTTGAGTTTCGCTGTTTTTGCTCTGTTCTTGCTTTTGTGAGTTATTTTCATTTGTATTTTGCAAATTTTGTAAAACTGTGTTTAGATTTACTGTTTTATTTTGCACTGTTTTTTGCGCCAAATTTTCTGTATTTTTGCTTTCATTAGGCAAATTTTCATCTCTTAAAGGAGTGCTTATAGTTAGGTTTTCAGCACTTTTTGTAGGATTTTTTTCTACTGTTTTATTTTGTGTATTTTCTAAATTTATTTTATTATCTTGATTTTGTTTGCTTTGTGGCTCAGTTGTTTGTTTTAAGACCTCGTTGCTTTCCAACTTACTTGTTGGCTTGCTTTCTTGGCTTTGATTTTTGCTTAAATTTTCACTTTCCTTTGTGTTATCTGTTTTTATCTCATTTTGAGCTACAAAATCTTTTTTTGGCATTTCTTTGTTTGTTATGCTGTTTGTTGTGTTTTGTGTGTTTGTCGTAGTTTGGGTTTGGGTTTGTTCTTTACTGTGCGTAAAATTTAGCTCTTTTGTATCGGTTTTTATCTCATTTGTTTTTGTGTCTTTGCTTTGTGTTGTATCAGGCTCTAAAGGGTTTAAATTTTGTTTTTTAGTCTCAAAATCAGCACTTTTGATGTTTTTATCATCCCTAACTAGCTCTTTGCTTATGATTTTTTCATCTTTTTGTGTTGGTGTTACCTTGCTAACTTCTTCTTTTATTTTAGTAACTTCCTCGTTTAAAGCTTCGATTTTTACATCTTTGCTCTGTGTTTTGATGTTTAAAACATCGTCATTTTCTTTGTTTGCTGTGTCTTTGCTTTCTTTTTTATCCACTTTGTTAGCAGTCTTTTCTGTGTGATTTACTGTTTTTAAAAGCTGCGTTAAAGCGTCTTTGTTTTTACTATCTTTTGTTATGTTTTTGTTATTTAGCAAGGAGCTTAGTATGGAGGATTGGGTGTTATCCTTTTTTTCTACCTTATCTAGTATATTTGAAATTTTATTATTTAAAAAGTCTTTAAACACGCTTTCTACCGAGCTTGTAAAGAAATTTGCCTTATCTAAATTTGGAAAGGTGTTTTTTAAATCAAGCAACCTATCTACCTTTATCTTAGAGACATTTAAATTTAAATCATTTGCTATCTTAAAAAGCTCATCTAGGCTTTTAGCGTCTTTTAAGGCATTAAGATTGCTTTGGGTTTTAATTAGCTCTTGGCTTTGGTTTGAGAGGTTTGCAAGCTTTACATCAAAGCTTTTGATTTGTAATTTTTCTAAAATTCCCAAAACTTCCATAAAGCTTAAGGATTCAAAAATCGACATTTTCTCATCTTGCTCTAAGCCCGCACTTAACAAAGGCGAACCGCTTTGAAGCTGCGCTATAGCTTCTTGCATGATTTCTTTATCGCTTATTTTTAATCTATCTGGCAAGAACTTGTTTGTTTCATCAATGGCGTTTAACAAGCTTGATAAAAAGCCATTATCGCCAGAGGTACTAGACTCTAAGTCAACATCTATCTTAGTCTCAATGCCTTCTACTTTGGCTACTGCGTTAAGATCTAAGAAATTAGCTTGTGTAGCAAGTCCTTGCATGCTTTGTCCTTATTGTAAAAATTCTTTCTTTGCCAAGGTTGGAAAATCAAGCTTTAAATTATCAGTAGAATAAATTTTTAGCATTTTATTGTTTTTATTAAGCTCGTCTAAGACACATAAAAGCTCTTCTAAATTTCTTGCTTTTTCTATTTTCTTAAATGCCTTTTCATCGCTTAAAAGTTCTGATAATTCGCTTGAAATTCTAAATAACTTAGCATTATTACCTTGTTTTAAATTCTCTAAAAGGGCTAAAATTTGCATAAAAAATTCATCTTTTTTTTGCATTTTGCTTTCTACTATTTCACCCTTAAGTAGTTCAAAAACTTCATCCCTAACTGGTTTTGACATCTTTTATCCTTTAATCTAAAATTGTGTTTGCAATCTAAAAGCAACAAATGTTCCAAATTTTATATTTTGCTTTTAAAGTTTTTTTTAATATACTTTTGCTTTTAAATTTAATAAATTGGGAGCTAAATCTTGGAAAACATTAGAAATATAGCTGTTATCGCTCACGTTGATCACGGAAAAACTACGCTTGTAGATGAGCTTTTAAAGCAATCAGGAACCTTTTCTCAAAGAGAGCAAATCGCTGAAAGAGTTATGGATAGCAATGATATAGAAAAGGAAAGAGGCATAACCATACTTTCAAAAAATACTGCCATAAAATACGAAGGCTATAAGATAAACATCATAGACACTCCCGGACACGCTGATTTTGGTGGCGAGGTTGAACGTGTTTTAAAAATGGTAGATGGGGTCTTGCTCTTAGTTGATGCTCAAGAAGGCGTTATGCCCCAAACTAAATTTGTGGTTAAAAAAGCCCTGTCTTTGGGCTTAAAACCCATAGTTGTGATAAATAAAATAGACAAGCCAGCAGCCGAGCCTGACAGAGTTATAAATGAAATTTTTGACCTTTTTGTTGCCTTAGAAGCAAATGATGAGCAACTTGACTTTGCTGTTGTTTATGCGGCTGCTAAAAATGGCTACGCAAAGCTAAATTTAGATGATGAAAACAAGGATATGAAGCCGCTTTTTCAAACCATTATAGACAGAGTTCCAGCACCAAGTGGCAAGGCAGAAAATCCTTTACAGCTACAAGTTTTCACCCTTGGCTATGATAATTTTGTGGGCAAGATTGGCATTGCTAGAATTTTTAATGGTAAGGTTAGGAAAAATGAAACTGTCTTACTAGCAAAGGCTGATGGCGAAAAGGTAAATGGCAGGGTTTCAAAGCTAATTGGCTTTTTAGGGCTTGAAAAGATGGATATAGAAGAAGCAAGTTGCGGAGATATAGTCGCTATTGCTGGTTTTGAAACTCTTGATGTGGGAGATAGCATAGTTGATCTTAACAATCCTTTGCCACTTGATCCTTTACACATAGAAGAGCCTACCTTAAGCATAGTTTTTTCAGTAAATGACGGCAAATTAGCGGGCACGGAAGGTAAGCATGTAACGGCAAATAAAATAGCCGAGAGATTAGAAGCTGAAATGAAGACAAATATAGCCATGAAGTATGAAAATATAGGAGAGGGCAAATTTAAGGTAAGTGGACGTGGAGAGCTTCAAATAACAATCTTAGCTGAAAATATGAGAAGAGAGGGCTTTGAGTTTTGTATGGGGAGGCCTGAGGTCATCATAAAGGTAGAAAACGGAGTAAAGACAGAGCCTTTTGAGCACCTAGTTATAGATGTGCCTGACGAATTTAGCGGTGCTGTTATAGAAAAGCTTGGCAAAAGAAAGGCTGAGATGAAAACTATGGTCCCAACTGCAGATGGGCAAACTAGGCTTGAATTTGAAATTCCAGCAAGATCTTTAATAGGCTTTAGAAGTCAGTTTCTAACCGATACAAAGGGCGAGGGCGTGATGAATCATAGCTTTTTAGAATTTCGTCCTTTTAGCGGAGCGGTTGAAAAAAGAGGCAATGGTGCTTTAATATCTATGGAAGATGGAGTGGCTTTGGGATACTCTCTTTTTAACTTGCAAGATAGAGGAGTGCTTTTTATAGAGCCTCAAACTAAGGTTTATGTGGGTATGATAATAGGAGAGCATTCGCGTCCAAATGATTTGGATGTAAATCCTATAAAGGGCAAAAACCTAACAAATGTTAGAGCCAGCGGAAGCGATGATGCTATAAAACTTGTGCCTCCTAGAAAGCTAAGCCTTGAAAGAGCCTTAGAATGGATAGAAGAAGATGAGCTTGTAGAGGTAACTCCGCTAAATGTAAGAGTTAGGAAAAAATACCTTGATCCAAACCAAAGAAAAAGAATGCAAAGGCAAAATTCTTAAATGCAAGAATTAGAAGACAATAGACTTTTTATACTAAAAAGACTTGGAATTTTAAGAATTTTAAGCATAATAGAAGCTTTTATCGTGGCTTTTTTAGCCTTTGTGCTTACTAAGGATTTGATTATTTGCATAGTGCTTGCTGTTTTTGTGGGAATTTTGTTTTTTAGGCTTACAAGCAAAACTTTGTTGCAAAAAAAATCCATGCTTGAGCTTGAAATTACCAGGCTTTTTTTGAGGCAAAATCATGCCAAATTTAAATCTTTAGGCATAAAAGAAAAGGACTTTGCAACTTTAAGCTCTCTTAATTTTAATGATTTTAAGTCTTTAAATAGCTTTGAGTTTAAGCATTTTACAGTTTATGATGTTTTTTTTAAAGATGAGGTAAAAAGGGCGTTTTGCGGAATTTTTATAAAATCCCAAAAAGATGTAAATAAAGAATTAAACCAAGATTTAGAGCAAATTTTTACAAAAATAAAGGTGAAAAAATTTGACACAAATCACCTTTGCTGCGGGGATAAGTGGATATTAATTTCTACTCTTAGAAACCCATTTTTTGCAGATTTAAAGCTTAGCGTTGAAAAAAACTTAAAAATTATGCAAGAAAATTTAGACAAAATAAAAGCCTTGTTTAGCCCTCATTCCTCACAATAAGACTTGTTGGCAGCTTAAATTTGCTTATAAGTTCTGCTTCTTTTTGCCTCATTTGCCCGCCGTCTGTTTCGTGGTCAAAGCCTAGCAAATGCAACAAAGCATGTATGAAAAGCAAGGCATACTCATCTTCTAAGCTGTGATTTAGCTTAGTGGCCATTCTTTGTGCTTCATCCTCATTTATCACTATGCTTCCTAGTATCGCATTTGGCACATTTTCTAAGGGAAAAGAAAGCACATCTGTGATTTTGTCTATGTTTCTATGCTTTAAATTTAGCTCTTTCATTTGCTCATCATCTACAAAGATTAATTCTATATCCCTGGAACTAAGACTTTTTGCTATCTCATCTAAAAGCTTAAAATTTCTTTCGCAAAGTATCATAAATATGCCTTTTTTGGTTAAAATTAGCTTTTATTATAGTTAAGGAAAGAAAATGAAAAAAGCCTTGTGCATAATCAGCGGTGGCATGGACAGCACTTTGTGTGCGTATTTAGCAAGAAAAAATGGCTATGAGATAGTAGCCTTGCATTTTAATTACGGGCAAAGAACAGAGCAAAGAGAAGAGCTTTGCTTTAAGCAAATTTGCGATGATTTGGGTGTTGTTTCAAGATATGTTTTTGATACTAGCTTTATAAAGTGCATAGGTGCAAATTCTTTAACAGATGAGAATTTGCAAATTCCAAAAGATGAACTAAACAAATACGACACGCCAAATACCTATGTGCCGTTTAGAAATGGAATTTTTCTTAGCATAGCTGCTGCCGTGGCTGAAAAAGAGGAGTGCGAAGCCATATTTATAGGCGTTTTGCAAGAGGATAATAGCGGCTATGCTGACTGCTCTCAAGCTTTTATAACAAAGGCTGAGGATTTTATAAACGAAGGGAGAGCAACAAAAATAAAGCTTAGCATACAAACACCGCTTATAAATTTAAGCAAAAAAGATGTTGTGCTTTTAGCTCACAAAGAGGGCGTGCCTTTGCACCTTACATATTCTTGCTATGAAAGAAATGACAAGGCCTGCGGGCACTGCGATAGCTGCTTGCTTAGGCTAAGGGGCTTTAAAGAGGCTAATTTAAAAGATGAGATAGAGTATGTGTAATTTTACTCGTTAAAATTCGTTAAATTTAGCTCATTAAGTGATAAATCATAGTAGTTTGCGTCCTCCCTTAAGCAAAAGCCATAATGTGACCAAAAGGTATTTCCTAGGTCGTTATTTTTAAAGGCTATGAGGGCTATTTTGTTGATTTTTTCATTTTTCAGTGCTTCAAGGCAGAATTTGCTCATCTTATGCGCTATGCCTTGTTTTCTGTAATCCTCATCAACGCAGACATGATAAAAACTACCCGTTCTGCCATCATGCCCGCATAAAATACTGCCAACTATCAAGCCGTTATGCTCTGCAACTGCGCTTAAATTTGGATTTCTATCTATGAAACTGTGTATATTTTCCTTGCTATCGTCTATGCTTCGTATCCCAAAACCCTTAATCTTAGACCAAAGCTCATAAACGCCGTCGTAATCATCTTTTTGCATAGCTCTAATTATCATAATTTTTCCTTCTTTAAATTTCTGCTAGCCCTTGTAATCCTGTCTTTTCGTCAAGATTAAAAAGTATATTCATGTTTTGTATGGCTTGCCCTGCCGCACCTTTGATTAGATTGTCAAGAGAGGCTAAAACAAGCAAATTATTAGTTCTTGTATCAAGGCTGATGTTGATATCTACATAGTTGCTGCCTCTTACAAATTTGCTTTGAGGCAAGATGTCTTTTGGAAGCAATCTTATAAAATGCTCATCTTTATAGTATTTTTCATATATCGCTCTTACTTCCTCTTCACTTAACTTTTCTTTAAGTCTTACATAAGAAGTGCTTAAAATTCCCCTTTGCATAGGTATTAGATGAGGGGTGAATTGAAGCACTACTTCATCATTTAAGGCCAAAGAAAGCTCTTGCTCTATCTCTGGTGTGTGACGATGTGTTTTTAAGCCGTAAGCTTTGATATTTTCATTTACCTCGCAAAATAAGGAATCAAGCTTTGCTTCCTTTCCAGCACCGCTTGTGCCACTTTTTGCGTCTATTATGATGAAGTCTTTATCAATCAAATTTTCCTTTACTAAAGGATAAAGACTTAGTATGGAACAGGTGGTGTAGCAGCCTGGATTTGCTATCAATCTAGCTTTTTTTATCTCGTTTCTATGAATTTCGCACAAACCATACACGGCCTCGTTTAAAAAGTCTTTTGCTTTGTGCTCTATCTTGTAGTACTGCTCATATACTTTTGCATTTTTTATCCTAAAATCAGCACTTAAATCTATTATTTTTGTACTTTTAAGCAAATTTTCGTTAATTATACTTGCACAAAAGCCCTGAGGAGTGGCGCAAAAAAGCAGGTCAAGCTCCTTGCATTTTTCTAAATTTACATCCTCAAATTCTAAATCTATCTTGCCGTATAAATTTGGATAAAGCTCGTAGTATTTTTTACCCTTATGTGTTCTTGAGCTTAGGTATTTTATCTCCACTGCTTCGTGATTTAGCAAAAGCCTTACTAACTCATAACCCACATAGCCATTTGAACCTAGCACCCCAAGCTTTATTTTTGACATCTTTACCTCTTAAAATTCATTTGTGAAATTTGTATTATAATACATTTTTAAAGTAACTAAGGATAAATCTTGTTTATAGATAGTGTAAAACTGAATATAGCCTCTGGAGACGGCGGCAAGGGAGCCGTTAGTTTTCGTAGAGAAAAACATGTGCTTTTGGGCGGTCCTGATGGCGGCGATGGCGGCGATGGCGGCGATGTTTATTTTGTTTGTGATAATAACTTGCATACGCTTTTGCACTTCAAAGGAAAGAAAGAATTTAAGGCTAGTAACGGGGTAGATGGGCAAAAACGAAACAAAAGTGGCAAAAAAGGAGAGGATTTAGAGCTAAGAGTTCCGGCCGGAACCCAGGTGATAGACAGCGAAACTAAGGAACTTTTGCTTGATTTGCAGGTCGAGGGACAAAAAGAGCTCTTTTTAAAAGGAGGGATAGGCGGTAAAGGAAATACATACTTTAAAAGCCCTACAAATCAAGTTCCACAATACGCACAGCAGGGCAAAAAAGGGCTTAAAAAAACTGTAAATTTAGAGCTAAAGCTCATCGCAGATGTTGGGCTTGTTGGCTTTCCAAATGTTGGTAAATCCACGCTTATTTCAGTTTTATCTAACGCAAGGCCTGAGATAGCTAATTATGAGTTTACAACTCTTACTCCAAAACTTGGTTTGGTAAAGGTTGATGAGTATGATAGCTTTGTGATGGCTGATATACCAGGCATTATAGAAGGAGCTAGTGTAGGCAAGGGGCTTGGACTAAAGTTTTTAAAGCATATAGAAAGAACAAATTTCTTGCTTTTTTTGCTAGATATAAGCAGAGAGATGAGCCTTAAAACCCAGTTTCAAACCCTACAAAAAGAGCTGCAAAATTTTTCTGCTGTTTTGGCTAAAAAGAGCTTTGCTGTGCTTTTATCAAAGACTGATTTACTTGAAGATGAGTATTTTAAAGCTAAATTTGATGAGGAAGAAAGGGAGCTTGAGGGTGTTTTGGGTGAGGCTAGGTTTGTGAGTTTGATTTCTTCTTTAAAACAAGATAGTTTAACAGAGCTGAAATTTAAGCTTTACAAGGAGCTTAAGGCTTAATGCAAGGCTATATCTTGCACACGCAAAGGGTGCGTGATGAGGATTTGATAGTATATATTCTAAGCAAAAACAAGCTTTTAAAGGCATACCGTTTTTACGGGCTTAGGCATTCTAGTATATTAAGCGGCTACAAGATAGATTTTGCTTTAGAAGAGCACATGTCTTTCTTGCCAAGGCTTAAAGATACTATGCACCTTGGTTTTGAGTGGATTTTAAATAGAGAGAAAATGCTTATTTGGCAAGAATTTATAAGGCTTTTTTATAGACATTTAAAAGATATTGAGGAGTGCGATAGCTTTTATTTTGAGCTTTTAAACGAAAGTGCAAAAAGGTTTGCTAGGCAGAATTCAAAGCGTGTTATTTTAGATGCTTATCTTGAACTTTTAAGCTTTGAGGGGCGTTTGCATACAAAATTTAGATGTTTTGTTTGCGATGAACTTATAGATAATGAAAATATAGGCTTGGTAAGGGCTTTTTTGCCAGCACACAAGGATTGCGCCTTTGTATATGAGGTAGCACAAGATAAATTAAAGCACTTTTATCAAAACAAAAACTCGTCTATCTTTGATGATAATGAAGTAAGCGATATGTATAAGATTATAAAGGAAGGTTTTTAATGGTGGTTCCGATTGGGCTCGAACCAACGACTTCCACCATGTCAAGGTGACACTCTACCAACTGAGTTACGGAACCAAAAGCTAGGTTAAACCTAGCTTATTTTTAGTTAAAATCGGCTTTGATTTGCTCTACCCAGTTAGAAATTCTTTCCTCTGTCAAATCTTCTTGATTGTCATTGTCTAGGGCAAGTCCTACAAATTTGCCATCAACTACAGCTTCGCTGCTTTCATAGCTATAGCCATCAGTTGAAACTTGGCCTACTAGTTTAGCGCCAGCAGCTTGTAATTTTTCAGCTAATTTACCCATAGCATTGCAGTATGTATCAGAGTATGATTCGCTATCTCCCATGCCAAATACAGCTACAGTCTTGCCGTCAAGCTTTAAGCCTGAGAAATCAAAAGCATCCCAATCATCTTGCAAATCACCGCTTCCCCAAGTAGATGAGCCAACTATTAGCTTGTCATAAGAATTAATCTTAGCAGCGTCTATATCAGATATATTTAATACATCAGAAACCCCAAGCTTTTCAGCTATTAAATTTGCCGCACCTTCTGTGTTTCCCATAGAACTTCCGTAAATTACCGCAACAGACATTTACTTCTCCTTTTTGAAATTTTCTTAATTTAAAGCCTAAATTCTAGCACAGTTTAGATAATATTTTTTATTTATGCGAAATTTTTTACACCAAAATTTAGCCATTTGATTTAAAAGCTTTGGTTAGTGCAGTGCTTTTGAACGCACTCGTTACAGTTGAAATTTGAGTGTAGCTTAAACACTTTACAATACTCAGCATAAACGCAAGATACGCTTCTTTTGGCACATACTAAGGCTATCTTTCTTTTTTTAGCCTCGCTTTTAATCTTTTTCATGGTGTTGTGATTTAAAAAGCTAGTTAGCATAACTATACACTCAACATTCTTTGGTATGGGCTTTTTATTGACTCTATTTTCGTTTCTAGCGTCCCAATGCTCGATATTTTCAGCACCCAAATCCTTAAGAACTGCTTTTATAGGAGTTATTTCATCAGCGCCTATTACCAATACTTGCATTTTTTCTCCTTAACGATTTTAATAATGGTTATTATAATATAAAAAACTAAATTTATTTTGAAAATAATTATTAAAATTTTAATTTTTAGTTTTTAACTTTTTTAAACTGTTTTATATTTCTTGACTTTTAATTTCTTTTGCTGTATAATCCATGTTTCTTTTTTTACAGTTTGCAACTTCGGGGTGTAGCGCAGTCTGGTTAGCGCACCTGGTTTGGGACCAGGGGGTCGAAAGTTCGAATCTTTTCACCCCGACCATTTTTTAAAATGGTGAGTGTAGCTCAGTCGGTTAGAGCATCAGATTGTGGTCCTGAGGGTCGTGGGTTCGATTCCCATCACTCACCCCAGTCGCGCTCGTAGCTCAACTGGATAGAGCAACAGACTTCGGATCTGTAGGTTATGGGTTCGACTCCTATCGGGCGCACCATTTTACATTGTTTGAGCGCTCATAGCTCAGCTGGATAGAGCAACGGCCTTCTAAGCCGTAGGTCAGAGGTTCGAATCCTCTTGAGCGTACCACTTATGCGGATGTGGTGAAATTGGCAGACACGCCAGACTTAGGATCTGGTGCAGCAATGCGTGAAGGTTCAAGTCCTTTCATCCGCACCACTTCTTTATTTATTAACAATTCGTTTTTTTTGTAAAAATTAAAACAAAAAAGAAAAAATATGTTTCAAAGCTTTCATGATGAATTTTCTTGTATCTTTATACACATCCCAAAAACCGCAGGCACAAGCGTAGAAAGAGCGATATTTAAGACTGAGCATTGGCTTGTGGGGCATAGAAAGGCTCTTGATTATGTGAGAGTTGATGAGGAGAAATTTCATAGTTATTTTTCTTTTGCCTTTGTTATAAATCCTTTTGATAGGATGGTTTCTGCCTTTCATTATCTTAAGCAAGGTGGCGGAAATGCTATAGATAAAAACTTTGCTGATGAGCATTTAAAGGACTGTGCTGATTTTAAATCTTTTATTTTGCATTAAAAAATGATGCTTTCAAGGAAAAAATTTTAGCTTGGATGCACTTTGTGCCACAGTATATTTATGTTTGCGATGAGGATAAAAATGTCTTGGTGGATTTTCTTGGGAAATTTGAGAATTTAGAGGAGGATTTTTCTAAACTTTTAAGAATTTTAAACAGAAAAGAAAGCTTAAGCAAGGCAAATAAAAGCAAGCATTTAAGTTTTGAAAAATACTATGATAAGACGGCTTTTGCTGTGGTAAAAGAGCTTTATAAAGATGATTTTGAGCTTTTTGATTATGATGAAAAGGACTTTTCTAGCTTTGAGAAAAGCCTAAAAAATAAGGATAAAAAATCTTGGATAATAATTTGCTAAATTTAAGGCAAATCAAAAATTTATACAATAAAAACTCAAATTTAAGCTTTGAACTTAAGCACTTAAATAGCCAAAAAGAAAGTTTAGAGCAAAAAATCAAAGCTTTAGAGCAAGATTTATCGCATTATAAAGGCTATGAATTTAAGCTAAAAATGCAAATTTTAGAAGAAAAGTTAAGAAAAAAAAGAGCTTGAAAATGAGTTTTTAAAAAAGAAATTAAGCTTAAATTTTTAAAATAAATTTTCTTGGATGTAAAGTTTAAACGGCTTTAAATTTACTATTTTTTCATATAATTGATAAAAAATATCATTTAGAGTCTTGCTTATGGATTTTATTTTAAAAATTATCAAAGAAAATAAAGTAAAAATAACACTGTTCGTATTTTTTTCATCCTTATCCTCTTTTTTTAGCATTTGGCTTTTATCTTTTATAAATAATTATTTGCTCAAATTGCAAGGTTTTCATATTTCTTTACTTTTTTATTTCATCCTCTTGCTTCTTGCCCTGTTCTTATCGTCCGTGTGCGTGGAATTTGCTTTATCTGTTTTTGGACAAAATTTCATCTTTAAAATGCAAAGAAAAGTAGTAAAGCAAATTTTAGACACCAACATCTTGCAGATAGAAAAGATAGGAAAAGCCAAGCTCTTAGCCTCTCTTAGCTCTGATGTTCGCTCTATATCCTTTGCCCTGCTTAGAGTGCCTGATTTTTTACAAGCAAGCATTTTATTTATAGCACTTTTAGCCTATATCTTTTATCTATCAAGAGAAATTTTTTTGCTGTGTTTGGTGTTTTTTGCGATAACAGCTTTTATAAATTATATTTTAGCTAGTAAAATACACAGGTATTTTAAACTATCAAGAAATAGCGATGATGCCTTGCAAAATTCATATCAAAACATAATAGACGGGCACAAGAATTTAAGCTTAAATTCGCACAGAGCGAAGCTGTATTATGAAAAATACTTTGAAAAAGCAGCTTCTAGCAAAAGATTTAGCAATATAAGAGCAAATTTAATGCACAGCATTTCAAGCAATTTCACAAATATAAGCTTTTTATCCCTTGTTGGCTTTGAATTTTTCTTAGCCTTAAATTTTAAGCTAACAAGCATAGAAAACGCCACAACCATAGCCTTGGCTATATTTTTCTTAAGAGCACCCCTACTTTCTTTGCTTTCTTCTGTGCCTACGCTTTTAACGGCTAAGATTGCGCTTGATAAGATAAGTAATTTAGAGCTAAATTCGTATGATGATAGCTTTCATATCGCAAAACCCTTTAGTAAGTGGAGCAAAATTAGCTTTAAAAATTTGGCCTTTTCTTACGGCAATTTTTCCTTAAAGCCCACAACTTTGGACATTCACAAAGGAGAATTGATATTTTTAATAGGAAAAAACGGCAGCGGCAAATCAACCTTTTCCTTGCTTTTTTCGGCCTTGATAAAAGCTAAGAGCGGGGAGCTGTATTTAGATGAGCACAAGATAGATGATGATAATGTCTATGCTTACAGGGCACTTATATCAGCGATTTTTAGCGAATTTCATCTTTTTACTCAAACCATAAAAAACGGCGTTTGCGCTGATGAAAAAGATATAAAGCATTATCTTAAAATACTTGAGTTAGAAAATAAAATTAAGGTAAAAGACGCAGAATTAACGGATACTAAGCTTTCTAGCGGGCAGAAAAAACGTCTTGCGATGTTGATTTGTTTGCTAGAAGAAAGAGATGTGTTGATTTTTGATGAATTTGCAGCAGATCAAGATCCTGTGTTTAGGAGATTTTTTTATAAAGAGCTTTTGCCTTTACTTAAAAAGCAAGGCAAAACCATACTTACGATAAGTCACGATGAGACTTATTTTGACGCAGCAGATAGAATTTTGCTAGCTCAAGATGGATATATTAGCGAGATAAAAGGTGTTAATAAAAAAGAAATCGCAAGTGATATAATCAAGCATTTTACTTAGATAAATCCCAATCAATAGGGTTTTTCTTGTGCTCTATCAAATAAGCATTAGCCTTTGAAAAATGCTTACAGCCTAAAAACCCAACCCTTGCTAGAGGGCTTGGATGTGCTGCTAAAAGCACTAGGTGTTTTTTTGGGTTTATTAAATTTTTTTTACTTTTAGCGAAATTTCCCCAAAGCAAAAAGACCAAATGTTCCTTTTCATCGCTTAGCTTTTTTATCACTGCGTCGCTAAAAATTTCCCAGCCAAAATTAGCGTGAGACAGCGGCCTAGCCTCCTCAACAGTTAAGATAGAATTTAAGAGCAAAACGCCTTCTTTAGCCCATTTGCTTAAATCTCCGCTCTTGGCTATATCAAGGTTTAAATCATCTTTTAATTCTTTAAAAATATTTCTTAAAGAAGGAGGTATTGAAAGATCTTTTGGTACAGAAAAAGAAAGCCCCATGGCTTGATGCTTTTGATGATATGGATCTTGCCCTAAAAGTACAACTTTAATCTTGTTTAAAGGGCATAGATTAAAGGCGTTGAAAACCAAATTTGCGGGAGGGAAGATGTTTTTGCCTTGTTTTAATTCTTTTATATAATTTTCTTTTATTTTTGCAAAATAAGGCTTTAAAAACTCATCTTTTAAAAAATTTTTCCAATCCTCATTTATCTTTATATCTTCTAGTTTTATCATTTTTATCCTTTCTTGTAAATTCTACCCAAAAAGCTGTTTAGAATAGGTTTTTAAGTGATGGCGGTTCATAAATCTATGCTAGACTTAAGAAAAAAGAAAGGATGAAGATGCCAATTGTTAATATAAAACTAGCAAAACCAGCACTTGATAAAGAAACAAAGGCTGAGCTGATAAAGGATGTAACAGAGCTACTTTCTACAAAATACAATAAAACAAAAGAAAGGATAGTAGTGCAAATAGAAGATATAGAAAGCTTTGACATAGGCTTTGGCGGAGAAACCGTGGAAAAACTTAAGGCTAAGCAATGAAAGAGCTAAGCATAGGCGATAAGGCGCCTGACTTTGCCTTAAAAAATAGCGATGAAAATTTAATCTCTTTGAAAGATTTTTTAGGCAAAAAAGTTGTGATTTATTTTTACCCAAAGGATGATACTCCGGGTTGCACCACACAGGCCTGTGATTTTACACAAAATTATGAAAGATTAAGGGCTAATGATATAGTAGTCATTGGTATAAGTCCTGATGATAGCAAGTCTCACTCAAAATTTATAGATAAATACGGCTTAAAACACATACTTTTAAGCGACACTGAAAAAGAGGTTATCAAAGCTTACGGTGCTTGGGGTCTTAAGAAAAATTATGGCAAAGAATATGAAGGGCTTATAAGAAGCACCTTTGTTGTAGATGAAAGCGGAAAGATAGCTAAAATTTATAAAAATGTAAAGGCAAAGGGGCACATAGACATTTTGCTTAAGGATTTGGCTTGTTAGTGCATATTTGTTGTAGTGTGGATTCGCATTATTTTATGACAGAGCTTAGAAAGCTTTACCCAGAAGAAAAGATAACAGGCTTTTTTTATAATCCAAACATACATCCCCTAAGTGAGCACGAGCTAAGATATGTGGATGTAAAAAGATCTTGTGATAAGCTGGGTATCGAGCTTATCAAGGGCGAGTATGATTATGAAGCTTGGTTTTTGCAGGCTAAAGAGTATGCAAATGAGCCAGAAAAAGGGCTTCGCTGCGATGTTTGCTTTGATGTTAGGATGCAAAGAAGCGTTGAACTTGCAAAAAAACTTAAGAAAAAATTTTTTACCTCAACCCTTTTGATGAGCCCTAAAAAGGACTTAGAGCAACTCACAAGATCTATAAAAAAAGAGTGCGAGGATAGTAACATCAACTTTTTAACCCCGGATTTTAGAAAAGGCGGTGGCACACAAAAGCAGTTTGAGCTATCCAAAAAAGAAAAGCTTTATCATCAAAACTACTGCGGTTGCTTTTTTGCCCTAAATAAACAAAATTTAAACAAAATAGTAACAAATGAATTTTCCTCTCCCTTAAATAAACAAATTCTACCAGCTAGCGTAGAAGAAAGGATACAAACTTACGAAGAGGTTGCAAGGCTTGAAAAAGAGGGCAAGGACTATGATATATTTAAGGAGAAATTTTTAAACTACCGCCTTTTATCTGCTCTTGTAAGTGCTGATAAAAAGCCTTTAAAATCTCATATACTTTTTTATTCTCATTTTAAAAACAAGCTTTCCAAATTTAGCTTAGAAAATGAGTGCGAAAAAATTTTCATCTCAAAAGATGAGATACTTTTACTTTCCTTTAAGTCTTTTAACGAGCTTTGTGAAAATAAATTTAAAAACTTTGATGAGTTTTTAGAAAAAACACTTAGCATAGAAGAAGAAATTAAGATAAGAGCTAAGCTTTTTGATCCTTACAATCTAAGTCCTATCATAGTTTTAGAACAAATTCCAAAAGCTAAGATAGAAATAAAAGCAAAAAGTGAAATTTACTTTGATACAAGAGATAGGCTCGTAAGGCTTTAACTTTTTTGAGTTAAAGCTACTTGAAAATTTTTAACTAAAGGTCTACCTATACTTTTTACTTAGCTTAAAATACCTTTCCTGCGATATGTTTTAAAGTATAGCTTAATAAATTCTTTAAAATAGTACTTGATATAAAGTATAAAAATATCCTTGACTTTTGTTTTTTTTTTTTTTATAATTTTGCCCTTTAATTTTTACATTTGAAAGGTATATTTATGGTTGCAAAAAAGAAAATTTTAGGCTCTGTTATAGCTCTTTCTTTGCTTTCCTCTTTTTCTTTTGCTGATGAGAATTCGGGGATTTTTTTAGGTGTTGAAGCAGGAATTGGCTATAGTACTTTTAAAGATAAGAATTCAAACTTACCCACAGGTGTAGATATAATAGGTGGTGGTCCGGATTTTACTAAAAACCCTATTAGCTATGCAGGATTTGACGGAGCTTTAAAGCTTGGTTATAGATTTAATCCAGATCATAGGTTATATCTAAGTGTAGGAATGGGTCATAGAGCTAGTAAAGAAACAAAAATAGATATTACTGCTTTTGGAGTTTCTTTGTTGTCAGGAAATTATGATGTACAAAATTCAACTACAGATATCTTAGTAGGATATGATTTTACACCTAGTCTTACAGACGGTATTAGAGGTTTATTTGGTGTTTATGTCGGTCATTCTAGCTTAAAAACAGAAGTTGAACAGAAAGGTGATTACTTTGCAGTAAATGAAAGTTTTAAACAAAATTTTTCAGGTTTTGCCTATGGTGTAAAAGCTGGTACTATCTTTGATATAAATGAAAACAATGAAATAGATCTTAGCTTAAGATACACACAAAGAACTTATTCAGAAAAGGCGTTTGATCCGGACGACCCAACCTCTAAAGTAAAACCTGAAACTAGCGATGTTGGTATTTATATAGGCTATGCTTATAAGTTTTAAATTTATAATTTCTAGCCTTTAGAAATACTTATCTTTTAATGCTTTTGCATAGTGTAATGTTTTAGCTCTTTTGATACTTTTAAGGATTAGAAAGTCTTTCTAATCCTTGTTTATATCTGCATTTTTTAAATTCAGTGCAATTCTATCTAAAAAAACAACTTGATAAGATTTTTGTTACTTTTTATATAATATCCGTTAATTTTTTGTTAAAATATCTGCAAAATGCCAAGTAGGTATTTTAAATTATATTTTAAGGAGACTTATTTATGTCTACTAGAAAAGAACACGATTTCATCGGCGAGTTAGAAATTTCTAACGATGTTTATTATGGTGTGCAAACCTTTAGAGCTGTGGAAAATTTTAATATTTCACATGATAAATTAAAGGATTTTCCGCGTTTTATAAGGGCTTTAGCTAGAGTAAAAAAGGCTGCTGCTATGGCAAATTATGAGCTTAAGTTGCTAGATAAGACTAAGGAAGAAGCTATAGTTAAGGCTTGTGATAAAATTCTAGAAGGCGGATATTACGATCAGTTTGTTGTTGATATGATACAAGGCGGTGCTGGAACTAGCACAAATATGAACGCAAACGAGGTTATAGCTAACATAGCCCTTGAAATTTTAGGACACAAAAAGGGCGAATACCAATACCTGCACCCAAATGACGATGTAAATTTGTCTCAAAGCACAAATGACGCTTATCCTACGGCCATAAGACTTGCTTTGCATGATTATTTAAGTGATTTGGCTAAGGCTATGGAACATCTTAAAAAGTCTTATGAAAAAAAGGCTGATGAGTTTAAAAATGTTTTAAAAATGGGTAGAACTCAGCTTCAAGATGCCGTGCCTATGACATTAGGACGTGAATTTCAAACCTTTGCTGTTATGATTGCAGAGGATATACAAAGAGTTTTAGAAGCTAGAAAGCTTATTTTAGAGATAAATTTGGGAGGCACCGCCATAGGAACGGGCATAAATTCGCACCCTGATTATCCAAAAGTGGTTGAAAAAAAGATTAGAGAAGTAACCGGATATGAATATGTTGTGGCCGAGGATTTGATAGAAGCTACCCAAGATACCGGTGGTTTCGTTCAAGTTAGCGGTGTGCTAAAAAGGGTTGCTGTGAAGCTTTCTAAGGTTTGTAATGACTTAAGATTGTTAAGCTCTGGTCCAAGATGTGGTTTAAATGAAATAAATTTACCAAAAATGCAACCAGGTAGCTCTATAATGCCGGGCAAGGTAAATCCTGTTATCCCAGAGGTTGTAAATCAAGTATGCTTTCAAGTAATTGGCTCTGATGTGACCATTACTATGGCTTGCGAGGGAGGACAGCTACAACTAAATGTCTTTGAGCCTGTGGCTGCTTATAATTTATTTAATTCTGTAATAATGCTTGAAAAGGCCATGTATACTTTAGCTGATAAATGTATAGATGGAATCACTGCAAATGAAAAAGTTTGCTCTGATTTCGTTTATAATTCTGTTGGTATTGTAACAGCCTTAAATCCTTACATAGGCTATGAAAACTCAGCCTCTATAGCAAAAGAAGCTATGCAAACAGGCAAGCCTGTAGCTGATCTTGCACTAGAACGTGGGCTCTTAAGCAAAGAACAAATCGATGAAATTTTAAAGCCTGAAAATATGCTAAACCCTCACTTAGAGGCTAAAAAATAAGGAGAGATTATGGATTATAGTGTTATGGAAATCATCATACAACTTGTCGTATTCTTAGGTGCTATATTCTTGGGAATTCGCTTAGGTGGTATTGGCATTGGCTATGCTGGTGGGCTTGGCGTTGTTGTGCTTGGTATAGTGCTTGGAATGAAACCCGGAAACATACCTTGGGACGTGATTTTAATCATAGCTGCTGCGATTTGTGCTATATCTGCTATGCAACAAGCCGGAGGCCTTGATTATTTAGTAAGGCTTACAGAAAAGCTTTTGCGTGCAAATCCTAAGTATATAAACTATCTTGGACCTTGCTGCTGCTATTGGCTTACTATCTTAGCTGGAACAGGTAATGCGGTATTTTCGCTAATGCCTGTTATTATCGATGTGGCAAAAGCACAAAACATCAAGCCTTCAGTACCTCTTTCGGTTTCTGTCGTGTCATCGCAAATTGGAATTACCGCTTCTCCTGTTTCAGCTGCGGTTGTTTATATGAGCGGTGTTTTAGAGCCACTTGGATGGAATTACCCTACCTTACTTGGAATTTGGCTTATAACTACCATCTTAGCTTGTATGCTAACCTCTCTTATCATAGGACTTTTTACAAATACCCGTCTAGATACAGACCCTGTTTATCAAGCTAGATTAAAGGCTGGGCTTGTAAAGGACGCACAAGAGGTTTTACAAGTTGAGGATAAACCGGGTGCAAAGCTTTCTGTGCTTATATTTTTATTTACAGTTTTGGCGGTTGTGCTTTATGCAACTGCTATTTCAAGTAATGTTGCTTTGATAGAAAATCCTGTTGTAACAAGAGATGCGGCGATTATGAGCTTTTTATTGAGTGCGGCTTGTTTGATTGTGATATTTTGCAAGGTTGATGTTAGCAAGATAACAGATACAAGCGTTTTTAAGGCCGGTATGACTGCTTGCATTTGCGTTTTTGGTGTGGCCTGGCTTGGAAATACCTTTGTAAGTGGTCATGAGCAAGACATTAAAGATGTGGCTGGTGAATGGGTAAAACAAAGCCCTGCTATGCTAGCTGTTGCTTTCTTTTTTGCCTCCATGCTTTTGTATTCTCAGGCCGCAACTGCTAAGGCAATCACGCCTATCATCATATCAGCACTTGGAATTTCAGCTGCAAATCCGGCAGATTCTTACATGCTTGTTGCTTGTTTTGCTGCAGTTTCTGCACTGTTTGTTCTTCCTACTTATCCTACCTTGCTTGGTGCGGTGCAAATGGATGATACAGGCACAACTCGCATAGGCAAATTTATCTTTAATCACGCCTTTTTTCTACCGGGCGTTTTAGCCATAGCCTTAGCTGTTGCTCTAGGCTTTTTAATAGCTCCTTTTGCTCTTTAATATCCGCCTTAATGGCGGATTTGTTAACCTTTTAAGATTACAATTCTCATAAATTTATAAATGGAACATTTATGATAAGGATTTTAATTTTTACTGTTTTATCTTTATTTTTTATTGCTTGCTCAAATCATAGCTCTGATAATCTAATTTACGCAAACGCACTTTTAGCTAACTCTTGTTCTAGAGGTTGTAAATCAAGTATGCTTTCAAGTAATTGGCTCTGATGTGACCATTACTATGGCTTGCGAGGGAGGACAGCTACAACTAAATGTCTTTGAGCCTGTGGCTGCTTATAATTTATTTAATTCTGTAATAATGCTTGAAAAGGCCATGTATACTTTAGCTGATAAATGTATAGACGGAATTAGTGCAAATGAAAAAGTTTGCTCTGATTTCGTTTATAATTCTGCCTGAAAATATGCTAAACCCTCACTTAGAGGCTAAAAAATAAGGAGAGATTATGGATTATAGTGTTATGGAAATCATCATACAACTTGTCGTATTCTTAGGTGCTATATTCTTGGGAATTCGCTTAGGTGGTATTGGCATTGGCTATGCTGGTGGGCTTGGCGTTGTTGTGCTTGGTATAGTGCTTGGAATGAAACCCGGAAACATACCTTGGGACGTGATTTTAATCATAGCTGCTGCGATTTGTGCTATATCTGCTATGCAACAAGCCGGAGGCCTTGATTATTTAGTAAGGCTTACAGAAAAGCTTTTGCGTGCAAATCCTAAGTATATAAACTATCTTGGACCTTGCTGCTGCTATTGGCTTACTATCTTAGCTGGAACAGGTAATGCGGTATTTTCGCTAATGCCTGTTATTATCGATGTGGCAAAAGCACAAAACATCAAGCCTTCAGTACCTCTTTCGGTTTCTGTCGTGTCATCGCAAATTGGAATTACCGCTTCTCCTGTTTCAGCTGCGGTTGTTTATATGAGCGGTGTTTTAGAGCCACTTGGATGGAATTACCCTACCTTACTTGGAATTTGGCTTATAACTACCATCTTAGCTTGCATACTAATCTCTCTTATCATAGGACTTTTTACAAATACCCGTCTAGATACAGACCCTGTTTATCAAGCTAGATTAAAGGCTGGGCTTGTAAAGGACGCACAAGAGGTTTTACAAGTTGAGGATAAACCGGGTGCAAAGCTTTCTGTGCTTATATTTTTATTTACAGTTTTGGCGGTTGTGCTTTATGCAACTGCTATTTCAAGTAATGTTGCCTTGATAGAAAATCCTGTTGTAACAAGAGATGCGGCGATTATGAGCTTTTTATTGAGTGCGGCTTGTTTGATTGTGATATTTTGCAAGGTTGATGTTAGCAAGATAACAGATACAAGCCTTTTTAAGGCCGGTATGACTGCTTGCATTTGCGTTTTTGGTGTGGTCTGGCTTGGAAATACCTTTGTAAGTGGTCATGAGCAAGACATTAAAGATGTGGCTGGTGAATGGGTAAAACAAAGCCCTGCTATGCTAGCTGTTGCTTTCTTTTTTGCCTCCATACTTTTGCATTCTCAGGCCGCAACTGCTAAGGCAATCACGCCTATCATCATATCAGCACTTGGAATTTCAGCTGCAAATCCGGCAGATTCTTACATGCTTGTTGCTTGTTTTGCTGCAGTTTCTGCATTGTGTGTTTTTCCTACTTATCCTACCTTGCTTGGTGCGGTGCAAATGGATGATACAGGCACAACTCGCATAGGCAAATTTATCTTTAATCACGCCTTTTTTTTACCGGGAGTTATGGCTATAGCTATATCTGTGGCTCTTGGCTTTTTAATAGTTCCTTTTGCTCTTTAATATCCGCCTTAATGGCGGATTTGTTAACCTTTTAAGATTACAATTCTCATAAATTTATAAATGGAGCATTTATGATAAGGATTTTAATTTTTACTGTTTTATCTTTATTTTTTATTGCTTGCTCAAATCATAGCTCTGATAATCTAATTTACGCAAACGCACTTTTAGCTAACTCTTGTTCTAATAGCTTTTTAGATAAGGAACAAGAAAAGGTAGAGAATAAAAAAGATGTAATTTATGTTGGTTTAAATGCAGCCTATATAGCTAGGCAGTGCGATGATTTTAATAGAAGTAATTATTTGTTTGATAAGGTTGAGGATTCTTATAAATACGATGTTGACCTTAAAAGTGTGGGTTCAAAAGCCCTAAAAACAGTTGGAACCACGCTGATAAATGATAATATCAGCGATTATGACGGAACCTTGTACGAAAGAATTATGTTAAATGTATACAAGGGCTTAAATTTCATGAGTTTAAACGACTTTGAAAATGCTAGAGTTGAATTTA
The DNA here is from genome assembly GCF_002238335.1 of Campylobacter avium LMG 24591. Lineage (NCBI taxonomy): Bacteria > Pseudomonadati > Campylobacterota > Epsilonproteobacteria > Campylobacterales > Campylobacteraceae > Campylobacter > Campylobacter avium. Next base: position 84,594 of record NZ_CP022347.1, read on the forward strand.
ACAGAGCCCTAAATAGACAAGACAGAGCAAAGGAATATTTCGCAAGCGACATAGCGGCTTTAAGGGCTGAATTTGATAAGAATAAAAAGGACGAAAACTACGGACAAATAAATTCAGGCTTTAATGATATAAGTAAGCAGTACGAGCATTTGTTAAAGGACTTTCAAACGACTAAAAATTTTGTAAATCCTTATGCTACCTATATGAGTGCTTTATTTTTCTTTTTGGATGATGATTATATAAAGGCTGCTGATTTGTTCAAAGAAGTGGCTGTTGTAAATTCTAAGAAAGCAGAGCTTAATGCCCAGCTTAGGGTATTTAACCAATACGCAAACTCAAGTTCTCCTCAAAGGCTTAAAAAATACATCTTTGTGGTATATGAAAATGGGCTTGGTGCCGGGCTTGAGGAGTTTAAATTTAGTATTCCTTATGTGTTTAATGATAACATTGTAAATACCTCTTTTGCCCTGCCGGTTTTAAAGACTAGGTCTTATTCTTATCCTTATTTAATCGCAAATGATCAACAAAGCGTTGAGTTGGTAAATTTTGATAATATCATAGCCACTGAATTTAAGATAAAACTGCCTTTAAAAATTCTAAAGGCAGTAAGTTCTTCCATATCAAAAACTGCTATTAATATGGCAGTGGCAAACAATGACTCAACCGGAGGTTTGCTAAGCCTTGCAACTAGTGTTTTAAATGCTGTTACAACAAATGCAGACCTTAGATACTGGTCAGCCTTGCCTAAGAGTGCTCAGGTTGTAATGCTTGAAAATAAGGGAAGCATAAGCATTGAGCAAAATACGGGAAAGATACTATACACTAATGAAAATTTAGATAAAAATAAAAATGCCTTACTTGTGCTAAGATCCTTTAGTGAGAATTCTCCAAGCAAGGTTTGGCTTATACAAAAATAATAAAGGAAGAGTATGAAACGAATTTTTATGTTTTTCACAGCTTTTGCTGTGCTTTTTGTTTTTAATGCTTGTGCTAGCAAGGCTGTTGATCCTATGCAAGAAAGGATTGAAAAGCATATAGTTTTTGAAGGGCTTAGTAAAGATATAGTTAAAAGTTTTAACTATAGGACAAACTCAAATTCCTTGTTAGAAGTAGAGCTTATCTTACTTAGTAGAAATGACAAAACTATATCTTATGAGATTTCTTGGTTTGATGAGGATGGCTTTAAAATTCAAGGCCCTGCTTATGCTGATAAAAAAGATAAGTTAAAGCTTAAGAAAAATAAGGAATTTGTCGTACAAAGAGTTGCAGCAAATAAAGATGCTGTTAGTTTTAAAATAATACTTAAGAAAGGATAAGATATGAAAAAGATTAAAATTTTAGGTTTAGGTTTAGCTACGGCTTTTCTTTTAAATGCTTGTTCTACCGCTGCGGTTTCATACACAGATGGCAAGGCTACTCAGGAAAAACAAGGAGCAGCTTTAACGCTAGGACTTGATAGAGAGGATTTTGAAAATGCTGCTGATACTATGATACAGTCCATGCTAAGAGATCCAGCCTTTGCTAATATAAGACCGGGACAAAGAAAGGTTATAGCCATAGGTAGGATAGTAAATGATACTCCTCAAAGGATAGACACTGATAGAATGATTTCTAAAATCACCATAGCTCTCAGAAAATCAGGCAAATTCGTGCTAACTACCGCAGTTGCAGCTGGCGGGGCAAAGGATAGTATGAGCCATGATGTAAGATCTTTAAGAGATAATGATGAGTTTAATCAAAACACCATAGCAAAAAAAGGCACACTTGTATCGCCTGATTTCTCACTAGCAGGTAAGATAAGACAAGACACAGTAAAACTACCTAATGGTAAAATTCAAGCTGAATATTTCTTTCACCTAACCGTAACTGATTTAACAAGCGGTTTGGCATATTGGGAAGATGAGCAAACTGTTAGCAAAACAGGTTCTAGTAAATCTGTAACTTGGTAAGGATAAGATATGAAAAAAGCACTTTTTGTTTTTGCTATCTTATCTTGTTTTATGTATGCTGAAACTAACACGAGTGTGAATTTTCAAAAGGAAATAGGCCTATCTTTAAGCACAAAGGATGGTACCTATATAAATGTCTCTGCGGGGCAAGGCAGCGGGCTAAGCAAGGAAGAAGCTACCATAAATGCCTTGCTTGAGGCTATTACCAAGATGAGAGGTTTTAGCACGGCTAATGTAAGAACCGCTTTAGCAAAGCAAAAGCTGCATGTGTTTGATGTTGGTTATAGCTCTACTTTGGATACTCAAATTTACTCCTTAACTAAGGGCAGGATAGATACTTATGAGATAACAAGTGTTGAGATAGATGAGAATGGCAGATATACAGTGTCTGTAAATGCCTATAAAACACTATTTAAAAGAGATGAAAAGCCTACTATAGCCGTTTTTAATGACTCGTATTTTAAAACCTTGGGCGATAATATACTTATAAATTTAAATAATGAGCTTATAAAAAGCGGCAAATTCACTGTTCTTGATAGAAAGAGTGATAAATACTATAAGACAGAAAAAGCCTTAATGCAAAGCGAGGATAGCTCAGGCGAGGACCTATACAAACTTGGAAATGTTATAGGCTCTGATTATATGCTTGTTTTTAACCTAAGAGATATAGGAGCCTCATCATCTAAAAGCTCTAATATAACGGTGCAAAATTCAAGCTTAAAGGGTGATGTTGTGGTTGATTACCGCTTGCTTTTATTTGCCACGAAAGAAATTAAAGCAGCAGATAGCCTCATCCTTAGCATTTCTGTAAAGGAAGATGATGTTAAAAGCAATGAAGAGGCTAGCAAAAAGATAGCTAATGCCATTTCTGCCGAGCTTATTTCCAAGCTATATCCTTTGTATGTGGCCATGGCTAGCGATAAAGAGGTTGTTTTTGAAGCAGAGTTAAAAAAGGGTGATGTTTATCTGTGCGAGGGAAGCACCAACTCAAAAGTGCAGATACTAAGCTCATCAAAAAATACTTCAAGTGCAAAGATACTTGAAGGCCAGCCAAGGCTAGCTGATGTGTGCCGTCTTGAAAACGATAAAGGCAAGGAAGCAAATTATAAGCTAGGCGAGGGCGGCGGCGTAAATTTAGGCTTTTGATTTTTAAGGCCCTTAAATGGGCTTTAAAAATTTCAAAATATTTTTATCTAAAGAACACGGTAAAATTCACGAAAATTTTAAAATAAAAGTCAAAATATACTTATCTATCTTTTGCGTATGAGTAAATTTAATATAAAATTTAAGTAAATTTCACTATAATCTAGGCTTTTATCAAAGCCATTAAAGCTTATAAATCCCTCGTGGTGCTTTGTGGTAACTTACCAAGAAAGGTTAAAGATGTATGCTATTTTTAAACATAGCGGCAAACAGTATAAAGTAAGCGTTGGCGATGAGCTAAAGCTTGATCGTTTGCAAGCTGAAGTAAAGTCTAGCATAGAAGTAAGCGAAGTGCTTGCTGTGAATGACAAGGACTTAAAGGTAGGTGCACCTTTTGTAGCTGGTGCAAAGGTTGTCTTAGAGGTTTTAGCACACTCTAAAGATAAGAAAGTGATTATTTACAAGAAAAGGCGTAGAAAAGATTCTAAGCTTAAAAGAGGCTTTAGAAGACAAGTAACTCGCGTAAGAGTAAGTGATATAAAGGCTTAAGGAGATAAAATGGCACACAAAAAAGGTCAAGGTTCAACTCAAAACAACAGAGATTCCATAGGTCGCCGCTTAGGCGTTAAGAAATTCGGCGGTGAATTTGTAAGAGCTGGAAATATCATAATCCGCCAAAGAGGCACTGCCACTCATTTGGGAAACAATGTAGGCATGGGCAAAGACCATACTATATTTGCTCTAATTGATGGATTTGTTAAATTTGAAAGAAAGGATAAAAACAGAAAAAAAGTTTCTGTTTATCCTGCGTAATTTACTCTTTAAAGCCTGCCTCGGTGGGCTTTGATTTTTATTCTTTTACTTTTAAAGCTTGTTTTTTCTTAATTTTATTTTAGTGTTTTTAAAATATTTTCTTTAGTATGCTACTTATAAGTGAGATTATTATATCTTTCTTAAGCTCTTTTTTCAAAGGATAAAAGAGTTTTTGAAAAGAGTGTTTTTAAGTCTTCTTGACTGTAAGCACTAGCTATTTTCTTTTTTTCTCTTATCTTTTCTAGGCTTTCTTTGCTTATGTTTGGGTTGTTTTGTATGATACTTTTTAGTTCAGGAAATTCTCTAAGCAGTTTTTCTTTCTCCTCGTCTTTTTCGCCCTTTTTTATGTCCTTTACCCCTATTTGCTTAGAATTTTCTTGTATGCCTTCAAAGGCATTTGTAGAGCTTTGTTTGGCAAAGGCATTATAAATTTCATAAATAGACTTGCCCTCAAAAAAAGGAGTTATGGTATTGTTAGGGTCTATTATCATAGCCTTTATTTTGCCCATATCCTTTACTTCCTCTAAAGCCCAGTTTTTATAGCCCTCTTCATCACTTTGTCCTTGTGCAGCATATTCTAGCCTGGTAATTTTGCCGTCTAAATTTTTATCGCTTATTATAGCTTGATTTAAGAGCTCTTCAAGGCTTAATGCCTTATCTTTTATTTCGCTTTGCATGTAGCCCTGCGTTTTTGTAACCTCTCTTAGCACAACAGTAGGTGCGTCTTTTAACTCTCTTAAATCTTGATTTTCGTTGAAATCTTTTACAGAATTTCTTAAAAGCTTAAATTCATTGCCTTCTATCTTGCCGTCTCTGTTTAAATCAGCCTTTAAAAAATTCCTATTTATACTTATGTCCTTATACCAAGAATCAACAAAAGAGGCCGCAGATCCACTCAAGCCTATCACACCCCTGCCCAAATCTATAAAATTTGTTTCAGCAAAGTTAGATTTTAAAAGTTCTAGGCTTTGTTTGTTAAGTTTTAAAGAAAGTTCTTTTTCATCACTAAAGAATTTAACAAGGGTGTTTTCGCCATAGCTGTTTTCGTTTTTATCTAGGCTAAAATCCTCTTTTTGTCTTATCTTAAGCTCTGAAGATTCAGCTCTAAAAACAGCTTCATTTTGCGTTCTGTAAAAACTACTAGCAGCTATGACAAGCATATTTTAGCTCTTGCAAACAGGCTCTCCGCCTACTGTTATATAAGGTATAGCGTAACATTTATATTTGTCATTCCACATATACTGAGGTTTGCAAGAATTTGGTTTTATTAGATTTTGCAATGAACATTTATATGGATTGTCTTCGTATGTATGTGTGTACGCAAAAGAATTTGCAACAAAAGAAAACAAAACAAAAACCAACAAAAGGCTTTTTTTCATAATGACTCCTTAAAAAATATGTCACATATAATTCTAACATAGTTTTTATTTTTTATACAAAGAAATAAATATTTTTTTTAATGCCTGTGTAAAATGAGAAAATAGCCCTAAAGGGGCTATGTTTAAAGATTTTTCGAGATAACTTCGAATTCTTTTTCGCTTTTTTTATCCTCTTTTAGCAAGCTTACTATGATTATAGTTAGCGTAGCACATAAAAAGCCCGGAACTATCTCATATATGTGGAAATTTAAAGCATCCGCTAAAACATTTTTATAAAGCACAACCATAACAGCACCAACAATCATACCGCTGATTGCACCAGCCCTGCTCATCCTAGACCAAAATAAAGATATGAGCATAACAGGACCAAATGCCGAGCCAAAACCAGCCCAAGCGTAAGCTACTATGCTTAAAACGCTAGAATTTTTATCGGTCGAAATCAAAAAGGCCACAACAGCAACAAGTAAAACGCCAAATCTTCCAAGCCTCATAACTGTTTGAGATTCAGCTTCTTTGTTGAAAATTCTTTTGTAAAAGTCCTCAGCTATTGTAGAACTAGATACTAAAAGCTGAGATGAGGCAGTTGACATAATGGCCGCCAAGATAGCAGATAGCAAGATACCTGTTATCCAAGGATTAAATAAAAGTTGCGACATAACTATAAAGATTTTTTCAGGGTCTTGCAAGGAAAGCTCAAATTTATTAGCATAAGCAACGCCTAAAATTCCTATGAAGCAAGCACCTATAAGTGAAATCACCATCCAAGAAATGCCCACAAAGGTAGCTGTTGGTATGTCTTTAGTCGAGCGTATGGACATAAAACGTATGACTATGTGAGGTTGCCCAAAATATCCAAGCCCCCAAGCAAGCGCTGAAATAACGGCTAATAAAGATATATTTGAAGTCATTGCAAGTCTATCGCTTGTTTTAAGCTCTATGCTTGCAAAGGCCGATAAAATGCTATTTATCTGAGCCACATCCGCTTGATTCAGTGCATTTTCAAGCTTAGTTGCTATGTCTTTAAAGAAGATAAATTTGCTTGTATCGCCGTCAAATAATTCCACGATTTCTTTATAATTTGCCAAAGTGCTTAAGTCTTGATTGTTTGTGTTTATATCCTTTATGCTTAAGGATTTATCTTGAGTTTTTCTTAAATTGCTAGCAAAGGCTTCAAGTTCAGCTTTTACACCATTTAAGTCTTGAGTTAGCTTAGTGCTTAGCTCTGGAATTTGCTTTTGAAATTCTACCAACTCTTTTTTCGCCTCATCTGAATTTGATACATACTTGTAAGTCTCATCCAAGCCGCCTATATGATAAAGCATAACAATAGGTACAGTAATTAAGGCTAGCATCATCAAAAGCCCTTGTATCATATCTGTCCAGCACACAGCCTTGTATCCGCCCAAATATGTATAAATAACTATGATCAAAGTTCCTGTTGTAAGCGCATAAGAGTATTCTATGCCAAATGTGGCTTCAAAAAGCTTTGCACCAGCCACAAGTCCTGATGAAACATAAAAGGTAAAAAACACCAAGATAACCAAGGCACACACCACACGTAACACATGCTTATCATCTTGAAATCTTGACTCAAAATAATCAGGTATGGTTATGCACTCTTTTACCTTGCCTGTGTAAAGTCTTAGTCTTTTTGCTACTAAGCTCCAATTTAGCAAAGCACCTATGCTAAGACCTATGGCTATGTAGCTTTCTACCAAGCCGCTTACATAAAGGGCACCTGGCAAACCCATTAAAAGCCAACCGCTCATATCAGAAGCCCCCGCACTTAGTGCCGATATAACAGGCCCTAAAGAGCGGTTACCCAAGAAATAATCCTCTGTGTTTTTATTTTTCTTGTAAAAATAAAAACCTATGTATAGCATTAAAGCCGAGTATGCCACAAAGGTTATGGCAATTTCAGTGCTTATTACAACTTGTTCCATTTCAACTCCTTTCTTTTAGTGCTCTATTGCCTAGATTTCCATATCTGTGATAAGAAATGCTCACAGATTTTTCATTATGGTAGAGTAAAAGCTCGAAACGACCATTTATCAGCGGTTTTGTGTTAATAACTATCTTAGCATTTGCAGCAGCTTCTTTATATATAGCACTGTCCTTGCTGACCTCGCCCATAAAGCGCACTCTTTCGTAGTTTGGTATCGAGCTTACAAAGGCTTTTTCATCCTCTTTTACGAATTTAGCCTTTAGGCCAAAGTTTTGTAAATTTTCTTTTATAAGCTCTATGTTAGCATTGTTTTTATAGCTTAGCACAGCGTTAATATTTAGTATATTTAAGGCCAAGATTACGCCTAAAATATCGCTTAAACTATCGTTTTTATCTATCCTATACGCAAAACTTGATACCTTGTTGTATGAGAATAAATTTTCCTCACCCCTTACCTTTACATATTCTTTTACCTGAGAAAATTCGTGTTTGTAGTGGTAAGCATAGCTTTTTGCCATTAAAGCAGCCTTTTTAAGCTCATCTTTTATAGAAGCAAAATTACTATTTTGTGAGGCTTCATCAAGTTTTTTAGCAAATTCGCAGTCAAGTAAATTTTCATCTGCACTATCTTGGCTTATATCTGTAAATTGCGTTATGTAGTTATAAATACCAACCTTTCTACCAAAACCAATGGCGGATTTTTTAATACCACCAAAAGGCTGACGAAGCACTATAGCACCGGTTGTTGGTTTGTTTATGTAAATATTTCCAGCTTCTATATTTGTGTGAAAATACTCCCACTCTCTTTCATCAAGGCTTTCAAAGCCAGCAGTAAGACCGTAATCTGTCGAATTTGCAATTGTAATGGCTTCTTGTAAATTTTTAGCACACATGACTGTTAAAATCGGTGCGAAAAGCTCGGTTTTGTGCGTGAAATCTCCTTTTTTGGTGCCGTATTTTATGCCCGGGCTCATTAAATATTCATTACCATCTTTAAATTTAGGTTCTAAAGCCCAGCTTTCATAGCTTTGAAGCTCACCCATAGCCTTTTTAAGCTTATCATTTGGCTTGTCAGCTAAGGCACAAAGCTTGTTTTTAAGCACAAAAGGCGAGCCAAGAGACATGGACATGGCAGTATCCACCAAATTCTTTTTAAAGTCCTCATCCTCATAAACTTCCTTTTCAAGTATCAGCAAGGAAGTGGCTGAGCATTTTTGCCCTGAATTTGAAAAGGCTGAATGCACTATATTTTTAACAGCTTGGTCTTTGTCTGCGTATTTTGAAACGATTGTAGCGTTTTTGCCCCCTGTTTCAGCACTAAGCATTAGGGTAGGATTTGCCTTTAACATCGCATAAGCAGTTTCTTCTCCACCCGTTAAGACAGAGAATTTAACAGCCTCATCAACTAAGAGATATTTTGATATATCAGAACCCTTAGATGGTAAATAAATCAAAGCATCCTTTGGCACACCAGCATCCCAAAAGCATTTGCAAAGCATATAACCAGTAACGCTTGATAAGGAAGATGGCTTGTAAATCACGGTATTGCCCGCAGCAAGTGGTGCAGCTATGGTTCCTACTGAAATTCCAACAGGGAAATTCCAAGGTGCTATGACAACTCCAACGCCCTTTGGCTTAAATTTGGTATTTTTATTATCCTCTTTTAATTTTCTTAAAGAGTGAGGGTAAAACTCAACAAAGTCAATCGCCTCGCTCACCTCAGCGTCAATTTCTATGAAATTTTTGCCCACTTCTAAGGCAGCAATGCCTATTAAATCGCCTCTTGATTCTCTTAAATTTATGGCTACTTGATTTAGAATTTTATAAATTTCCTCAGTATCAAGTTCTTTGAATTTAGAATTTTTTGCCACCTCTAAGGCTTGTTTGATTTCTTTTTCTCCTGCTAGATACACATCTGCTACTTTTTGATTGTTGATTTTATCGTTTACAGTCATTTTGTTTAGCTCGGTGTTTTTAAGCTCATCGCCAATTACAGGATAAATTTCAAGTGCTTTTAAATTCTCATATTTTTCTTTGATTTTCTTAGCCCAAGTTCTATTTGCAGCTAAGATAAAATCAGTATCTGGCTCGTTTTTAAAGCTGTTTGTCTCATAAGTGCCTTTTATGTCTGATTTTTTGTTTCTATCTTGCTTTCTTCTAGGGCTGTTATCAAGATTTGCTATGCCTTTTAAGGAGCTTATAAAGAGTTCTTTTTGTGCATTGTAGTTTTCATCATTTACTTTTAAATTGAAAAAATAACGCATGAAATTATCAGCACTTGTGTTTTCATCAAGTCTTCTTACAAGGTATGCTATGGCGTTGTTGAAGTGCTTTTCATCACAAACCGGGGCGTAAAGTATGAGTTTATGGAAATTTGAAAGCTCATAAGAGCATTGCAAGCTCATACCCTCAAGCATTTCAAAGCTAAAGCTATCCAACGCATTTGCGTTTTTTATCCTAGTATAAGCGTAGGCTATCTCAAAGATATTATGGCTTGCTATGCCTATGTTTATGTATTTGTAGTTATCATCTTGCAAGATAAAATCAAGCATTTTGTTGTAATTGCTATCTGTATCAACCTTTTTAGAAAAGGTAGGAAGCTCCCAGCCTCTTTGGCTTGCGATAGTTTCCTCGCTTTCCATATTTGCACCCTTTACAAAGCGAATTTTTATAGGCTTCATTCCTTTTAAAACCCTTTCTTTTGAAAAGGCAAAAAGCTTTTTAAGATACTCGTAAGAATCAGGTATATAAGCCTGTAAAACAATACCCGCCTTTATGTCAAATTTGGCAATGCTCTCCATAAAAGCATCAACTGTTAGTTCTAGGTCTTTGTATTCTTCCATATCAAGATTTATGAATTTTTCTACGCCTTGTTTTTTCTCCTCCTCTAAGGCCAAAGCATAAAGTCTATCAAGTCTTTTTACAACCTCTTCTTTTGAGTACTCAAAATCTATAATGTTAATTTGCGAAAAAATAGTCGTAATTTTTATAGAGATGTATTTTATATAGTCTTTTTTTATGGTTTCTTCGTATTTTTCTAGTCTGTATTTAGCCTCAGCCTCACCCAAGACTTCCTCGCCGATTAAATTTATATTTAAGGTTATGTTGTTTTCTTTTTGTCTCTTTTCGCTGTGAGCCCTTAAAAATTCATCACTAGCATCTAGCACCATAGCACTTGTATCCTTTCTTAAATGCGATACAAAGAAAGGCACGCTGAAATTTGGTGCAATTTTTCCAAAATTTAAAAAACAAAAGAGTAAAAATTTCTCAAAAGCTGTGAAAAAATCAGCTATCCCAAATTTGTTTAAGGTATGTTCTATAAGGTCAAACGAAGCGGCTTTATTCTTACAACGAAAAGAACGGTCTAGTAATTCTATTAGCATTACTTTATTTTCTGGATTGTTTAGTAGTTTTTGCATTTTTTGATGAAAAATTCTTTCGCTTTCATCAATATTTGCTGTAACTTTTTCTTGCAAACTTTGTGCAAATTTTAAGCTTTCTTCAACGATAGCATTCACTTTAATCTCCTAAAATTTGAATTTAAACTTGTAAACTATACATTCTACAAAAATTTATTTGTTTTTTATAATTTTTTATTTGTTTTTGTTTCTTACTGTTTAATTTTGTAATAAAATTTAGAAAAGAATTTATTTTTTAAGATAATTTTTACAGCTTTCGTTTATGAGAGCCTATACGGTGTTACAATTTAATATAACATAAAATTTATACTTGCAAATTTTACACAGTACTATCTTTATTTCTACGCATAAAAAGGCTTTTTAAGATTACTTTTCGTTTTTGTATATAGAATTTAAATGTAATTATGAATTTATTTGAAAGGAGCTTTGCGATGGATCTTGCAAATGCGTATATACAAAATTTTAATCCACTTTCAAACATATTTTTAAGTGCCTTGGTGGCCTTTTTGCCCATACTGTGCTTTTTGCTGTGTTTGCTAGTGCTTAAGATGAAAGCTTATGTGGCAGGTTTTGTTACTGTTATATTTGCTTCTGTGGTGGCTGTTTTTGTTTATTCTATGCCTTTTTCTTTGGTGGGAGCTTCCTTTGTACAAGGCTTTATCAACGGACTTTGGCCTATTGCGTGGATAATTATAGCAGCAATCTTTCTTTATAAGCTTTCTGTTAAGTCTGGTTCTTTTGAGGTTATAAGACAAAGCGTTATGTCAATCACCCCTGATCATAGAATTCAAGTGATTTTGATAGGCTTTTGTTTTGGTTCTTTTTTAGAAGGTGCGATAGGCTTTGGAGGTCCTGTTGCCATCACCGCTGCCTTGCTTGTTGGGCTTGGACTTAAGCCTTTGTATGCGGCTGGACTTTGTTTGATAGCAAATACCGCACCGGTTGCCTTTGGTGCTGTTGGAATTCCTATCATAGCTATGAGTAATTTAGTTGGAGTAGAGCAACTTCAAGTATCAGCAATGACAGGTCGTATGCTTGTGCCACTTTCTTTAACAGTTCCATTTTTCATAGTCTTTTTGATGGATGGTTTTAAAGGCCTTAAAGAAACCTTTCCTGCTATCTTAGTGGCTGCCATATCTTTTACCGCAACTCAGTTTTACAGCTCAAATCACCTAGGTGCCGAGCTTCCTGACATAGTATCTGCTGTTGTTTCCTTGATATGTACTACAATTTTCCTAAAATTTTGGTCTCCAAAAAACATCTTTAGACTTGACAATGAAACAAATTTTGAAAATAAAAGCTCTTTAAGTGCTGGGCAAATTTTTAAAGCTTGGTTGCCATTCTTGCTTTTAATCCTTTGTATAGTAATCTGGGTTCAGCCTTGGTTTAAGGCTCTTTTTGAAAAGGGTGGAATTTTTTCTTACACTCAAGTAAGCCTAGTTTTTTCAAATCTTGAAGGAAGCATTTTAGATCCAAATAACAAGCAAGTATCCTTAGGACTTCCTATACATTTTGTAGGTTTTCAAGCAGGAACAGCGATTTTAGTAGCCGCACTTCTTAGCATAGTCTTTTTAAGGATTAAGGCAGAGCAAATTTCTGAAAGCTTTTGGGAAACCCTTAAGGAAATGTTTATACCTTGTGTAACCATAGGTTTGGTTGTTTCTTTTGCCTTTATATCTAAAAATAGCGGTATGAGTGCAACCTTGGGTATGGCTTTTGCACAAACAGGCGAGGCCTTTGCTTTCTTTAGTCCGGTAATTGGCTGGATAGGAGTATTCTTAACCGGTTCTGATACAAGCTCAAATCTCTTGTTTGGAACGCTTCAGCAAGTTACAGCTAGAGAGCTTGGAATAGGCGAAGCCTTATTCTTAGCAGCAAATTCAGTTGGTGGTGTTGTTGGTAAGATGATTTCGCCTCAAAGTATAGCCATTGCTTGTGCTGCTGTGGGGCTCGTAGGAAGAGAATCTGACTTGCTTAAATTTACGCTTAAATACTCCATAGGCTTCATAGTTATCATAGCCATTTGGACTGCTATCATAGCTTTCTTTATGCAAGGCATTATACCTGATGTTGTGCCTTTACAAAGGTAGGAAGTAGTATGAAAAAAGTGTATTTTTATGCTACTTGTCTTGGCTCTGCTGCCATGCAAGAGAGCGTTTTAAATGCTATAAAACTTCTGCGTCTAAATGACGTGGAAGTGATTTTTAAGAAAAATCAAACCTGCTGTGCTCAACCTTCCTTTAACACAGGCTATTTTAAAGAAAGCAAGAATGTAGCCCTTTACAATGTAGAGCTTTTTAATGAGGATTATCCCATCGTTGTGCCAAGTGGCTCTTGTGCTGGTATGATGAGTCATGATTATTTAGAGCTTTTTAAAGACGATAAGGACTATGAAAAGGTAAAAGCCTTTAGCTCAAGAGTTATAGAGCTTTCGCAGTATTTAAATGATGTTTTAAAGGTAAATTTAGAGGATAAAGGAGAGCCTATTAAGATAACTTGGCACTCAAACTGCCACGCTTTAAGGGTTCAAAAAAGTATAGAGGCTTCAAAATCTCTTATAAACAAGCTTAAAAATGTTGAGCTTGTGCCTTTGGAATTTGAGGAGGAATGCTGCGGTTTTGGCGGGACATTTTCTGTTAAAGAGCCTGAAATTTCAGATGCTATGGCAAGAGCAAAGATAGCTGATATACAAAAAACGGGCGTTAAGTATGTAGTAAGTGGCGATGGAGGCTGTTTGCTAAATATTAGCGGGACTATGAGCCGTATGAACCTTGATATAAAGGGCATTCATCTTTATGATTTTTTACTTAAAAGAGTGCAAGGAGTAGCTTTATGAGTATAGATAAAATTCCACACGAAGAAATAGTAAATACAAAGCTAAACGATGCTCAAATGAGGCAAAACCTCTCAAATGCTATGCACACCTTGCAAAGAAATAGGCTAAATGTCATTAAGGATAGATTTGAGGATTGGCAAGGACTAAGAGCTAAGGCAAAAAAGGCTAAAAATAATGCTTTGATGTCCTTAAAAGATAGGCTTTTAGAATTTGAAAAAAACGCTACGAAAAATGGTATGAAGGTGCATTGGGCAAATTCAAGCGATGAGGCCTGTGAAATCATTTACGAGCTTATGAAAGAAAAAAATATAAATAAAATTCTAAAAGGTAAGTCCATGGCCTCAGAAGAAGTAGGGCTTAATCACTACCTAGAAAAAAAGGGGATTAAGGCGATTGAGACTGATTTGGGCGAGCTTATTTTGCAGCTAAATGGCGAAACTCCCGTTCATATAGTGGTTCCAGCCATACACAGAAACCGCTATGAAATAGGGCAAATTTTCAAAGACAAACTAAACGCACCGCTAGAAAATGAGATAGAAAAGCTAAATGCCATAGCTAGAGAGCATTTAAGAAGTGAATTTGAGAGCTTAACTATGGGGCTTAGCGGGGTAAATTTTGCTATGTCAAAGGAAGGTGCTATTTGGCTTATAGAAAATGAGGGAAATGGTAGGATGTGTACCACGGCACCTGATATACATGTGGCGATTTGTGGCATAGAAAAGGTTATGCAAAGTTTTGAGGATGCTGCTACTATGGTGTCTTTGCTAACTCCTTCAGCTACAGGCCAATTTATCCCAACTTATAATAACATCATCACTGGACCTAGAAAAAATGGAGATTTAGACGGACCAAAGGAAGTTCATATAGTGCTTTTTAATCACCACAGAAGCGATATGCTAGCTCACGAGGATTATTACGAGGCTTTAAGATGTATTAGATGTGGTGCTTGTATGAATTTTTGTCCTGTGTACGATAAGATAGGAGGGCATACTTATCAAACAGTTTATCCAGGTCCAATAGGAGAGGTGATAAGTCCAAATATCTTTGGTATAGATAACACGGGCGATATTTTAAGCTTTTGCTCACTTTGTGGAAGGTGTTCTGAAGTGTGTCCTGTGAAAATTCCTTTGGCTGATTTGATTAGAAAGCTAAGAAGCAACAAGGTGGGGCAGGGCAAAAATCCTCCTTTAGGTGCAAAGTCCTTAAAACATAGTTCTAGCGAAGCCTTTGTTTTTAAAAGCTATGAAAAAATGGCTACAAATGGTGCTTTGTGGAGATTTTCTTTGTCTAAAACGCATTTGTTTAACTCCTTACTTCATAGCGTGGGAAAATCCATGCCTGTGATTAAAAAATGGAGCAAATTTAAGGATTTGCCACAGATTAAAATTAACCTTTACAAAGAGCTTGAAAATATGGAAGGAGTTGTCTATGAGTAGAATAGATGAGATAAGCAAGAAAAGCAAAGAAGAGATTTTAAACGCACTAAATGTTGCTCATAGTATAAAAGACTTTGTTTTTGAGGACAGTGTCGATCCTGTAGCTCACATACAAAGCAGTGGCACTGCCTTAGAAGAGCTCAAGCAAAAGATGGAGGCAAACAAATACATAGTAGAAGAAAGCACTGAGGATAAGCTTGAAGAAAAGATAAATGAGATAGCTAAAAGTTATGGCTATGCCAAGCTTATACATGGTAGCTCTCTTGGGCTTGATTTGTCTAAGCTTGAAGCTAATGAAAAAATTTGCTTTGATAAAGAGATAGAAAATTTAAGGCAAGAAGTTTTTCACAGTGAATTTTCAGTAATTCACGCTAGGCTTGGAGTAAGCTCTCATGGAGTAGCCCTAGTATTATCCTCAAAAGAACAGCCAAGAATGCTTTCATTAGCACCAACGCTGTGTATAATCTTGCTAAAAAAGGAAAATATAGTAAAAAGCTTATCGCAGGCTTTAAATTTGGTAAAAAAAGAAAATGAAATTTTGCCTAATAATATCTTATTTATAGCAGGACCTTCAAGAACCGCTGATATAGAGCTCATAACCGTTTTTGGAGTACACGGCTCACAAAAGGTGCATATAATTCTTTACTAATCTTAGGCTTTTGCCTAAGATTAGCTTATTTTTCTAGTATATTAAAGAAAAAATTTGAATTTTTATTTATAAATGATATATTCTTGCCAGATGTTTGAGTTTTAAACTCGCCCCTAAAAGCACCAACAAAGGTATTTTCAAGGTCCATTAAGTTTTTTTCACACATCTTTCTTGTAAGACCTGAAATTTGCACCGAAATTTCACTATCTGATTTTTGATAGCTTCCAAAGCCTACATTACAGCCCTTGTAGCTTAAGGTATTATCATCAAAAAGTATTATTTCAAAGCCTTTTGGCACTTTAATGCTTTTGTTATTGATTTTCATCACGCTAAGTTCGTAAGTTGCCAGCACAGATTTTTCTTTTTCGCTAGAAAGTTCACTTGTATTTTTGGCACAAGATGTTATGAAAAGAAGAGCGAAAAGACACAATGTAAGTTTTTTTAACATTTTTTCTCCTAACTTTAAATTCTAAAAGCACTAAGCTCTTTTTCTAAATTATCGCAAACTATCTTTAACTCATCAGCCACCTTTGATAAGGTCTTTGAAATTTCCTCGTTTTGTTCTGAGGCATAAACGCTTTCTTCCATATCCTTTAGCAAGATTTGTATGCTATCTTGTGAAATTTTTATCTTGTCCATGCAAGATTCTACTAAGTTCTTAGCTTCTTGATTTTTATCTTTTACTTCTTTTGCGTCATTTACTAAAGAAGTTGCCTCTTTGTTTAAGGATATTATATTGTTTGAGTTTTGCTTTAAGGTAGAGCTTAGGTCGTGAATTTTACTTACTAAGTCCTTGATGGTTGCTTGCATATTGCTTAAAAATTCCTCGCTATTTTCAGCTAACTTTCTTACCTCATCGGCTACCACCGCAAAGCCGCGTCCGTGTTCTCCCGCACGGGCTGCTTCAATCCCTGCATTCAGCGCTAGCAAATTTATCATCTCTACTATATCATCCATTTTGTTTGTAAGGTCTTTAATCTTATCCGCATACTCAACCATGCTTTCAACCCTAGTTGCTAACTCGCTTTCACTGCTAGCAACCGTGTTGATTTTATTTGCCGAAGCAAACAAAGAATCAATCATTTGATTAAGCAAGGCAAAGGATTTGTCATTAGCCTCATTTGCTAAGGATGAAAGCTGGGAAAGATTGTTAAGCTCTAAATTCACATCTTTGCTAGTTTTGTATGAGTTTGAAATTTTTAAGGCTGTGTTGCTTGAAATTTGGCTTAGCGAACTTGCATTTGTATTTAAAAGCTTTACTTGTTTTTCTATGTTGTTTGAATTTGCAGCCGTTGCTGATACTGTTTTTTGAATTTTTTCTATGAAAAGATTTATGAAATTACAAGCCCTAGCTATCTCGTCCTTTCCTCTTATCCTTAATCTACTTTTTAAATTTCCACTGCCTTGAGATAGCTCTTTGGCCGTGTTTAAAAGCTCTAAAATAGGCTTTCCAACTACAGTTTTTAAGAAAAATCCTATAACAGTTAGTGTTAAAATCAAGGCTATGCAAAAGATAAATATAAATATATTAGAGGTTGTATTTAAGTCCCTTTGCGTCTCCTCTAGACTATGATATATGTCCATAACCCCCAGCACTTCGCCGTTTTTCACATCGCCGTGACAAGCTATGCAAGAATCATCAGCCAAAAGTGGCCTAATAAGCCTTAGATGTGCTATATCGTTTAAGGTTGCTTGCATGGATACTATGCTCGGGTTCTTAAACTGCTGTTTTATCACATCCTCATCGCTGGTTTGAGGATTTTTCATATCGAAAGTTTCTATAACCTCTTTTGATGGATAAATTCTAATGTCAGCCACGCCCTCTATGCTTTTTGCATTGGCTATTGCCTCATCTATCTTTTCGCGCATTCCAAAGTCCATAGATAGTCTCATAGACTGAAAAACGGAAGCACTTATGCTATTTAAATTTGATAAAGCCATTTTTGCGGTAGTTTCTTTTACATTAAAATACAAAATAGCAAGTATGATTGAAAAACTAAAGATGAGAACTATAAACAGTATAAGCGAAATTTTTAAGCCTATGCTTTTAAACATAAAAACTCCTTACGGCTTTCTTTGCATTCTACAAAAATTTAAGCTTAATTGTAAATAAATCAATCAATTTCTCCTTTTAAAGTCCTCATAAGAAAAGCTTTTAACAAGCTCTAAGTCCCCATTTTCCCTTAGAAAACCAAGGCTAGGCAACCTAACCCCATTAAAAGTAGTATTTTTCACTATACTATAATGCGCCTGGTCTAAAAACACCACTTTATCATTTACCTTAAGTTCCTTTTTAAAGGCATATTCTCCCATGACATCGCCTGCTAAACAAGAAATTCCTGCTAATAAAAAGCTGTGTTCATCTTGCTTTGGCTTTGAGTTCTTTTCTAAAATTCTAGCATTAGCCACCTCGCTAGTATAAGGCATGATAACTGTATCTGGCATGTGAGCTTCATTTGAGGTGTCAAGCAAGGCTATATTTTTTTCATTATGCACTATGTCAATTACAGAGCTTACCAAGCTTCCGCACTGCCACGCAACCGCTTCGCCTGGTTCAAGGTAAATTTCAAGATTGTATTTGCTTGAAAAATCCTTGCATAGCTTTATTAGCTTATCTACATTGTAGCCTTTTTTGCTTATGTGATGTCCTCCGCCAAAATTTAGCCACCTAAGTTTTTTAAAAAATTTGCCAAATTTATCCTCAAAAGATTTTAATACAAGTTCCAAGCTTTCAGCACTTTCCTCGCACAGTGCATGAAAATGTAAGCCACTTACTCCTTGCAAATGCTCATCTTGTAAATCTTTGGCTAAAATTCCAAGTCTTGAAAACCTGGCACAAGGATTGTACAAAGCTTTTGGAGCTAGCGATAGTTCAGGATTTACCCTAAGTCCTATGCTTTTTCCTTTTTTTAAGGCTTTGTCTTTGTATTTGTTTAGCTGGTTTAAGGAGTTAAAAACTATATGATTTGAAAGTTCTGTTATCTCATCTATCTCATCATCTTTAAAGGCTGGAGAATAAGTATGAATTTCCTTGCCCATGAACTCCTTTGCTAGCTTTGCCTCCCAAAGTCCGCTACAAGTGGCGCCATCTAGGTATTTAGAGATTAATTTCAAGCTTGCTGTAAATGAAAAGGCTTTTAAGGCTAGTAAAATTTTCGCTCCGCTTTGTTCTTTAATTTTAGCTAAAAGTTCGCAATTTCTTTTTAATGCAGCTTCCTCCACAACATAAATTGGAGTTTTTTCAATCTTGTCTAAATTTTGTAAAATTTGCATAATCAAACCTTTTTAATTTAACTTATGTTATTATATATTTATTTTCAAGGGTTTTTGATGGCAACTGTGAATTTTTTGGGTCCCATAAATAAAAAATCAATTTCCGTAACTTGCTCATCCTTAAAAGAGTTAAAAGAGTTTTTAAGCGAGGATAAAGACTTAAAAGAATGGCTTAGTCTTTGTGCTGTCGCTGTAAATGACAAGATAGTTTCCTCCTTAGATATAAAGTTAAAAGATGATGATGTGGTAAATCTTTTGCCGCCAGTAAGTGGAGGCTAAAGTGTTTGAGCTTGTTGATGGGCCCTTAAATGTGCCTTATTTTTATGAGAAGTATTTTAATTTTTATAAGGATAAAAATTTTGGTGCCTTTTTGAGTTTTTGCGGCATAGTAAGGGCTGAGGATAATATACAAGCTTTAAGCTTTGATATATATGATAATTTGCTAAAAACTTGGTTTGATGAGTGGCAAGAAAGCGTTAAAAAGGATAATATCAAGCTTTGTTTTGCCCACTCAAGAGGGGATGTAAAAATTCATGAAAGTTCTTATTTTGTGGCTGTTTTATCGCCTCAAAGAAAAAAGGGTTTGCAAATTTTAAATGACTTTGTGGAGGATTTTAAGGCCAGGGCACCGATTTGGAAGTATGATATTAAAAATTCTCAAAGAATTTATGCTAAAGACCGCTCTACGGTGTTAAAAGAAGCAGGACTTTTACAATGATAACTTACAAGCAAGCCCTATCTTTGCTAGATTTACACATAAAAGATTACAACTTCATCGAAAAAGTAAGCATTACAGAGTGTTTAGATAGAATTTTAGCACAAGATATAAGTGCAATGGATGATAATCCAAGCTTTGCCACAGCTTCAATGGATGGCTATGCGATTTCTTTTTCATCGCTTGATAAAGCCTTCAAGATTGTAGGAGAAATAGCAGCCGGAGAATTTAAAGACTTAAGCATAAGTGAAAATACTTGTATAAAGACTATGACAGGTGCTTTAATGCCCAAAAATAGCGATACTTTGGTGCCTGTTGAATTTGTCGAGCGCGAGGGCGATGAAATTCGCATAAAAGAAAAGCTTAGAAAAGGTTTTGCCGTAAGAAAGGTAGCTGAGTGCTACAAAAAGGGTGAAATTTTGCTGAAAAAAGGCACGAAACTTGGCTTTGCTGAGATAGCGCTTTTAGCTGAGCTTGGTTATTTTCATATAACTGTGTTTAAAAAGCCTGTTATAAGCATCTTAAGCACAGGTTCTGAACTAAAGGATTTAGGCGAGAGCTTGCAAAATCCAGCCCAGCTTCGCTCCTCAAACCACATAGCCCTAGCCAATATAGCCAAAAAGCTTCATTCTAAGCCTGTGCTTTATCCTTTGCTAAAGGATGATAAAGACGAGATAGCCTTTCATCTAGAAAGTGCTTTGCAAAGCTCTGATATAGTGGTGAGCACGGGCGGGGTGTCGATGGGGGACTTTGATTTTTTAAAAGAGCTTGTAAAAGATTACGAACTTATCTTTGATAAGGTCTGCATAAAGCCTGGAAAACACGTAAAAATAGCTTCTTTTGAAAATAAATTTATCTTAGCTTTGCCCGGTTTTGCGTATTCTGCGATATGTACTTTCACGCTTTTTGCAAGACACATCATCTACACTTGGCTTTTGCAAGAAAAAAATTATTATCTAAAGGCGTATTTTCAAGGCTCACACGCAAAAGAACATGATTTGTTGGAATTTTTAACTTGTAATTTAGTGTTTAAGGATGCAAAAATTTATGCAAATTTAGAGGGCAAAAAACAAGGCTCAAGCGCGATAATAAGCAATCTAAGCAAGGCTGCCTTACTTATGAATGATAAAAAAGAAATAAAAGAAAATGAGCTGGTAGATATTTTGCTTTTGCCTTAAGTTTTCATACATTTTATATCACACTTTGCACAGCTTAAATTTACGGAAAAAACATATAATTTTTTTATGAAATTTCAAAAAATATATATAGAATTAAGCGATATTTGCGGTTTAAACTGTGAGTTTTGCCCTGCCAAAAAGGCTAGGCGGGGCGTAATGGGGCTTGAAAATTTTGAAAAAATAGCTAAAAAAATTCATAATAAAGCTAGAATTTTCACCTTTCATATCTTAGGTGACCCGCTTTGTCTGCCTGACATAAAGGCTTATGTGGAAGTAGCGCAAAAATACAATATGAGCTTAGAGCTTACTAGCAGTGCCTTTTATCTTGATGAAAATATACAAAAGCTTTTGTACGAGGCTAAAAACATAAGGCAGATAAATTTTTCTTTGGCCTCGTTTTTTTCGCAAAATAAAAAAAGCTTTGATGAATACACAAGACCCTTGCTTGAGTTTTTAAGTCTTGATTTTAAGCATAAATTCGTGAATTTAAGACTGTGGAATTTAGATAAAAATGCTGAATTTTTAAAAACAAATGAGCGTTTTTACAGCCTTTTTGAGGATTTTTTTAAGATAAAAATAAATACAAAAGAGCCTAGAATTCGCTTAAAAGACTATGTGATTTTAGAACAAAAGTATAGATTTGATTGGTCTTTTAAAAACACAGTGCAAGAAAGTGGCTACTGTCACGCCTTAAGCAAGCAAATTGGCGTGTTAAGCAATGCTTTGCTTGTGCCTTGCTGTATGGATTATGACGGAGTTTTGTCTTTAGGAAATCTCCTTGATAGCGATTTAGATGAGCTTTTAAAAGGAAAAAAGGCTATGGATATGAAAGAGGGTTTTAAGAAAGGAATTTTAACACAAGAGCTTTGTAAAAAATGCGCCTTTGCAAAACCTAAGCCTTGCTAAGCACTTTTTGTAACACCAAAGATGAGAGTGCCAAACCAAAAGAAGCAGTAACGCCCATAAAAGAGCCCAAATTTACACATTTTGCACTTTCATCCGAAAAAACAACATCAAAAGAGCCTTTAAAATTTGCCTTTTTTAGCTCATAGCGAACTTTTCTAGCAAAAGCATCTGTGTGAGTTTTAAAAATGGGTGCTATTTTTATCCTTGAACTATCAATTCTCCTTGCACCGCCCATAGAAGAAACAAAAATTTGTTCTTGCAAATTTACAGCCTTTGCCAAAGCTACCTTAGCCTTTATATCATCTATCGCATCTATTATCACATCAAAATTATCAAGCTTAAATTCTTTTAAAAAATCCTCATCTATCCTAGCAACCACGGCCTTAAAGCCGTAAATTCTTTCATATACAAAGGCCTTTTTTTCGCCTATGTTTTCGCTGTGAAGCTGGCGGTTTTGATTAGTAAGCTCAAAGCTATCAGCATCAATTACTGTGATATCGCAAAAGCCACTTCTAAACAAAGCGTCAGCACAAAAGCCCCCAACCCCGCCAAGTCCGCATAGTAAAATTTTAGTAGATTTAAATTTAGCGAAATTTTCATCTCCTACTAGCCATTTTACCCTTGTGTATCTATCTTGCATTTTCAATCCACTTTCTAACTTTCTCCAGCTTGTCATAAGCCGTTAAATCAAGCATGATAGGAGTAATTGTAGCATAGCCTTGTAAAAGCAAGCTAACATCTGAGTCCTTTTCATGAATATGTTCTAGCTCGCTAGTTCCAAGCCAATAATACTTCATTCCATGAGGATTTTTTTTCTCGTAAGCCTTGTAATTATATACCCTTTTGCCAGCTCTAGCTACCTTTAAGCCTTTGAATTTGGTGTTTGCGGAGGGAAAATTTATGTTTAAAAACTGCTTTTTATCAAGAGGAAAATCATCTTTTAGCAAGGAAGCTATGATTTTTTTAAGAATTTTTAAAGATTTTGAAAAATCTAAGTTTTTGCTATCTTCTTTTTTTGTGTAATACTGTGACAGTGCCACGGCTGGAATTCCTTGCAAAACAGCTTCCATTGCCCCTGCACAAGTGCCCGAGTATGTTATATCTTCGCTTATGTTTGCTCCGTGGTTTATGCCGCTTATCACAAGGTCTGGAAGCTTCTTTTTATAAAGGGCAAAAAGTGCTAAATATATACAGTCTGACGGGGTGCCATCATCAAGCTTGTAAAATCTTTTTGAAAGCTTGATTAATTTTAAAGGATTTTTAAGTGAGATGGAGTGAGCACAGGCTGATTTCTCGCTTGCGGGCGCTACAACAGTTACTTTTGCTTTAAATTCTTTTCTTAGCATTTTTACAAGCTTGTTTAAGCCTTTTGAGTCAAAACCATCATCGTTTGTAACTAAAATTTCTTTCATTTAAATCCTTTTTTATCTAAGAAAAACAAGTTAAATTTTTAAGGATTGTAACACAAGAAAGTAAAAGAAAGTTGGGGCTAGCCCAACTTAAATTAGCAATATTTTGAAAAGATTCAATCTCTATATCGACAGGTATTTTAATTACTTTAGATTTTGGATTTATTTTTTTTTATTAGAATTAAAAAAGTATTTTACATGCTAAGTTTTTGTAGTAGAATTTGTTTAAATTTAAAGTTTGAAAATGAATAAGTTAGAAAATAAGATAATTTTGGCGCAAACTGACACGACTGTTGGTTTTTTAAGCAAGGATTTTAGGCTTTTAAATAAGATTAAAAATAGAAAGCTAGACACACCTTGCATACTTAGCACAGCCTTTTTAAGCGAGCTAAAAAGCTTTACAAGGTGTCCTGTTAAATTTCGCAATATGATTAGAAAGGCTAAAAAAACAAGTTTTGTGCTTTCAAATTCCTTTTCTTTTCGCTTTGTAAATGACGAAAGACATAGTAAATTTTTAAAAAAATTTGGCTTTTTTTACTCAAGTTCAGCCAATAAACACGGGCAAAATTTTGATGAACTTTGGGCTAAAAAAGTAGCAGATATAGTGCTTGATGAGCCTTTATATGAGGCTAAATCATCAAGCATGATAAGACTTTTTAGAACTAAAAAAACAAGGCTTAGACGATGAAAAGCTTTTTAGTAAGTGCCTTAGAGCCGTCCGCAAATTTGCATTTAAGAGAAATTTTACTTGTTTTAAAGCAGCAGGGTAAGGAATTTGATTTGTTAGGAATTTATGATGAGGCTTTGTGCGAGGAATTTAAGCTTAAAAGCAGGCCTCTTTACAGCTCTCACGAGTTTTCTGCTATGGGTTTTGTGGAAGTGCTGCCTCTCATCTTTAAAGCAAAAAGAGCCATAAAAGAGCTTGTATCTTTGGCTAAAAACTCAGACGCCACAAGCTTTTTATGTATAGATTCGCCAGCCTTTAACATACCCTTAGCAAAGGCTTTAAATAAGGCAAAGGCAAGGCAAAAAAAGATTTATTACATCTTGCCTCAGGTTTGGGCTTGGAAAAAAGGGCGAATTCCTGTGATAGAAGCAAATTTTGACATCCTAGCTTCCATACTTCCTTTTGATGATAAATTCTTTAGCAAAAGCACTTATGTGGGACATCCTTTACTAGATGAGATTAAAAGTTTTAAGCAAACTATTACGCAAGACAAGAATGATGATGAAAAAACTATAGCTTTTTTGCCTGGCTCAAGAAGAGGAGAGATAGCAAGACTAATGCCTATTTTTAGGGATTTATCAAAGAATTTTAAAGGCAAAAAGCTTTTAGCTGTGCCTAAATTTAATTTTTCAAAGCTTGATATTTACGGCGATACAAGCGAATTTGATTTAAGGGATGATGCCGTTTTAGCCTTAAATGAAGCCGATTTTGCCTTTATTTGCTCAGGAACTGCCACGCTTCAAGCAGCCTTAATAGGCACTCCTTTTGTCTTAGCTTATAAGGCTAAAAAACTTGATTATCTAATAGCTAAAGCCTTTGTTAAGCTAAAATACATAGGTCTTGCAAACATTATGCTTGATTTTGCGAAAAATGAAAGCTTGCACCCCGAGTTCATACAAGAAGCTGTAACCGTAAAAAATCTTTATGAGGCTTATAAAAATTATGATTATAAGGAATTTTTTGCTAAAGTTTCATTTTTAAAAGAATATTTAAAATCTGGTTGTGCTAAAAATTTAGCACAAATTTTATACGAAACATAAAAGGACAAAGCATGCAAAAAGAGGCTATGAGTAAGTATGGGTATGAAAAAATCAAGGCTGAATTAGAAAATTTAAAAACAAAAGAGCGTCCAAAGGTTGTTGAAGAAATCGACATAGCAAGAAGTCATGGGGATTTAAAAGAAAATGCCGAGTATCACGCAGCAAGAGAAAAACAAAGCTTTATAGAAGGCAGAATTTCAGAGCTTTCAGACCTTATTTCAAGAGCAAATGTAATCGATCCTAGCGAGTATGAACACGATGCCGTTAAATTTGGCTCCACCGTTGTTATAAGTGATTTGGATACAGATGAGGAGAAAAGCTACACCATAGTAGGCGTGGTAGAAGCTGACTTGGACAAGGGTTATATATCCATAAATTCGCCGCTTGCAAAGGCTATGCTTGGCAAAAAAGAAGGGGATGATTTTAAGGTAAAATTGCCAAAGGGTGAGAGCGAGTTTGAAATTTTATCCATAAGATACGAAGAGCTTAAGTTTTAATTTGTTTGAGCTTAAAAATAAGGCTATCTTTCTAGCCGACGCACACGAAAATGAACAAAGAGATGGCTTTTTAAGGTTTTTGTTGGCACTTAAAGAAGCTGAGATAGAGTGCGAGCAGTTGATTTTAATGGGCGATATTTTTGACTTGTTAGTAGGCGAAATTTCAGCCACGCATCACTTCGCAAAGCCTTATATTGAGCTTTTGGAAGGTCTTAGTGCTAGGATTGAAATTATTTATTTAGAGGGAAATCACGATTTTAATCTAAGCAAATTTTTTAAACAAGTAAAGGTAATACCGATTCAAAAACAACCTTTAAATTTACAGTGCAAACAAAGGCTAAAATTCACAGAAAGAAGCTTAAATTTAGAGTATAAAACTACCGAGTTTTTTAACTTACAAGCACTTAAACTTTCCCACGGAGATATATTTTTAAAATTCTTTTTAGGCCTTGCCTTACGAAGCTTAAGAGGCCATTTTTTGCTAAGTGTTTTGAATTTACTAGATAGGCTAACAAAAAATTCACTAAGCAATAAAATCAAGAAAAATCAAACAAAAAAGAATTTGTTTTACAAGATAGATAATTTTGATGACTTGGCAAGGCAGAGATTTAAGCATTATGATGTAAAAAATGAGTTGGTTATAGAAGGACATTATCATCAAAATTTCATGCTAAATGAGGATGAAATTAAATACATCAATCTGCCAAGTTTTGCATATAAGGAAAGTTTTTTTGTAGTAGAATGTTGCCAATGAAGCAAAATTACCACTTTTTTGCGGTATTTTTGCAAATTCTCAGGAGTAAAGATGCTTGATGAAAAAATCGTAAAAACGGGTTCAAATGAAATGGAGCTTGTCGATTTTCGTATCTTTAAGCAAGGTCAAGACAAAATTTATGAGGGAATTTATGGTGTTAATGTCTCTAAGGTTAGAGAAATCATTAAAATTCCCAATCTCACAGAGCTACCGGGTGCACCAGAGTATATAGAAGGCATATTTGACCTTCGCGGTGTTGTTATACCCGTTGTAAACCTTGCAAGATGGATGCAAATTGCCGAGCCAAGTAGCGAAATGCTAAAACCTAGGGTTATCATAACCGAATTTAGTAATATCCTAATAGGCTTTATAGTTCATGAGGCTAAAAGAATTCGTAGAATTTCTTGGAAAGATATAGAGCCAGCAAATTTTTCAACGGGTGCGGGTGCCTTTGATAAGGGCAGGATAACAGGCGTAACTCGTATAGAAAATGATGAGGTTTTGCTGATATTAGACTTAGAAAGTGTTGTTGAGGATTTAGGAATTTACACTCCTAGAACAGAGATTGACACTGCTAAGATAGAACGCTTAAGTGGTTTAGCCTTAACGCTTGATGATAGCATAACAGCTAGAAGAAGAGTAAAAGATATGTTGCAGAAAATGGGGCTTACTGTTATTGAGGCTAGAGACGGGGTTGAGGGCTTACAAAAACTTGAGGAACTATATGCTACTCATGGAGATGATTTAGGCAAGCACTTAAAGATAATAGTAAGCGATGTTGAAATGCCTCAAATGGACGGCTTTCATTTTTCTGCCCAGGTTAAGGCAGATAATAGATTTAAAGATATCCCTTTGATTTTTAATTCCTCTCTTTCAAATGAATTTATGAATGAAAAGGGTGTTCAAGAATCTGGAGGAGAAGGCTATCTAGTTAAATTTGATGCCAATACATTCTTCAGTGAAATTGTTCGTGTTATAAAAGAACACGAAGAAAAGCAGAGGTAAGACGATGGAAGATATGCAAGAAATACTTGAGGATTTTTTGGTCGAAGCTTTTGAGCTGGTCGAGCAAATAGACCACGACTTGGTAGAGCTTGAGGCAAATCCTGGTGACTTAGAATTACTAAATAGTATTTTCCGTGTTGCTCACACGGTCAAGGGCTCGTCAAGCTTTTTAAATTTCGATGTTTTAACAAAGCTAACTCATCATATGGAAGATGTGCTTAATAAAGCTAGACACGGTGAATTAGAAATAACACCTGATATAATGGATGTTGTCTTAGAATCCATTGATAAGATGAAGACCTTGTTAAGCTGCATTAGAGATAATGGTAACGATACTTCAATAGGCATGGATATAGGCCCTATTTGCCAAAAGCTAACTGATATTTCTGAAAAGGGTTCGTTAAGTGCTGATACTCCTAAGGAGGAAAGTACGCAAGCCGCACCGCAAGCAGACGCGCAGGCACCGCAGGCAGCACAAAATGATACTGCTGATGAAGTGGATGTGAATAGCTTAAGCGATGCTGAGGTAGAAGCTGAAATAGAAAGGCTTTTAAAGGTTAGAAAGGCCGAAGATCAAGCAAGAAGACAGGCTAAGGCCAACACACCTTCACCAAGCCCTGCAAGTGCCAAGCCAAAGGAAGCTGTAGCTGCTAATGCGAATGCTAATAAGGTTCCAGCACAAGGCTCAGGCAATGCTTCTGCTATGGAGCAAACGATTAGAGTTGATGTAAAAAGACTTGATCAGCTTATGAATTTAGCCGGCGAGCTTGTTTTAAATAAAAACAGAATTATCAATATCCATAATGATGTTGAGGAAAGATATGAGGGCGAGAAATTCCTAGAAGAGCTTAATCAAGTAGTAGCACAGCTAAGCGTAGTTACGACAGATATACAACTTGCTGTTATGAAAACTAGAATGCAGCCTGTTGCTAAGGTCTTTAACAAATTCCCTAGAGTTGTAAGGGATTTAAGTAGAGAGCTTGGAAAGCAAATCGAACTTGAAATCACAGGCGAGGAAACCGAGCTTGACAAGTCAATAGTTGAGGAAATAGGCGACCCTATAATGCACATGATTAGAAATTCTTGCGATCATGGTATAGAAGATCCAGCTACAAGACTTGCAAATGGTAAGCCAGAAAAAGGAATAATCCAACTTCAAGCTTATAATGAAGGCAACCACATAGTTATAGAAATAACTGATGATGGCAAGGGTTTAGACACAAATATGCTTAAGATGAAGGCTGTTGAGAAAAAACTCATCACAGAAAAAGAAGCTGACGAGATGAGCGACAAAGAAGCCTTTGGTATTATATTTAGACCGGGTTTTTCTACTGCGGCCAAGGTTACTAATGTCTCAGGACGCGGCGTTGGTATGGATGTTGTTAAAACAAACATAGAAAAGCTAAATGGCGTTATAGATATAGATAGCGAGCTTGGAAAAGGAAGCACCTTTAAGCTAAAAATTCCACTCACTCTTGCTATTATGCAGTCTTTGGTGGTGGGAACTCAAGAAGAAATTTATGCTATACCGCTTACTAGCGTTTTAGAAACAGTAAGAGTATCCATAGATAGCATATATACCATAGAAGGTAAAAATGTTCTTCGTTTAAGAGATGAGGTTTTGTCTTTGGTTAGATTATCTGATGTCTTTGGCGTTAAGCAGGTGTTTGAAAGCAATGACCTTGTTTATGTTGTTGTGATTGGAGTAGCTGAGTCAAAGCTTGGAATTATAGTAGATATAATGGTAGGGCAAGAGGAAGTCGTTGTTAAGTCAATGGGTGATTATTTGCAAAACATAAGAGGGATAGCCGGTGCCACCGTTAGAGGCGATGGCAGGATTATGCTTATAGTTGATGTTGCTGCTATGATGGATTTGGCTAAAAATATCAAGATAGACATAAAGGCACAAGCAGAGTCAGGGGCTAAAAAGACTAAGGAAAAACCTAGTGATTACACAGTTTTACTTGTTGATGATTCTAAGATGGATAGAACCCTTATGCACAAAGCGCTTGAGCCGCTTGGAGTTAGTACATTAGAAGCAACCAACGGCGTTGAGGCCTTAGAGATTATTAAATCCAACGATAAGGAAGTAGATGCTGTGCTAATCGACATTGAAATGCCTAAAATGGACGGATACACTCTGGCTGGAGAAATCAGAAAGTATTCAAAATACAGAAATCTACCTCTTATAGCAGTTACTTCAAGGACTAGCAAGACAGACAGACTAAGAGGTGTTGAGGTTGGTATGACAGAGTATATAACAAAACCTTACTCATCAGAATACCTAGAAAATGTAGTTAGAAAAAATTTGAAGTTAGGATAGGCTATGAGCAACAAATTAGACCAGGTTTTAAAGAGACAAAAACAACAAATCGCACAGCCTTTTCAAAATCACAAAGATGATGAGATTGTGCAACTTGTAGGCTTTATCGTAAGTGATGAGGAGTATGCTGTTCCTATTTTAAACATACAAGAGATAATTAAACCTATAGAATACACAAGGGTGCCTGGCGTTCCTGAGTATGTTTTGGGTGTTTTTAATATGCGTGGAATGGTTACGCCTTTGATAGATTTAGCTAGACTATTTAATCTAGGAGAGACCAAAATAACTCCTCAAACTAGATATATAGTTTTAAAAGATGCTAATAAAGGCATGGATTCTTGGGCTGGTTTTGTCATAGATAGACTTACCGAGGCTATTAAGATAAACAAAAACAGAATCGACCCACCACCTGAAACTTTGATTAGAGATAAAGGTATGATTTATGGTATAGGAAAAAGAGATGATAACATCCTTACCATACTAAAAGCGGAGGCTTTGTTAAAGAGCGATTTTTAATGATCAAGCTTTGTGTTTTTGACTTTGATTCTACCTTAATGGACGGCGAGAGTATAGACATTCTCGCCTCAAAATACGGTGTTTTTGATGAGGTTAGCAAGATAACTACTAGGGCTATGAATGGTGAGCTTGACTTTTTTGAAAGCCTAAGCAAAAGAGTATCCTTGCTAAAGGGTATGCCTTATGAGCTTGTACTTCAAACTTGCAAAAGCTTTCCTCTTATGAAGGGAGCAAAGGAAATCATTTCTTATCTTAAAAGCAAAAATATCATAGTAGCTGTTTTTAGCGGAGGTTTTCACGAGGGCGTTGATGAGGCTCAGAAAGTCTTAAATTTTGACATAGCCTTTGCAAACTATCTTCATCAAAAAGACGGATTTTTAAGCGGCTTAGTAGGCGGGGAGATGATGTTTTCAAATTCAAAGGGCGTGATGCTTAAGAGACTAAAAGAGCTTTTAAGGCTTAAGGACGAGGAAGTAGCTTGTGTTGGTGACGGGGCAAATGATATTTCTATGTTTGAGCAAAGCTCACTTAAGATAGCCTTTTGTGCTAAGGAAATTTTAAGACAAAATGCCACTCACTGTGTAGATGAAAAAGATTTAACAAAAATAAAGGATATAATAAAATGAATAATTTTTCCATTTGGTGCGATTTCTTAGAAGATTCCTTTTTAGACAATGAGTTTTTAAATTTGATATATTCAAACACTATAAACGGAGCAACTACAAATCCTAGTATTTTTAAAAATGCTATATTAAATTCCAAGCAATATAAAGAAAGAATTGCGAGATTAAACACAAAAAATGCAAAGCAAAAATACGAAATTTTAGCGATACAAGATATAAAAAAAGCGGCTGATAAATTGTCTTTGAATTATTTTACTAACAACGAAGGTTTTATAAGCATAGAAATAGATCCTAGATTGCACGACAATACAGCACTAAGCATAGGCGAAGCAAAAAGGCTAAGAACAGAAATAGCCAAAGATAATGTTATGATAAAAATCCCGGCTACAAATGAATCTTATGAGGCTATGTATGAGCTAATGAAAGAGGGTATCAATGTAAATGCTACCTTGATATTTTCTTATGAACAAAGTATAAAATGCTTTGAAGCTTTAAATTTGGGACTTAAAGAATTTCGTAAAAAAAATAAGGGCTTAAAAGAGCCAAAAGCTGTTATTAGTGTCTTTGTAAGTCGTTATGATAGACTTCTAAATAGCAGAGTATTAGAAAAAAATAAGCTTGGAATTTACCTTGCTTCCTTTGCTTACCACTATATACAAGCACAAAATGAGGCAAATATCAAAACTCTATTTGCAAGCACGGGCGTAAAGGGAGATGATTTAGAAAAAGATTATTATATAAAAGAGCTTTTATTCTCTAACTGCATAAACACAGCACCACTGGACGCTATTTACGCTTTTAAAGGCAAAAAAATAGAGATCAAAAAGCCGCTTTCCCTTGAAGAACTTCATCAAAAATTAGCTCAAAATATAAGCAAAGATGAGCTTGATGAAGCTAGTAAATTTTTACTTGATGATGGTTTAAAACTCTTTTGCGAGGCTTATGAGGATATTTTATCTGCCTTATAAGAAAATAGTGCTGATTTTTTTCATCATGGCACTACTGCTTTACTTATATTTTAAACCAACTGTTAAAGAATACGATCTTGAAGGTAGTGTTGGTGTGCCGACTATGAAAGAGGAATTTGTATTAATAGTGCCAAAACAAAGAAATTTTGCTCTAAACGAAAAAGAATACACAAATTTAAAAGTTTTAAGCAAAAATACACTTAGCCAACAAGAGCTTTCCTGGTTTTGCGATAAAAAGGAGCTTTGCGAGCTTTATCATTATTTAAAAGAAAAAGACTTAGACAAAGTATCCTTTTTTCTTTATGTGGATAGGTTTATATAAATGAGTTTAGTGCTGAAAATTGTTAAATACACAGTTCTTACCATCTTTTTCCTTATTCTTTCTATCTTTATACTTTTTTTGATTCTATTTTATTCTTTATCATCAGGTGCTGATAATTATATTTACCATAAGGGAAAGTATAAAGACGAAAGGGCTGTGGGAGAATTTGAGTTATGGGCAAATTATAGGCTAGATAATGGCAATGACGCAAGATCTTTTGCAAGGGGAAATTATGATGAAAAGGGCTTAAGGCAGGGGTATTGGACTAATAAAACAGCCTATTCTCAAGGACTTTATCTTTATAAAGACGGAATTTTAAGACAAAGAATTTACACCCATCCCATACAAGAGGCAAGCACACAAAATTACGATGAAAATGGCACTTTGATAGAGACAAGAAAACCGACAAAAGATGAATGCAAAATCCTTTTTTACGCCTTTGAAAAAGGGCTTTATAAAAACGAATGCTTTGAAATTTTAGACATAAAATACCGTTATCATTAAGCATAAAATTTAGCCAATAATTCATTTTACCTTTTCCTAAGTTATTTTTGATAGAATTTAGCCTCATTTTTTAAGAAAGGAAAAAGATGTTAGAAGGTATCGTTAGAGAGAGTATCGGCAGAAAAGCTTCCAAGGCTTTAAAAAGAGATGGTTATCTAATAGCAAACATCTACGGCAAAGGCCTAGAAAACATAAACGCAGCCTTTAAGCTAAATGATTTCATTAGAGAAGTTAAAAAGAAAGAAAAGCTTAGCTTTGATGTTAAGGTTGGCTCACAGACTTTAAATGTCGTTGTTGTGGATTATCAAAAAGATCCTGTTACAAGTCAGTTAAAACACGTTGATTTAAAGGTAGCGCAAAAGGGCGTTGTGTCAAAATATATGATTCCTATAAAGATAGTAGGCACAGCCATAGGGCTTAAAAACAAGGGTGTTTTAATACAGTCAAAAAGACGCGTAAAAGTAAAATGTGCGGCCGAAAATTTACCTGACTTTTTTGAACTAGATGTTAGTAAGCTTGATGTGGGAGATGCCTTGCTTATAAGAGATATAAAGGTTCCAGCTGGCGTAACTATGGTAGATGCTGATAGGATAGCAGTTGTAGGCGTAGAAAAAGCTAGATGACCTTAGTCGTAGGGCTTGGAAACATAGGAAAAGAATACGAAGCTACCAGACACAATGTAGGTTTTATGCTCATAGACTTGCTCTTGCAAGAGCTTGAAACTACTAATATTTCATCCTCTAAATTTAAAGGAGAGCTTTATAAAAACGGCTCTTCTTTGTTTTTAAAACCTCATACTTACATGAATTTAAGCGGGCACAGCGTTTGTGCTGTTAAAAACTTTTATAACTGCGATAGGCTCATAGTAATACATGATGATATAGACCTAAGCCTTGGAACCGTGCGTTTTAAAAAGGGCGGCAGTGCAGGCGGGCATAATGGGCTTAAGAGCATAGATGAGCTTTGTTCTAATGATTACGAGCGTATCCGCATAGGCATAGGCAAGGATGAGAATGTAAAAGACTTTGTTTTGTCTAAATTTTCTCGAGTGGAGTTAGAAAAACTAGATGAGATTTTAAAGCACTGCAAAAGTGCATTATTAGAGCTTTTAAGCGGTGCTAGTATAAGTGAAATTTCATCGAGATATTCCTTGAGGGCTTGAATGAAGCCAACTGTGTTTTTTCGTTTTATCACAGAGCTTTATTTAAAGAGTTTTTTTATTATTTTTATTTCCTTGGTTGCCTTTTTTGTTGGCATTGATTTATTGCTAAATTTTAACGACCTGCCAAAATCAGCAAATTTGATATTGTTATACATCATGTTTTTATCTTTTTCTGCTATTTCTTACATCTTGCCTATTTCTTTGATTTTTTCTATGATTTTAGCCTTTGTAAGCATACTTAGGACAAATGAGCTAGTGAGCTTGTTCGCACTTGGGCTTAGCAAAAAATTTATAATCCTTTACCCCTTTTTGTGGGCTTTGTTTTTTTGTTTTTTGTATGTTGGCTTGAATTTTACCTCCTTTGCGTATGCTGATGATTATAGGTCAAATATCAAAAGCAACTCCGTTCTAGCTAGTACCAGTTCTGATGTGTTTGTAAAATACAATGATGATTTTGTGTATATACAAGAACTAAATCCAAACGATAATTCTGTTAAAAATATAAGAATTTTTAATATGCAAGATTTCAATCTAAGCTCTTTAACAAAGGCTGATAGGGCGAATTTTAAAGACGATGCTTGGATTTTAGAAAAAGGGCTTAGGCTTGATTTTGATAATAATATAATTCTTTTTAATGATGGTTTTAAAAGCAATGATTTTAATTTTAGCGAGGAATTGCAAGGCTTTAAACCAAAGGTGATAGAAAGTGCGACCCCTAAAAAAAGCTATTCTATAATAGACGCTTGGCAAAGCTTTCAAACCTTTAATTCCCAAAATATCAACACAAATTCAATCCGCACCGAACTTTATAGATTAATCCTTTTACCATTTTTCGCACCGTTTTTAATGCTTATTTTATATTCTTATTTTCCATTGATTTCAAGATATTTTAACCTGGCTTTTTTAAGCTTTATATTCTTTATCGTAACACTTGGGGTTTGGGGAAGTTTGTTTTTGCTAACTCGTTTGGCTGAAAATTCTGTTTTATTACCTGAATTTGCTATCATAGTGCCTATATGTTTACTAGCTTTGTTCAGTATGATTTTATATGCAAAACAGTGAGGATTTTATGAGAAGTGATATGATAAAAAAGGGCTATCTAAAAGCACCTAGTCGCTCTTTGCTAAGAGCTTGTGGCTTAAAAGATGAGGATTTTGACAAGCCTTTCATAGGCGTAGCAAATAGCTATATAGACATCATACCAGGGCATTTTTTCTTAAATGAGTACGCAAGAATTATCAAAGATGAAATTCGCAAAAACGGCTGTGTGCCCTTTGAGTTTAACACCATAGGCGTTGATGATGGTATAGCTATGGGGCATAATGGTATGCTTTATTCTTTACCTAGTAGAGAACTCATAGCAAATTCCATAGAAACGGTTATGAACGCTCACTGCTTAGACGCTCTTATATGCATACCAAACTGCGATAAAATAACTCCGGGTATGCTTATGGGTGCTTTAAGAGTAAATGTTCCTACCATCTTTGTAAGCGGTGGTCCTATGAGGGCTGGTTTTAGTGCAAAGGGAGAAAAACTTACCTTAAACAGCGTATTTGAAGCGGTTGGAGCCTATGAGGTTAAAAAGATAGATGAGGAAGAGTTAAAAGATATAGAGTGCAAAGCCTGTCCGGGCGGGGGCTCTTGTTCTGGTATGTTTACTGCAAATTCTATGAACACACTTTGCGAGGCTATGGGTATAGCACTTAGTGGAAATGGCACCATCCTAGCACAAAGTGCTGAAAGAGAAGAGCTTTTAAGAAAGGCTGCAAAAAGGATTTGTGAAATAGCCCTTGATGATAAATTTAAGATAAGAAATATTATAAATAAAGCCTCTATAAACAACGCTATGGTTCTTGATATGGCTATGGGAGGCAGCACAAATACCATTTTGCATATGTTAGCCATTTCAAGAGAGGCTGGCTGTGCGCTTGATATAAGGGATTTAAACGAGATAAGCAAAAACATAGCTCACATAGCAAAGATAGCTCCTTCCTTGCCAAGCGTTGCCATAGAAGACATAGGAAGAGCTGGTGGCATAAACGCTGTCATAAAAGAAATTTCAAAAAGAGATAATAAAATACTTGATTTATCGGCTTTAACCGTGAGTGGCGAGAGCTTAAAAGATAGGATAAAAGATGCTGAGATAAAAGATGAAAGCATTATAAGAAGGGTTGAAAATCCATACTCTGCGGTGGGAGGACTTGCCATTTTGTTTGGAAATTTAGCTAAGCAAGGCTGTGTTATCAAAACAGCAGGTATAGTTGGAGAAAGAAAATTTAGCGGCAAGGCAGTTTGTTTTAACTCTCAAGATGAAGCCATAAAAGGCATAATGAAAGGCAAGATTAAAAAAGGCGATGTTTGCGTTATAAGATATGAAGGGCCAAAA
Source organism: Campylobacter avium LMG 24591 (assembly GCF_002238335.1). NCBI lineage: Bacteria > Pseudomonadati > Campylobacterota > Epsilonproteobacteria > Campylobacterales > Campylobacteraceae > Campylobacter > Campylobacter avium. The sequence continues at coordinate 120,471 of NZ_CP022347.1, forward strand.
GGAGGACCCGGAATGCAAGAAATGCTTAGCCCAACATCTCTTATAATGGGTATGGGACTTGGTGCTGATGTTGCATTAATAACCGATGGACGCTTTAGCGGTGCAACTAGGGGACTAAGCGTAGGACATATTAGCCCTGAAGCTGCTGAAGGTGGGCTCATAGCCTTGCTTGAGGATGGAGACATCATAGACATAGACATTGATTCTTACTCCATATCCGTTCGCTTAAGTGAAGAAGAGATAGAAAAAAGAAAGGCTAGTTTTGTAATGCCTAAAAAAGAAGTGGATTCAAGGTGGCTTAAGATGTATCAAAAGCTAGTTAGCAACGCAAGTAATGGTGCTATCTTAGAATGAAAATAGATTATGAAAAGCTAAGGGCTGAGTTTAAAAGCCCACTTTATATATATGATTTTGATGATATTAAACAAAGATTTTTAAGGCTTAAAGAAGCTTTCAAGGCTAGAAAATCCCAGCTTTGCTATGCCTTAAAGGCAAATTCAAATTTAAGCTTACTTAAAATGCTTGTGAATTTGGATAGTGGCTTTGACTGCGTTAGCATAAATGAGGTAAAAAGGGCTTTAAGAGCTGGTGCAAAGCCTTATAAGATAATTTTTAGCGGGGTCGCAAAGACAAAGGATGAGCTAAAAGAGGCTCTAAGCTTAAACATACTTTATATAAATTTAGAAAGCAAGGCTGAAATGCTTTGTCTTGAAGAGGTGGCTAAAGAGCTAAATTTAAAGGCAAGAATTAGCATAAGAGTAAATCCAAACGTAGATGCGAAAACCCACCCCTACATCTCAACAGGCTTGCACGAAAACAAATTTGGCGTTGAGATAAACGAGGCTAAGGCTATGTATCTTTACGCTAAGAAAAGTGAGTTTTTAGAGCCTGTGGGAGTGCATTTTCACATAGGCTCACAGCTACTTGACATAAAGCCTATCGCAGAAGCTGCAACTATAGTAGCAACTTTGGTAAAGGAGCTAAAGGCTTTAGATATAGAACTTAAGTTTTTTGATGTTGGCGGAGGACTTGGCATTGATTATGAAAAGGCTGAGGAGCCTAACTTATACGATTATGCACAAAGCATACTTGCTGCTTTAAGCGGACTTGATCTAACCATACTACTTGAGCCCGGACGATTTTTGGTAGCAAGAGCGGGCACGCTTTTGTGCTCCGTGCTTTATGAAAAGCAAACGCAGTATAAAAGATTTGTCATAGTTGATGCGGCGATGAATGACTTGCTTCGTCCTAGTCTTTACAATGCTTATCATAAAATAGAACTGCCATATAGCAAGAACCTAGAGCCTAGCAAGTGCGATGTGGTGGGCGGAATTTGTGAAAGCGGGGATTTTTTCGCAAAGGATAGGGTGCTACCAAAAACAAAAGAAGGCGAGATAATGCTTATAAAAGATGCTGGAGCTTACGGCTTTTCTATGAGTAGTAATTATAATAGCAGGGATAAAATTTGCGAACTGGCTTTAGAAAATTCAAAGATAAGAATGATTAGAAAAAGACAAAGCTTTGAAACCCAAATCCAAGAGGAGATAGAATTTTTAGAGGAGTAGTTAAAATTTGAAAATAGTTTTAAATTTAACTACCGTGCATAAATTTATGCGCATTGTTATCTTATTGTCTCGTTTTGTTTTCTCTTTAAAAATTTAAAAGGATTAAAAATTTTCTCAAACCCCCTTGACTTAGACTAGCTCTAATGCTTTATAATTGCAAAAATACTTTTCAAAGGAGGACTTTTGAAAGATACAGATTCGCGTAGGGAATTTTTAAAGACTTCAGCTAAAGCAGTGGCTGCTGCTGTGGCGTTTGGCGGCTTTGGCACCAGCCTTTTTGCCTCAAATTTAAAAGCTGTAAATACTTCATCAAAAGGAGAAAATATGAGCACATTGACACCACAAGCAAAGGCAAATTTAGAAAAATTTTTTGGCACAAGTAAGCTAGCTCAAGAGGATTTGGAATTTTTTACAAACTATGCAAATTTCGCCTTTGATGAGGTTTTTGCGCATTCACAGCTAGAGGAAAAAGAAAGGCTTTTGCTAATCCTAGCTGCTCTTGTAGCCATCCCTGCTAAAGAGGAGTTTGAAACTATGCTAAAAGCCGCATTAAATGTGAAAGTAAGCCCTATCGCCATAAAAGAAGTGATTTATCAAGCCACGCCTTATGTGGGTATGGGCAAGGTTGCTGATATACTAAGCCTTACAAACAAGGTATTTAAGCAAAGAGGCATAAAGCTTCCTCTAGCAAAGCAAGGCAGGACTACTAAAGAAAACAGATACGAAAAGGGTTTGCAAGCTCAAGTTGAGATTTTTGGCGAGGGTATGAGAAGTGCTAGTGATAAAGCAGCTAATGAGAAAAAACATATAATAGAGTTTTTAAGTAGCAATTGCTTTGGGGATTATTACACAAGAGGTGGGCTCGAGCTTAAATTTAGAGAGCTTATCACCTTTGTGTATCTTATCTCTATGGGCGGAGCAGAACCTCAAGTAAAGGCGCACATACAGGGCAATCTCAATATGGGTAATGACAGGGCAAAACTCATAGCTGTAGTAACTGCACTAATTCCATACATTGGCTATCCAAGAAGCCTAAATGCTTTAAGTGCCATTGATGAGATAAGTTAAGCATTCCAAAAGCATTTTTGCTTTTAGAGCTTATAAATTTTATTGCTTTAAATTTAAAAAATTGAGTAAATTATATTTTCATAATGCTTAAAAACTTTTTGAAGGTTTTTAAGCAAAAGGGCTATTTTTTATATACGGGGACTACTAAATGTTCGTTGCTATACTGATAAGCTGCGCCTGTTGAAACATCTACTAATGTTCCTACAAAACCGGGAACTAAAAAGAATACAAAGCCAATTAAATTAGTCCAATAAATAGGATTGACCCCCATAACATCTAGTGAGGCTGAATTTACATTTGAGCTTTGATAGGCGGGGTTGTCGCTTTCTAAAATTTGTATGTTTTCTCCACGTCTTTTTAGCTTTACTCTAGCTGGAAGCGTATGTTTTGCATCGCCTATTCTAACCACAACATTATCGCCGTTTGCAGCACTTAAATTTACCTCTTGCTCGCTTCCACTAAAAATACTAGCACAAGATGAAAACATCAGGACAATAAGACTTAAAGATATGAATTTTTTAAACTAAATCTCCTTTGATAAAAGTTTAAAAATTATAAAACAAAAAAAATCAAGTTGGAAATTTATCTTTGTAGATTATGATGAGTGCTTAATTTTAAATAATTATTTATCCCAAAGGATAAAGGTTCTTGCTTTTTTTATCTCGCTAAATTCTAGCTTTAAAACACCCTCTTGCGTCTCAAGGCTTATCAAATCGCCATCCACAGCCAAAAGCTTAGCCTCTATGCTTTCCTTTGCTTTTGTGCTGATTTTTACAAGCTCGCCTATGCTTTTTTGAAAATGCTCTATCTTTTTAAGCGTTCTTTCAAGCCCAACAGATGAGACTTCTAGGCTGTATTCTCCGTCAGTTGGTGGTTCAACATCAAGTATGGGTGATAAAAGTTCGCTGAAATTTGCGCAGTCTTGCAAGCTAACCCCACCGTCTTTCATGATATATACTCTGTAAATTTTCCTGCCATTTTCGCTTACTAGCTCATCATCGTAAAATTCTAGTCCAGCTTCCTCGCACAGTGCCTTAATATCCATCTCTTTCTTTCCTTATCTTTTCAAAAAGTTCATCCATGCGATTTTGATACTCTAATCTATCATCAAATTTAAAGTGCAAATTTGGTGCTTTAAACCAGCCTTGCTCTGTCATGCAGTAGTTTTGCACGAGTTTTGAAGCCTTTTTTAATTTGTTTAAAATTTGCTCTTGCTCAGCCTCATTAAAATGCATTTTATCAAGAAAGACAAAGGCATCGTATCTGCCCTTTTTGCACTCTACATCCACAACGCAAAGATTTTTTAAATTCTCATCATCTAAAGAAGCCAAAGCATTGGGTATAAGCTCTTTTAAAAGGCTTTGGGTTCTTAAGGTTTTGATGTCTTTCATATACTAGCCATTTGCGAAATTTCTTTGTAGCTTTCTATGTAATCTCCTACCTTCATATCAGTGCAGCCCTCAATACCAACGCCGCATTCAAAGCCCTTTGCGACCTCTTTCACATCATCTTTAAATCTCTTTAAAGAACTAACGCTTCCTTCAAAAAGCACAACCCCATCTCTGATAAGCCTTATCTTAGCGCCTCTGTTTATAACGCCCTCGCTTACCATGCAACCGGCTATAAGTCCTATTTTTGGCACGGAAATCACTTGTCTAATCTCTGCTTGACCTAGCTGCTCTTCGCTTATAATAGGGCTCATCATGCCGCTTAAAAGTGCCTTTACATCGTCTATTAAATTATAAATAACATTGTAAGTTTTTATCTCAATGCCCTTATCTTTGGCCTTTTCCTTTATCTCCCCTGTTGGACGCACATTAAAGCCTAAGACCACGGAATTTTCGCTAGCACTTGCAAGCTCTATATCACTTTGTGAAATTCCGCCTATACCGCTGTGTATGATATTTACTTTTATTTCATCATTTACAAGCTTTTCTAAACTACTTTTAATGGCCTCTAAAGAGCCCTGCACATCAGCTTTTAATATCACAGGCAGGGATTTTAAATTCCCCTCTTTTATCTTTGTGCTAAGTTCATCAATGCTTACCTTAGTTGATTTACTAAGCTCTTTTTGGCGGTTATACTCATATCTTTTAGCGGCGTATTCTCTAGCTTCCTTGTCGCTTTGAACGGCTATTAGGGTTTCTCCTGCTTGAGCTATCTCGCTAAGGCCTACTATAACGCCACATTCTCCGGGTTTAATTTCTTTTAAGGCATTGCCTCTATCATCGTTTAAGGCTCTTACTTTACCATACGCAACGCCTGCTACAACGGTGTTTCCAATCTTTAAGGTTCCATTTTGCACTATTACTGTGGCTACCGGGCCTCTGCCCTTTTGTAAAGAGCTTTCTATGATGCTAGCCTTAGCTTTAGCCTTAGAATTTGCCTTAAGTTCTAATATATCAGCTTGCAGCAAAACAAGTTCTAGCAAATCATCAACCCCGGTGCCCTTTTTAGCAGATACTTGCACAAATTCATAAGAGCCGCCCCATTCTGTTGGCACTATATCAAGCTCTGATAGTTGGGTTTTTACCATATCTACATTAGCACCTTCTTTGTCTATCTTGTTTATAGCTATGATGATAGGTACATTTGCAGCCTTTGCGTGATTAATGGCTTCTTTTGTTTGAGGTTTTACTCCATCATCTGCTGCAACCACTATGATAACAATATCAGTGATACCAGCACCCCTTGCCCTCATAGCCGTAAAAGCCTCATGGCCTGGGGTGTCTATGAAGGTTATCTTTCTTTTGTTTTTTTCCACCATATAAGCGCCAACATGCTGAGTTATGCCTCCTGCCTCAGCATTTACAACGCGTGAATTTCTTATATAATCAAGTAAAGAGGTTTTTCCATGATCAACATGTCCCATTATAGTTATAACAGGTGCTCTAGGGCTTAAATCCTCTTCATTATCCTCTTTTGCGTCGTAATTTTTAAGATAATCAAACTCATCTGCTTCGTCTATGATATTTACCTCTATTCCAAATTCTGAGGCTAAAATTTCAATGGCATCCTCATCTAAAAAATCATTTTTAGTAGTCATCATGCCAAGCATAAATAGTTTTGATATGATTTCGCTTACATTTTTATTGAGCTTATCTGCAAATTCATAAACGCGAATTTCTTTTGGAATTTCTACGCTTTTAATCTCGGCATTTTCCTTTTTTTCAGGCTTTTTAGGTGGTTTTTTTCTGGCTCTTCTTTGTATGGATGTTTCTGTGAATTTACTAAAAGACTGTCTTAGTAGGCTTGGTTGTTTTTGGGTTAGAACTTGAGGCGCTTGCTCTGTTTTTGTGCTAAATTCAGGCAGCACAACTACATCTTCATCCTCTAGGCTGATTTCTGCGAAATTTTGATTGGACAGCAAGTCCATTTTTTGTGCATTTTCTTTTTTGCTTTGGGGAGTATTTGGCTTTTTGTCTTTCTTTTTAACCTTTTTAAAGCTGTCATCTTGGGCGTTTGAAAACATATCTTTTAAATCTATGTTTTTTGTTGTTTTGTTTGAAACAACCTCTTCGTTTTTCACCACGGTATCTTTTTTCTTTTTTACTATCACAAGGCCGCGTCTTAAGGTGTTGCTGACAGTTTGCGTCGCTTGTTGTGGTGCTTGGACTTGTTCTACTTCTTGTTCTTTTTTAGGTTCTTCTTGTACTTGCTTTTCTTCTTTTTTGGCTTTGTTTTCTACCTTTTGCTTGCTTTGTTTTTTCTCTACTTCTTTCTTTTCCTCTTTTTTAGCAAAGCCTTGCGGTATTATATTTGTCTGCAAATATTCATATATAGCCGCTGCAACATCTTCATCAACCGAGGATGAGGCCGTTTTGACATTTATACCTAGCTCAAGTGCCTTGGCTAAAATTTCCTTGCTTTCAAAACCGCTTTCTTTAGCAATTTCGTGAATTCTTACTTTCGCCATCTAAAAAAATCTCCTTCAATTCTTCTTGGATTAATCCATATTTAAGAAATGCTTTTTTTGTGTTTTTTTTATCCTCATTTAAACAGTTAGAACAAATATAAGAGCTTCTCCCATACTTTAAATTTAATACAGGCTTTTTATTTTTTAGCCAAAATCTAAATAAATTTTCTTGTTTAAAACGAGTTTTGCAAATTATACACATTCTAATCGGGTAACTGTTTTTCAAAATTATATCTTTTTCCCTATTTATTTTGCAAAATTTCAAAGCCCTTGTTGTCAAATTCTAATATTTTAACTTCAAAATGTTTAAATTTGTCTTTAAGCTTGTTGTATAAATACTTAGCCTCATCTTTATACGCTATGTTAAAAAAGGTCGAGCCAGAGCCTGATAGGGTGCTTAGGATAGCTTTATTTTCAAGTGCGGTTTTTTGCACCTCAAAAAGAATTTCATAATTTTTCATTCTCCTTGTTTGATGTAGCATATCCTTGCTTGCAAGTTTTAGCAAATCGTATTTTTTTTCTAAAAAACAAGCGGTTAAAAAGGATGAGTGAGCTAGGTTAAAAGTAGCGTCCTCTAGGCTCACTCTTTTAGCTAATGTGCTTCTGTTTTTTTCTGTGTTAATCGTTAGCGAGGGTATCACAACCACAGCTTGTAAATCTTTGTCTATCTCTTTTTTTATGCTAAAAACTTTTTTATCCTCTACTATGGAGCAAACAAAGCCTCCAAGCGTTGCAGGTGCGATGTTATCAGGATGGGCTTCATATTTTAAAGCCTCATTTAGTATGCTTGTTCTATCTATAGAATAGTTGCTTATATGATACGCACTAGCAATAGCTGAGACAATTACAGCTGATGAGCTGCCAAGCCCCCTTGACATAGGGATACTGTTTTCAAATTTGAAGCTAAAATTGTCCTTTTTGCCGTTTAATTTCTCGTAGTATTCGTAAAAAATTTTAACAAAAAGATTGTTTTTTTTGATAAAGATATTTTTCGCACCTTCGCCGCTTATACTTATGCTTGTAATCTTACTTCTTTTTATGGTGCTTTTGTTAAAAAATTCAAGGCTAAGTCCCAAACAGTCAAAGCCAGGCCCTAAATTTGCACTTGTAGCAGGAGTTAAAATCGTCATCATTGTTCCTAAACAGCATCTAAAAAATAAAAAGGTAGATTGTCTTCCTTAAGATTTAAAGCCTTTAAATCAGCAGGCAAGAAAAATTCACCGCAAGGAAGCTTTTGAAGCGAAATTTTACCATTTTCCATAACAAAAGACAAGTCCTTGTTTGCTTTAATCGGAGCGTTTTCATTTAGCTCAAAGGCACTTATGGCAAAAAGCGGTATATCAAAAACTATGCTTAAGGTTTTAAGGCTTAAATAGCTTATCTTTATGCCCATATAAGAACCTGGCCCATTAGCATACACAAGCCTAGATAATTTATACTGCTTTAATATCTCATCAAGCATTACAGGCAAGGCCTCGCTAAGCTTGTCCTCGTTTTTTATTTGCTTAAGTAAGACATCATTATCATAAAGCCCTATCATCAGTGGCTTGGAAATGCCGTTTAATAGCAAGGTAATTTCTTTTATGCGAAAACTCCTTCATAAGCTTCTTCATATCCTTTTTCTACACTTACTATTTCATAAGCACTGCTATCTTTTAAGACTTCTTTTGTAAGCAGGTGATTTAAGTGGTGGCTTCCAGCATAAGATATATAATCCCCAAAAACTCTGTATCCTAGCAAGGTTAGATCTCCTATAGCGTCTAAAATTTTATGCCTTACGAACTCATCCTTAAAACGCAAGCCTTCTGGGTTTAAAATTTTGTTATCATCTAAAATTATGGCATTTTCTAAGCTAGCACCAAGCCCTAAATTCATGGCTCTTAAAGCGTTTGCGTCCTTTAAAAAACCAAAGGTTCTAGCCCTGGCTATTTGCTCTATATAATTTTTCTTACTAAATTCAAAATTATAATTTTGCTCCCCTATGATAGGATTATCAAATTTTATGGTGTAATTTATCCTAGGTATTTTAGTTGGAAGCAATCTTACAAACCTGTCGCCATCCCTTACTTCCACAGCCTTTTTAATGACCATGATTTGCTTTGGCGCGTCAAGTTCCTTTATGCCGGCTTCATCAAGCATCATGCAAAAGCTTATACTGCTTCCGTCCATTATAGGAGCTTCGTTTGCATTTAAAACTATGCGTATATTATCTATACCGTAAGCATTTATAGCACTCATTAAGTGTTCTATCGTAGATACAAAGCCCTTATCATCTCCAATCACAGTAGCCATTTTTGTGTCAATGACATTATTTGCTTGTGCCTTGTAGCTTAAATTTAAATCGCTTCTAAAAAATACTATCCCGCTATTTGCTTCTAGTGGCTCTAATAAAATTTCTATAGGCTCGCCCTTATGCAAACCTATGCCAACGCCTCTAACAGGTTTTGCTATGCTTAATTGTTTCATTTTTTATTCCTTATCTGCCCAATATATGTGTTTTGGCATTATCTAAGACCTGATGTATGTGTATTTGTAGCCAATTTCTATCCTGCCACTGCTCAGGCCTTGTCTCAACGCCTTGAACCAAAATTCCAAAGTGCAAATGGTCTCCCAAAGCAAGCCCGCTAACTCCGGTTGTAGCGATACTATCGCCCTTTAAAACCTTATCATCCTTTGCAACAAAAGAACTTGTGCAGTGACCGTACAAGCTATAAAGTCCAAAGCCGTGATAAATAATTACATTTAAGCCATAAATTCCATTCTCATCCGCAAAAACAACTACCCCGTCATTAGAGCTTACTATAGGAGCTTGTGCCACACTTGCTAAGTCAAGTCCTAGGTGGTGCGAATTTGAGACTGCCTCGCCTTTGTAAGTGTAAAATCTATGGTCTGAAAAATCAGCTACCTTGGCTGAGTTTTTAAGTGGCAAAAATGGTGAAATTCTAAAATTTTGTAAAGTTTCTTCAGGAATTTTTGTTGTTATGTCATGGATTAGTTTTTCATTCCCATTTCTTAATTCTTCGTTGATAAATTTAAATTTCTCTGTCCTTGTAAAGTCGTTGTTTTCAGCGTATTGATTTGTAAGTGTTTGAATTTTGCCGTCTAAAAATCTATCGCTAAGTTCTATGTTGGAGGTTTTATACTGTCTAGTTCTGTATGCAAACCTTACCCTTTCTTTGCTTATGTTTTGTGCCTTATCTTTAGCTACAACATAGGCTACAAAGTCGCTTTTTCTAGAATCCCAAGCTATTAAAGCACCATAATATCCATCTTTTAGATACTGCTTGCTTATGAATTTATTGCCTTCATTATCCTCTATATACACTTCGTCTAAATTCTCATCTCTAGCTCTAAAAATCACAAGTGCCGCACCGCCTTGTTCTATCGACGGCGAATGAGATATGATGTTTATCAAAGGTCTTTTGTTATCATTTATGACTAAAACATCCTTTACAGTCTCATTTCCTCTAAAGAAATTCCATAAAGAATTATCCTTAGCCTCTATCCTAAGTAAAATTTGCTTGCTATTTGCAAAGCTTTCTTTGGGTAGTGAAATTTGTAAATTTAATTCTTTTTGCAGAGCGATTTTTTGCTCGCTTAAAAGCTCAAAGCTTGAATTTGCGTCCTTTTGAACTGATAATTTTATCTTGCTTATACCTGATAAGGAATCTGTTAATGAAAGTTCTAAATTTTGTTTTGAATTTACATACACGGTGTCAGCTATAAGTATTTGCGGTGCTTCTTTTTCAAAGACTTCAAGCTCTTTTGACATATAAAGAGCTAGAGCTATTAAAACAAATACTAAAATTCCTATTATTTTGCCACTTTTTTTCTTTCTAGCCATCATGTCTTCCTTAAAATTAAACGGCCAAATTTTATCTAAAATTTAGTAAATATTAAGTTTTGTTTACAAAATATCTCTTAGCGAATTTGCCTTTTTCATCCACTTTCCTAAGGCTTTTAGGTCGTTTTTTTCTATCATTTGCTTGCAGTAGCTTAGTTCTTGTTCGAAAAGTTCTATGCTGTTTAATAAATTTTCTTTATTTTGCTCAAAAATGCTAGTCCACATATCAGGCGAGGATTTTGCTATACGACTCATGCCTCTAAAAGAGCCTCCTGCTAGATGAACTATATTTTTTTTATTCTCCTCTTTCATGACGAAATTTGCCAAAGCAAAGCTTATGGCGTGTGGTAGGTGCGAAATGATGGCTGTGTGGTGGTCGTGAGCTTTGCTATTCATAAAAACTATCCTCATGCCAATGTGAGATAAAATTTCAATAGCCCTTTGTCTGTGCGATACAAGAGCCCTTTGGCTGTCGCAAATCACGCAAACACCGTCTTTGTATAATTCTTTAAAGGCCGCTTTTGGACCACTATTTTCAGTGCCACACATAGGGTGAGCTAAAATAAGCTGTGATTTTAAATTTTTAGGAATGCTTTTTATGATTTGTTCTTTTGTGCTTCCAAGTTCGATTATTGTAGTGTTTTTTGGAATTTTTTCTAGCTTTTGTAAAACGGTAATTATCGCATTTACGGGGATTGCTATAAAAATCACATCGCATTTGCTAAGCTCTTTAAAGGATATTAGCTCGTGTATTAGGCCAAGTTCTAGAGCTTGTTTTTCATGCTCTTTATTAAGGTCGTATCCATATACGGTGCTTACTAATTTATTTTCCTTAAGACACAGCCCCAAAGAGCCGCCTATTAGTCCAAGTCCTATGATAGCGATTTTCATTTATTTGCCTTTACATAACCTTGAGTTAAAAAATCTCGGTTATTATACAGATTTTGCAATAAAATTTTTTGGAAAAATATGAAAAAGATAATAATTGTGTGTTTTTTATCCTCTTTGTGCTTTGCAGCAAGTATAAGGAGCGTGACATTTGTAGGACTTACTCAGCTTTCAAGTGAAAGTGCCTTGGCTATTAGTGGATTAAAAATAGGTGAGGAAATAAATGAAGAAAAGATTAATAATGCAATATTTAAGCTTTACGAGCAAAATTACTTCAGCGATATAGTTGTTGAGGAAAATTTAGGAGATATCATCTTTCACCTTACGCAAAAGCCAAGTATAGCGCGTATCGATATAACAGGCGTTTCATCAAACGATAGGAAGCAAATAGATACTATTTTGGGTATAAAAAAGGGTGCTTTGTATGATGAATATGTCTTAAAAGAAGCCGCTAATAGAATAAAGCTTTATTATGAGGCTAGGGGATATTTTGACACTGTGGTTGAATTTAGTAGCGAGAAGCTAAGCAATTCTAGCGGTTTGCAAGTAAATTACATAGTAAATCGCGGGGAAAATATCATCATAGAAAATGTGTTTTTATCAGGCACCACCAAGCTTTCGTATTCTGATTTTGAACCAAGTTTAAGTAATAAAAAACGCGAATTTATGGGTTGGATGTGGGGCAGAAACGACGGAAAACTTAATATCTTTGAACTACCAAATGATAGCGCAAGGGTGGCTGATGAGTACATGAAACGCGGTTATTTGGATGTGCAAGTATCGCCCCCGGCACTTAGGGTAAATTCAAACACCTACAAGGCTGATTTGTCGTATTTCATAAAAGAGGGTCAAATTTATAAAATTTCAAGTATAAGTATAGAAAATCCACTTTACACTCCCGAGCAAAACCGCGAAAAAGCAGAAGAGCTTAGCTCTAGCGTAGGCGATATAGCTAATATAGACAACATAAGAAATGATATGAATACCATACAAACAGATGTTGGAAATTTAGGCTATGCCTTTGCACAAATTTTTCCGGATATACAAAAAAACGAACTCACTCAAGAAGCCGATATTATCTTTAGAGTAATTCCAAATGATAAGGTTTATATTAGAAATGTCACAATCAAGGGCAATAATAGAACCATAGACAGGGTAGTAAGACGCGAGCTTTATATAACAGAGGGAAATTTATATCATAAAGACGACTTGACAGAATCAAGAAATGCCCTAAGAAGAACCTCATATTTTGATGATGTAAATATAAGAGAAGAGAGGGTAAATTCATCGCAAATTGATTTGGTAGTCGAGGTTACAGAAGCAAGCACAGGTTCAATTAGCGGCGGCGTTGGATACAGTTCATCTGATGGGGTTTTGCTTAATGCTTCTTATTCTGATAGCAATATCTTTGGTTCAGGTATGAAAAGCATAGTAAGCGTTGATAGAAGCTATGAGTATCTTACAGGTCGTATAGGCCTTACAAATCCTCGCATTAGAGATAGTGAGTATAGCTTAAGCGGCAGTCTTTACGCTAATGAATACACTTGGGATAATTACAGCGATAGAAACTACGGTTTTGATATAACAGTTGGCAGACGCTTTGCTAGATATTTTTCAGCAGGTCTTACTTATAATCTAGAGCATAGTGATATTTATCATCTAAGCCCAGAGCTTATTTTAACGGGTTATGAGGTTGGAAAGAGCATTAAAAGCTCTATAACTCCGTATGTATCCTTTAACAACACAGATGATTACTATCTGCCACGCAAGGGTATCATAGCTTCAACCAGCCTAGAAGTAGCTGGTGTTGGCGGAACACAACGTTTTGTTACCTCAAGTACTTCCTTTAGCTTTTATCAAGGCTTGCAAGATTTTATAGGACTTGACCTTATTTACAGATACAAGGCAAATTTTTACAAAACTTGGGATATGGGAAATTTACCTATAAATCAAAAATTTTTCCTAGGTGGTATAGGCTCGATAAGAGGTTTTGAAAGCAGAACCGTTAGTCCTAAAAACAGATATGGTTTTGAAGAGGGCGGAACCATAGCATTTACAAATTCAGCCGAACTTTCCTTTCCACTTATAGATAGGATTAAGCTAAGAGGGGCTTTGTTTTTTGATTACGGTGCTATAGGTAGAGAGGTTTTAGATGTGCATAAGAGTAAGCACAGATATAGCACAGGTTTATCTATAGAGTGGATTACTCCTTTTGGTCCTTTGCAACTTGTGTTTGCTAAGCCTCTAAACCCACAAGAAGGCGATGATACGAGCACGTTTGAATTTACTGTTGGAACTAGATTTTAGCTTTAAGCTAAGATTTTTTAAATTTCAGTAAAATAGTTCATTTATTTTTTAGGTTGAGGATATGAATTTTTTAGATATTTTTTCAGGTATAAGACGAAAACAATCAAGCCCAACGGACGCTCCAAATCACTGGATAAAATGCGAAAATTGCTTTGCCTTAATGTATGATAAGGACATACAAGCAAATTTAAATGTATGTACTAAGTGCGGCTTTCACATGAAAATTTCCCCAAAAGAGCGTATAGCTATGCTAAGTGATGAGGGAAGTTTTGTAGAGCATGATGAGGATTTACAAGCAGTTGACCCGCTTAAATTTGTAGACAGCAAATCTTACAAAAAAAGACTTAGCGATGCATTAGAGAGCACAGGTTCAAAGAGTTCTGCTATAAGCGGCGAGTGTCTTATAAATGGCATAAAAACCCAACTTGTGGTTTTTGATTTTTCTTTTATGGGCGGTTCTTTGGCTTCTGTTGAAGGAGAAAAGATAGTTCGCGCCGTGCAAAGAGCAAGGTCAGCTAAGACGCCTCTTGTCATAGTTTCAGCCTCAGGCGGAGCCAGAATGCAAGAAAGCACCTTTTCTTTAATGCAAATGAGTAAAACTAGTGCAGCCTTAAAGCTTTTAGCTGAGGATAAGCTACCATATATCAGTGTTTTAACCCACCCTACCTTAGGCGGCGTGTCAGCCTCTTTTGCCTTTTTAGGTGATATTATCGTGGCTGAACCGGGTGCGTTAATAGGTTTTGCAGGGGCTAGGGTTATTAAGCAAACCATAGGAGCTGACCTGCCAGAGGGCTTTCAAACAGCTGAATTTTTGCTAGAACATGGCTTAATTGATTCCATAGTTGAAAGAAGTGCTCAAAAGCAGTACATAAGTGATTTTCTAAAGCTTTTAACTTAGGATTTTGTTTGCAAATTTATATAAACTGTATCCAAAAAAGTAGCGATTTTAAGGAACAAGAACAAAGATATTTAAAGCTAATTAGCATACACAGCAAGATTAAGGATACAGTTTTTTTTAATGACAAGATAGCCAAAGCACAAAAAACATCAAAGCAAGAGGCTAAAAAAAGCTATGAAGAATGCTTTAAGCCGCTTAAAAAAGGCTTTTGTATAGCTTTAGATGAAAAAGCAAAAGAGCTAGATAGCTTTGAATTTGCTAAGCTCTTAGAAAGCAAAAACGAAGTAAGTTTTTTCATAGCCGGGGCTTATGGTTTTAGTGAGAATTTTATAAAAAGTTGCGATTTTGCGCTGTCTTTAAGCAAGCTTACATTAGCACATAGCATTGCAAAAGTGCTTTTGCTAGAGCAGATTTACCGTGCCTTTTGTATTATCAAAAAGCACCCATATCACAAGTAAAGGATTGTTATGAGGATTAAATTATTTTTATTTTTGGGAATTTTATACTTTGTTATCTTAGGTGCCTTTGTTTTTCATATAAATCCAAACCCTTACACCGTAGAGCTTTTTGGTTTTTCTTATACCCTGTCTGTGACAGTTTGGATTTTACTGCCAAGCCTTATTATATTTATTCTTGCACTGTTGCATATGTCATTTTATGGCTTTTTAAGATATATCAAATACAAAAATTTCTTTAACGATGCTGCTAAGTTTGAATTTTTCATAAGCGATGTTTTGCTTGAGAAAAATCCAAAATCTCCATTTAAAACAAGCGAATTCAAAAGAGCTGGTGAGTTGTGTCTGGCTATGAAAAAGCTAGAAAAAATTCCAAATTTAAACCACTACAACGAAGTAGTTGATTTGATACTTGATTTAAAGCAAGATAAAATCGTAAATCTTAAAAAATTTAAACTAGACATAGATAATGCCATTTATATCTTAAATGAAAAAAACCACATTTTAAGTGATGAAACTTACGCATACGGCAGGATAAAATACAAAAAAGAATTAGAAGATGAGCTTGATAAAATAGCCCTTGAACAAGTACTTAAAAATGGAAGTTTAGAGCATATTAAATCCTTAAAGATAGCACAAAGCAAAGAGGATTTTATGAAGTTGCTTAAAAGAATTCAAGATTCTAGCTTGCAAATTGACATACTTTATCTTGAGAATTCATTAAAAAGCTTTGTTTTTGATGAAAGTGAGTATTTATGCGTGGCAAAATCTTGTGTTAAAAGCTTCGCACCAGAGCAACTCATAGCTTTGTTTAAAAATATTAGTGATTTAAACAGCGAGGCAAAAAGGGCGTACTACTTTTTATTAGCCGATTTTGCTTTGTTTGATGAGCTAAGACTTGCCATTAAAGATAGTAAAGAATTTAATGACTTTAGGCTTGTTTTATTAGCCAGAGAAAATTCCATAAAGATAGATACTCATAAGCTAATTCAATGATAGAATTTGCACAAAAGCCTTTATTTTTGGCACCTATGGCAGGTTTTTCAGACCCTGTTTTTAGAAAGATTGTTAAAAAATACGGCGTTGATGTTACTGTTAGTGAGATGATAAGTTCAAACGCCCTTGTTTTTGAGAACAAAAAAACCCTAAAAATGCTTGAAAAAGATGAGCTTGAAAGACCTTACATCGTGCAGATTGCGGGCTCTGATGAGGAGGTTTTAAAAAAGGCTGTATTGCTTTTAAATGAGCTTGATTTTATAGACGGCATAGACTTTAACTGCGGTTGTCCCGTTAAAAAGGTGATAAAACAGCACTCAGGCTCGTCTTTGCTAAGAGATTTAGACAAGCTAAAAGCTTGTGTTTCTCTTATAAAAACTTATAGCAAAAAGCCGCTAACTAGCGTTAAAATAAGACTTGGCTTTGATGTAGAAAATGTTTGTGAGATAGCTAAGGCTTGCGAGGAAAGCGGGGCTGATTTCATCAGCATTCATGCAAGAACGGCAAAGCAAATGTATAGCGGAAACGCAGATTATAGCTGCATAAAAAAGGCAAAAGAGGCGCTTAAAATTCCGCTTGTTGCAAATGGTGATATAGACGAAAATAACGCGGCCTATGTCTTTGAGTATACCAAAGCAGACGCTTTGATGATAGGCAGAGCAAGCATTGGAAAGCCTTGGATTTTTTACGAGATAAAGCATAAAAAGCCCATAAGCAAGCAAATGAAAAAAGAGCTTATCTTGTATCATTTTGATGAACTCATAAAACATTACGACACTCACGCACTTTTTGTTTTTAAAAAGCACTTGCATGAGTATTCTAAGAACGAGCTAAACGCCTCAGCCTTTAGAACAAGTATAAATCAAAGCAAGGATTATAAAGAAATTACCACTCTTATAGAGGAATTTTTTTAATAATGATAGAAAAATCAAGCATAGAGGAGCTCAAACAAAGGGTTGATATAGTAGATATCATATCGCACTATGTCGAGCTAAAAAAAAGCGGTTCTAACTATGTTTGCGTCTGCCCCTTTCACGATGATAAAAACCCTTCAATGAGCGTAAATTCCATAAAAGGCTTTTATCACTGCTTTGCTTGTCAAAGTGGCGGGGACGTGTTTAAATTTGTGCAAGATTACGAAAGATTAGACTTTAGTGCTGCGGTTGAAAAGGTGGCACAGCTTAGCAATTTCTCACTTAGATATAGCGACAAAAAAGATTCTTTTAAGGCTTCAAGAGAAATTCTACCTCTTTTAAATTCCTTTTACAAAAGCTCTTTAGCAAAGCATAAGGAGGCTATTTCCTACCTTTACGAAAGAGGTTTGAATGATGAGGATATAAGAAAATTTGAGTTAGGTTATGCACCAAGCTCAGAGCAAAGCCTAGAGGTGCTTAAAAAAGCAGGAGTAAATTCAAAAGACGCCTTTTTAGTAGGAGCTTTAAAGCTAAGGGACGATAATAAAAGCTATTACGCAGCCTTTAGCAAACGCATAACTTTTCCAATCTATGATATGAAAGGTTTGTTAGTAGGCTTTGGGGGCAGGATTATTGATGATTCTAACAGGGCTAAGTATTTAAATTCAAGCCAAAATTCCCTCTTTGATAAGGCTAGAATTTTTTACGCGCTAAATTTGGCAAAAGATGAGATTATCAAAAAAAAGGAGATAATCATCTGCGAAGGCTATATCGATGTTATCGCGCTTCATAAAGCAGGCTTTAAAAACGCTGTAGCCATTTTAGGCACCGCGCTCACTACAGAGCATATAAAGCTTATCAAAAAGCTAGAAGCCAAGGTGATTTTGTGTCTTGATAGCGATAAGGCAGGCATTAACGCGGCTTTTAAATCCTCTTATCTTTTATCTTTGCACAAGATAGAGGGCAAGGCTTGCATGCTTAAGGGTGGTAAAGATGTGGCCGAACTTGTCTTTAATAATCAAATGCAAGAACTATACGCAGCACTTGATGGGGGGCTTGATTTTGTGGAGTTTTATATAAGAATTTTGCTAGCTAAATTTGATTTAAACAATATCTTGCAAAAGCAAAAAGCACTTGAGGAGGTTAAAAAATTTACCTTCGAGTTAGAACCTATGATAGCTAGACACTACGAACCCTTGCTTGCAAAGCTTTTAAATGAGCCTTTAGAGCTTATAAAGCTTAGCAAAATGTCTAAAAAACAAAGCAATTCCCAGCCAACAAAGCAAGTTTTTGAGAAAAAATTTGACTTAGCAGAGGCTGAAATTTGTCAATTTTTATACAACAACGAGCATTATAAAAGCATTTTTAAAGAAGTGAGCAATGAGAATTTTTTTATTATGAAAGATACTATAAAAGAGCTTTTAAGCGGTTCGGGTTATGAAAATTCAGCCATTAGAGAAGTTCAGATGAGAAATTTAGACGGCTTAAAAGACGGCAGCGAGTTCTTACAAGCTTTATGCAATCTTAACTGTGCTTTTTTAAATCGCCAAAAGCAAAGCACGGTTAAAGATTTTCAAAAAAAACAAGCCATAAATATGCTCAATCAAAGGCTAAGCAAAATCAAAAAAAGCCTTAAAACACAAAAAGCCTTTTTTAGCTTTTTACACAAAGCCCTTAAATTTATGAATGATGAGAACTTGGATGAGGATAGTTTTTGTAAGACTTTGGAGTATTTTATGAAAGAGCTTAAGCAAGAAAATTACGATGAAAAGATATTTTTAAAGGATGAGGATGAAAGCATTAGCACTTTTTAGCGGAGGACTTGACTCTATGCTAGCGATGAAGCTCATAACTTCTCAGGGCATAGAGGTTAAGGCTTTAAATATCAACATAGGTTTTGGCTCAAGGTCTGATAAAAAGGATATTATGGCAAAACGAGCGGCCTTGGTTGGCGCTTCTTTTGAGATGATAGATGTGAGGAATGAGTATTTACAAAAGGTGCTTTTTAACCCTAAATTTGGATATGGAAAGCATTATAACCCCTGCATAGACTGCCACGCTTTTATGTTTAAAACAGCCTTATCT
Organism: Campylobacter avium LMG 24591; assembly: GCF_002238335.1. Taxonomy (NCBI): domain Bacteria; kingdom Pseudomonadati; phylum Campylobacterota; class Epsilonproteobacteria; order Campylobacterales; family Campylobacteraceae; genus Campylobacter; species Campylobacter avium. The sequence continues at coordinate 139,407 of NZ_CP022347.1, forward strand.
ATGCTTGAGAGCGAAAAGGCCTCATTTATCATAACAGGCGAGGTTTTAGGGCAAAGACCGATGAGCCAAAGAGCTGATGCCATGGCCAAGGTTAAGAGCTTGGCAAGCGATGAGGAGGATTTAATCCTTCGTCCTATGTGTGCTAAGAATTTACAGCCTACAAAGCCGGAAAGACTTGGGTGGGTCGATAGAGAGAAGCTTGAGGGCATAAGCGGAAGATCAAGAAAAAGACAACTTGAACTTGCCAAGCTTTTTAATCTTGAAGACTTTGAAAGCCCGGGTGGCGGCTGTTTGCTAACGCTTGAGAGTTTTGCAAAAAAGATAAAGGATTTTAAGGAATTTAGCGACAGCATGCAAGTAAGCGATAGCGATCTTTTAAAATACGGGCGGCATTTAAGACTTCCTTTTAAGGCAAAGATGATAATAGGACGCAATGAGCTTGAAAACAAGCTTTTACAAGGTTTTAAAAATGAGAATTTCGAGGAAATCAAGCTTTTTGACTTAGTTGGAGCTTATTCCTTACTTAGCAAAGACGCTAGCAAAGAGGATTTAGAGCTTGCGCTAAAGATAGCACTAACTTATACAAAAGCACAAAAAGATAAGCATTACGAACTTGAGTTTAAGGGACAGAGGTTTAAAGCCTTAGCCTTTGAGGATAAGCAAAGCATTCAGCAGTATTTTGTTTGAAATCTGAAAAAAGCCTTTAAAAAAAGGCTTAATGAAAACAAAAATAAGGAGAAATTAGCCCCTGTATAAATTAAATTTTAAAAAAGGAGTAAAAGCAAGGGCTAATCGCGTTAAGCTGTGAAAATTGTATTAATATTTTATTAATAAAAGTAAATAAGAATTGTTTTTTATATTTTTGCAGAGATTACTTTATTTCGCTAGAATACCTCTAGTCCTTGTATCGTTATCATTTTGATGCTCCTTTTTAGTAACCATAGGAAAAATACAAGGACCCAATCCCTTTTGAATTCACTTTTTAACTTTCATTTTCGCTTTTAAATTTTTTGAATTTTATATTTTTTAGAATTGTTAAATGATTTTTTAAATAAGCATAAAAGCATTTTTAGCCCTTGCACCCGATAAGTTAGGGTTAATTAAAGGAGCATCAATGGATGCAAGAGCTAAAAAAACACAATTGCAACTCACTCTAAAAAGAGCGAGTTAGCAATAGATTGAAGGTTTCAAGTCTATCTTACATACAAATTTATCTTATTTATTTAATAGACTTGTAAGGTAAGATAAAACGCAAGGCAGAGCAAAAGCAAAGCCTTAAATTTAAACTCCAAAAAGTTTAAATTTAAAACCTAAGCCCCAAAAAAGCTAAATTTAAAACAAAGCCAAGCCCACAAGGGCAAGGCTTAAATTTATTGCTTTAAGTTTATAAGCGTGTTTAAAAGCTGGTCGCTTGTGGTTATGGTCTTTGAGCTTGCTTGATAGCCTCTTTGTATAACTATAAGATTAGTTAGAGAAAGGCTTAGGTCTGCATTTGACATTTCAAGCGAAGATGTAGCCATGTTTCCGCGACCACCTGTTCCTGATGTGCCTATGGTTAGAGTTCCGCTGTTTGAGCTTATTCTATACATATTTGAGCCTATTTCTTCAAGTCCAGCGTCGTTTGTAACATTACCCAAGGCTATTTGTCCTAGATACAGATTTACTCCATTATCAAAAGAGCCTATAATTCTTCCTTGTTGGTCTATCCTAGTATTTTCCATACCTTGTCTTAGGGTTCCTGGCTTGTAACCGTCTGTTTGTTGCTGTGAAATTCCAGAGGTTTGGTTGTTGCTCACAAGCCCGTTAAAGCCTCCTGTTGCACCTAAATTTAGAGTTACTTGTTGATTTGGTGCTGAGCCGTTGTTACCGCTGAAATTTATACTTCTAGGATCGTATGAAATCAAAGAGCCGTCGTTTCCAAAGCGAACAGAGCCTATGATGATATTATTTGGTCCTGCTCCTGTTGTGTTTATGGTAGCTGGTTCATCAACTCTTATCATCATTTGCCATTCATTACCACCGTCTATGGTAGTTGCGTGCTTAGTCCACTCTACATAGATATTATGCTGAGTTCCTAGTGAGTCAAAAATTTGCAAAGATGTTCCAAAAGATGAGAGGTATACATCAGATGAGGACTTATTTTGTGTGCCTGTGTTTAGTGTGCCTTCCCAGCCTTGAAAGATATTTGCTAGCTTGTCATTTGAGCTGATTAAATTTGTATCATCTCTAAAGCTAGTAACTTGTATATTAAGGTTTTTAGCTGCTACATTGTTGATAGCACCCGCGTTTTGATCAGTTGGTAAAGTGCTTGCCTCATCTGGGTTTGAGATAACGAAATTTCCAGTTTCATTTACAGTTATTATTACATTTTCATTTATATCAGCACCTGTTTGACCAGTAGCTACGCCGTTAAAGCCAGGAATTCCATCATAATCCACGCCATATCTTGCGTCTCTTTGTAAAAGCTCTCTTAGATCCTCAGTTGTTCTAAAGACTCTAGCTTGATTATTTAGCAAGGATCCGGTAGTTGTAGCAAGTCTATAAGCTTCTTCAGCTGGATCTTGTAGTTGAGGTCCAGCACCAACTGTCTGACCACTCCAAGCTATGCCTGAGTCTGGATTATACATATCCTCTATGGCAGGAGCATTTGAGCTATAAGTGTATTTGTGGGCTGTGATTACTTGAACAGTTCTTCCGGTTACATTATCATTACCTGCTATCCAGTTTGAATTGTTTGTTCCGCCTTGTGCATTTGGTGATGTTATAGTAACTGCGTTAAAACCATTAGCCGCAGCATCCCATGTTATCCTATGCCTTTCACCTGCTGAGTTGGCTGGATTTACTGTTAGGCTGATATTTTTCATATTATCAGTTTGACCCTCGCCATTTGTGTTTATAAAGTCTATCCCAGAGCCATCAGATTTTGCTACCGCTCTAACGCCTGTTCCAGCTCTAGTATCAGTAGGACTTGTGTAGGTGTTGATATACTCAACTGCTTGTTGCAAGCTTGTGATTTGGTCATTTCTTATATTTACACCATTTATGGTTATATCAAGTGTAACAGGATTTCCCTCTACCTGTCCCCAGTAAATCGCTCCAGCTTGAGTTTGTTGCAAATTTTGATCAAATACAGCAGGAGCTTGACCACCAAAGGTATCACCTGTTGAATAAGTCGCATCAGCAAAGCTTACCCAAAAGCCTTGTCCATCTCTTAAATTTATAGATTCTACATTGTCTCCACTTCCTGTGAAAACAGAACCCATATCAACGCCTTTTTCTGCTATGGCTGTGGCGTTTGATGAGGTGGTATAAAACTGTGTGTTTCCTGCATCGTTTTCATCAGAGCCAATACCTGTTCTTGTGTTAAAGCCATGAACAGAATCAAGGCTATAAATAGGCCTTGCGGTGCTTTCGGTAATAGTTCCGCCACTATTTAAGCTAGCGTTTAGCCAAATTTCTGAGCTAGGATTAGCAGGGATTGTCATAGCAGGGTCCCATTTTAAATTTGTAGCTGGTTGGGTAGTGTCTATCCTACCGGTAACCGGGTCTCTGTTCCAGCCTTGAACTACATATCCATTTGTTGTAACGAAATTTCCAGCCGCATCAACATTAAATGAACCATCTCTTGTAAGGTATTTGTTGTTACCGCCGTCATTTGATACTAGAAAATATCCGTTTCCATCAATTGCCACATCATAAGAGCGGCTTGTTGTTTGTATAGAGCCTTGAGAGTGAACACGCATGGTTGAATTTGCACTAACTCCAAGACCAATTTGCATAGCATTTTGTCCGCCAAGCGTTCCTGATGGGGTTGTGGCTATTGCCATAGTTTGAGAAAACATAGTGTTGTAATTTACACGAGAGTATTTAAATCCGTAGGTATTAACATTTGCGATGTTGTTACCTTCCACATCCATACCTATCTGGTGAACTCTAAGACCTGATACACCAGACCAAAGCGATCTCATCATAGTGAATCCTTTATAAAATTTTGCTTGTCAAACTAAAGCAAAAGCCGTTCCAAATTTTGTAAAAATAATTACAAAATTTTAAAAATTTGTGAATTTTTTGTTCTTTCGTGCAAGGGGTGCTGCTGTGAAAGGTGATAGTGCTTTGGTGTTTTAAGCTGATTTTGCTTTTAGTAATAAATTTATGTTGAATGCGAAAGTACTTTAGGTTAAGCTCTCATGTCCTTGGCAAAAGCCTTGTAAGAGAGCTAAAATGGCTTTTTCACTTTTGTCAAAACCTCCGGCTAAAATTATAGCTTGCATTAGTTTTTCTTTTTAAAAAGCTCTTCCTCAACGATTGCACAGATGATATGTCCTATCATGATGTGAGATTCTTGTATAAAGGGAGTTATCTTTGAGGGTACTTTTATGCAGACATCGCAAAGTTCATCCATAGCACCTTGATTTGAGCCTGTTAGCCCCACGCTTATGACACCTTTTTCTTTGCACATTTTAAGGGCTTCTACTATGTTTTTGCTATTGCCACTTGTTGAAAGTCCAAAAAAGATGTCACCGCTGTTTGCTTGCGCCTGAATTTGCCTAGCAAAAAGCCTTTCGTAGCCGTAATCATTGCCTATGGCTGTTAGTATGCTAGTGTCTGTTGTTAGGGCTATTGATGGAAGTCCCTCTCTGTCAAAATAAAATCTTGACACAAATTCAGCCGCTATATGCTGTGCGTCAGCTGCTGAGCCGCCGTTTCCTGCTAAAAGGGTCTTTTTGCCATTTTTGTAGGCATTTATGACTAAGCTTGCCACCTCTTGAATTTGTTTTAGTAAATTTTCATCTTTTAAAATACTTGTTTTAGTATCTATACTTGTTTGTATGTGAGTTTTTATAAAATCTTGCATAATAGCCTCCTTAAATGCTAAATTCTAACACAAAAAATATTAATCTAGCTTATTAACTTTCGCAAACAAGCTCTCATCATCTTTAAAATCTTTTCTAGCCTCATCAAACATTTGCAAAAGCTTATCCACGCACAAAGATAGCTCGTATTTTGCAACCGAATTTTTGTACGCTGTTTGCATTTTTTTAAGCTCATCTTGATTTTCTATCCAATACTTTATTTTCTTATTCAAGTCTTTGATGTCATTTGTTTTAAACAGGCTTCGTTCGTCAAGGGCAAATTGATTAGTAGCTGAAATTTTAGAATCAGCAATCACAGGCACAAGCCCTAAAGAAATGGCCTCTAAGCACGATATAGCCTCGCTTTCTACCTCAGCTGCATGCACATAAAGGTCCATAGATACAAGCTTTTGCATAAGCAGAGAATTTTCTAAAAAGCCAAATTCACACTCGTTTGCTAAAAGCTTGGAACATAGATTTTTAAGATAGTCCTGTCTTGGTCCTAGGCCGTGTAGGTGGAGTTTGATTTGCTTTGAGTATTTATTTGTAGCAAGGGCTTTGATAAGCACATCTTGTCTTTTTTCTTTTGAAAATCTGCCCACAGAAACTATGTTAAAAAAGCCATTTTCCTCTTTTTTTGCTTGTGAGTTTTGCACGCTTAGTTCAAAACCGTTACTAATAACATAAGTTTTAGCCTTATATCCTATGCGTTTTAACTCATCTTGCATAAGCTTTGAAGGGCAGTGTATGTGGTGAGCGTAAGCATAAAAATGCCTGTAAAAGCGTCTGTATAAATAGTCGTTGAAAAAGTCAAAATTAAAATTCATATTATAGCTGATGTGTTGAGGTTGCAGGTGAAAGGCTGTGGTGTAGGGAATTTTAAGCTCTTTGCAAAGCTTTATGCCCTCTATTTCAAGTGCAAAGGGCAGAAAAAAATGCACTATATCACAACCTTGAAAAGCCTTTTTCATGAGATTAATATCAGGTTTTGCAAAACGCATATGTTGTTTGTGTGAAATTTCAGTAACTAAGGGTATGTAATTTTCCTTGCAAAGATACAATTTCTCGCCAAATTCACCCTCTTCATACTCTAGTTTTTCCTTATCTTTAACAGCTACTATTCTTACTTCATGTCCTTTTTGTCTGAGCATTTTAGCACTTCTAAAAGCACTCATTGAGGTGCCGTTGCTTCTATCTTTATAAACATCAACCACAAAGCAAATAATCATAATTTCTCCTTTAAAAAATAATATAATAAAATAATAAAAACTTTCATTAATTACCAAAATTTAAGTGCTACATTAAATTCTTTATTGTATAATTTAGGCTTTACAATTTCCAAAAGGTTAAATCATGATGGATGCTATGCAAATTCAAGCTATACTACCACACAGATACCCATTTTTTCTAGTAGATAAGATTACTGAGCTAAAGATTGGTGAAGTAGTAAGAGGATATAAAAATATCACTATAAACGAGCAAGTTTTTATGGGGCATTTTCCGGGACACCCTATATATCCTGGTGTTTTGATACTTGAGGGTATGGCACAAACAGGCGGAGTTTTAGCCTTTGAAAGTATGGAAGATAAGGTAAATCCTAAGGAAAAGGTCGTGTATTTTACAGGTATAGACAAGGCGAAATTTAGAAATCCTGTGCGTCCGGGCGATAGGCTTGATTATGAAATGCAAGTGATTAAAAACAGAGGCAATATGTGGATTTTTCAAGGCAAAGCCTTTGTAGATAATGCTTTGGTTGCTGAAGCTGAACTAAAAGCTATGATAATGGATAAGTAATGGCTAAAATCCACCCAAGTGCAGTTGTTGAAGATGGTGCGATTTTAGGAGCTAATGTAGAGGTTGAAGCCTACGCATACATAGGTAAAAATGTTAAGATAGGCGACAATAGCATTATAAAACAGGGTGCTAGAATTTTATCTAATACCCAAATAGGCGATAACAGTCGCGTTTTTTCTTATGCTATAGTTGGAGACATACCTCAGGATATATCTTATAAAGATGATATAAGCTCAGGAGTGATAATAGGCTCTAACGCGACTATAAGGGAATTTGTTACTATAAATTCAGGCACTGCGAAGGGCGATGGTTATACCAAGATAGGGGACAATGCCTTTATAATGGCTTATGTGCATATAGCGCATGATTGCAAGCTTGGCTCTAACATCATCTTGGCAAATAACGCTACTTTAGCAGGCCATGTAGAGCTTGGCGATTACACTGTTGTTGGCGGGCTTACCCCTATACATCAGTTCGTAAAAGTAGGCGAGGGTGCCATGATAGCAGGGGCTTCAGCTCTTTCTCAAGACATAGTGCCTTTTTGTCTAGCAGAGGGCAATAGAGCTAGCATTAGAAGTCTAAATTTAGTAGGCATTAGGCGAAGATTTGATAAAGATGAGGTCGAGATTATAAACAAGGCTTACAAATTTTTGTTTAAAAAAGGCTCCTTGAAAGATAATGCACAAGAATTGCTACAAAATACACAAAGTGAAAATGTTAAAAAGATGTGTTCTTTTATCTTAGAGACTAAGAGGGGAATTCCTATTTACAAAAGGAAAGAAGTATGAAAAAAAAGTGTAGTTTTTGCGGTGGTGCTGAAAGCTCACAAAGAAGACTTTTAGGTAGCGGGATTAATAACGAATCTTTCATCTGTGTTTTTTGCATAGAAGCGTCATACAGAGTTTTTTTTGGAAACGAGTCCTTAAAAGAGCTAGAATTAGACAGCGATAAAGAGGAAATCGAATTTAAAAATATCACTCCAAAAGAGCTAAAAGAACACCTAGATAAGTATGTCATAGGTCAAGATAGGGCTAAAAAGATATTTAGCGTTGGTGTTTATAATCATTATAAAAGAATTTTCAGGGCTGAATTACAAGACGATGATACTGAGTTGTTTAAGTCAAATATTTTATTAGTTGGGCCAACAGGCAGCGGCAAAACTCTCTTAGCCCAAACCTTGGCTAAATTTTTAGATGTGCCTATAGCGATTTGTGATGCTACTTCCTTAACTGAGGCCGGTTATGTTGGGGAGGATGTGGAAAATATCCTAACAAGATTGCTTCAAGCAGCAGACGGCAGCATAGAAAAAGCACAAATGGGAATAGTTTTTATAGACGAGATAGACAAGATTGCAAGAATGAGCGAAAACCGCTCCATAACAAGAGATGTTAGCGGCGAGGGAGTGCAGCAAGCTTTGCTTAAAATAATAGAAGGCTCCTTAGTAAATGTGCCACCAAAGGGCGGCAGAAAGCACCCTAACCAAGATTTTATACAAATTGACACTTCAAACATACTTTTTGTATGCGGTGGTGCCTTTGACGGTATAGAAAATATCATCAAAAGAAAGATGGGCGATAAGGTTGTAGGCTTCTTTGATGAGGATGAGGATAAAATAAAACAAACTGTTATGGAAAAGATAGAGCCAGATGACTTGGTGCATTTTGGGCTTATACCAGAGCTTATAGGCAGATTGCATGTAATAGCCTCTTTAAATGAGCTTAATGAAGATGATATGATAAGAATTTTAACAGAGCCAAAAAACGCCATTATAAAGCAGTATCAAAAGCTTTTTGCGATAGACGGCGTTAATTTAAAATTCGAAGATGATGCGCTAAGAGAGATAGCCAGGCTTTCTTTGGAGAGAAAAACCGGTGCTAGAGGGCTTAGGAGTATCATAGAAGAACTTATGGTGGATTTGATGTTTGAGCTGCCAGAGTATAAAAATTATGATATAATCATAACTAAAGATGTGGTAAAAGACGGCGCCAAGCCTTTATTCATAAAAACAAAAAGGGTGGGATAATGATATTTGATCAAGTAATAGGTTTTTTCTCTAGCGATATGGGTATAGATTTAGGAACAGCAAATACTTTGGTTTTAGTTAAGGACAAGGGTATAATCATAAATGAGCCATCTGTTGTAGCTGTTGAGCGAGAAAGATACGGTGGCAAGGCTAAAATTCTAGCTGTTGGTAAGGAAGCTAAGGAAATGGTGGGCAAAACCCCTGCTAATATAGAAGCCATTAGGCCTATGAAAGACGGGGTTATAGCTGATTTTGATATGACTGAAAAGATGATTAGGTATTTCATAGAAAAAACCCACAGACGCAAGAATTTCCTAAGACCAAGGATAGTTATATCAGTACCTTACGGACTTACACAAGTTGAAAGAAAGGCTGTTAGAGAAAGTGCTTTAAGTGCTGGAGCAAGGGAGGTTTTTTTGATAGAAGAGCCTATGGCTGCAGCAATCGGTGCAAATTTAGCCATACAAGAACCTAAGGGAAATTTGGTTGTTGATATAGGTGGCGGAACGACAGAAATTGGCGTTACCTCGCTGGGCGGTTTGGTTATTTCAAAGTCCATAAGAACAGCTGGTGATAAGCTTGATATGAGTATAGTAAACTATGTGAAAGAAAAATATAACTTAGTCATAGGCGAAAGAACAGGGGAGGAAATCAAAATTTCCATAGGCTCAGCCTATCAGCTAAACAAAGAACTAAGCATGATAATCAAGGGTAGAGACCAAGTAAGCGGTCTTTTATCAAGGGTTGAGCTTACGAGCGAAGATGTTAGAGAGGCTATGAGAGAAAATTTAAAAGAAATCGTAGACGCCCTAAAAGTTGTGCTTGAGTCTATGCCACCGGATTTGGCCTCTGATATAGTAGAAAATGGCATAGTTTTAACCGGCGGCGGAGCCTTAATAAGAGGGCTTGACAAGTATCTATCAGAAAGCGTGAGACTTCCTGTATATATAGCCGATGAACCTTTGCTAGCCGTTGCTAGAGGAACGGGTAAAATTTTAGAAGAGATTGCCTTGCTAAAACAACTAACTAATGAAGAATAAAATTTTTTTAATTTTAATATTATCTTTTTTAGTTTTTATATCTTTGCATTATGGGGAAAATATAAAAAATAATCTCCTTAAAATAAATGATATGCTCGTAAATTCAGGCTATAGCGTGAGTGATTACATAGGAAATAGCATAAGCGAGCATTTCAACCAAGCAGAGCAAATAAGGCTTTTAAAGGAACAAAACCAAAAGCTAGAAGAAAGCAATGCCCTTGTATCAACCTTTGCAAATCAGTTAAATTTGCTTTTAGAGGACAAAAATTCCACTCAGTATTTCCCGCAGGTTTCTTTAGTTAGGGCTATTTCTTATGTTAATATCAATGATTATAACCGCCTTTGGCTTTCTAGTACCAGCTTTAGTGGCAACAAAAACAGAGGTTTGATATATAAAGGATACACAGCCGGCATAGTTATACTAAAGGAAGGCCGCCCTATGGCTTTGTTGCAGCAAGATGAAGACTGCGTTTTTTCTGTATATATAGGAGAGCAAAAGGTTCCGGGCGTTTTGCAGGGCAATGGAAGCGATGTAAGGCTTAAATTTATCCCAAAAACTCAAAAGATAAAAGCAGGAGACACGGTTTATACAAGCGGGCTTGATAATATATTTTTTTCAGGCGTTCCGGTAGGCACGGTAAAAAGCGTTATAGATGATGATATATATCAAAGTGCTATCATAGAACCATTTGCACATATAGCCTTGCCAAGCTATATGTATATGGTTGATAATTTATAGTTTAAATAACTTAACTTCTTGCTGTAAATTTCTTGCTATGTCTTTTAAGTCTTGTGTTGTTTGTCTGTTTTGAGTTATGGTATTTTGCGTTTGCACAGAGATGTCGGCATTTTTATTTACCATGGCTTCTATTTCTTCAAGTAGTTTGATTTGCTCTGCTACTTCGTTATTAACCTCTTCAGCCTTTAGTAAGCTATCATTTGTTTGCTTTAAAATAAGCTCCATATTGTCTCTCATCTTGTCGCTTAAGTCTTTTCCTTGCATGATTAGAGGTATGGACTGCTCTATGGCTTGTGCTGTGGCAACTGTTTCTTCTTGTATTTTTTGATTTATGGCTGTGATTTGATTAGTAGCAGCACCTGTTTTATCAGCTAAAGCCCTTATTTCATCAGCCACAACAGCAAAGCCGCGTCCTATTTCACCAGCACGAGCCGCTTCAATAGCAGCGTTTAAGGCTAGTAAATTTGTTTGGTCTGTGATTTCGCTTATGAGCTCTGTACTAGCACCTATGGTTTGAGCCTGTTCTGTTAAGAATGAAATTTGTTCTGAAGTCTTTGTGCTACTTTGCGCGACAGTTTCCATTCCCTGTGCTGTTTCTTGCACTGAAATCATACTTTCTTCGCATATTTGCTTGGTATTTTTTGAATTTTGCTCTGTTTCATCAGTCATTTTAGATATAGCTCTTGTCTTATCTACCAATTTATTTATGGATTTTGCTGATTGTAAGGACAAATCACTTTGCGTTGTGGTAGCATTTTGCGCGTTATTAAATACATCAGTTACAACATCTACTCTTTGATTGATTAAATTTGCCAAAGAAAAGATTTTTTGCACAGTCTCTCTTAACTGAGCTTGCATTTTCTTAACAGAATCCAAAATACTATCGTTAAATTTGCTTTGTATGTCTATCCTTAAATTTCCAGAGGCAACCTCAGCTATAACAGCTTTTACATATGAAGGCTCGCCTCCAACTGAATGTTTGATGTATCTTACTATGAAAAAGGCTATCACAAAAGATAAGATAAGGGCTAGAACAATGATGATAGACATTATAGGTATAAAAGATGAGATAAGCTCTAGAGCATTGTTAGTTAGTTGTTGATTTTTGGATTCATAATGGTCTATAACCTTGTTTATGCTAGCAAGCCAATTTATAAACTGTTCTCTAGCCTTTTGTAAGATTAGCTCATCAGCACCTTGCTTGTCCGAGTTTTTTATAAGCTCTATGATTTTAGCGTAAGTGTCCATGGTTTCTTTTTTTATGGCATTTATATCATCATACATCGCTTTTTCTTGCGAATTTAACATGCCCTTTTGTATAAATTTCGCAAATTCTACATCAGCCTTATCATAATCTTCTTCTAGTTTTCTTATATCTTGTAAGGTTTTATCTAAATCAGCCGGGTCATTGCTTATTATAGCAGCGTCTCTTATAAGTATAGACCTATCATGAACCGAACCACGAAAATTTATTGCCTGACGAGAAATAACAGAGTTGATATTTGTTGCTGTTTGTAAGGTTTCATCCAAAAACATAATCCTAAGTACAGAAAAACCAGCTACTGCTACGATAATAGCTATCATACAAGTAAAACCTAAGTAAAGTTTTGCCGAAATGCTTAATCCTTTAGATTTCATACAAACCACCTATTAATTAATTTTCTATATTATACACAAAAAAGTAAGAAACAAGTTAATTGATTAAGAGATAAATTTTATCTAAATGTCTAGGATATGTTATGAAACTTTGCATTGTAGATACGAATTGTGCTAATTTAGCTTCCTTGCATTTCAGCATAAACAGACTTGGCTTTAAGGCTGTAATTAGTAGCGACATAAAAGAACTTGAAAAGGCTGATAAGCTCTTTTTGCCCGGAGTTGGTACGGCACAAAATGCTATTTATAATCTCAAAAAGCTAAATTTGCTTTCATTTTTAAAAACAAATACAAAACCTCTTTTAGGAATTTGTCTTGGAATGCAAATTTTAGGCGAGTATTCAGCTGAGTTAAACCAAGAAACCTTAGGTATAATACCCTTTAAAACCATGAAATTTCAAGAAAAAGAGGGCTTTTCCTTACCTCATATGGGTTGGAATGATGTAAAAAGCACACACCCTCTTTTTAAGGGACTTGATGGGGCTTATTTTTATTTCGTGCATAGTTTTTGTGTAGGATTAAATGACTTTAGCATAGCCACTTGCGAGTATTCTCAAAGCTTTAGTGCAGCACTAGCAAAGGATAATTTTTACGGAGTGCAGTTTCATCCTGAAAGAAGCGCTGAGGCTGGAGAATTGTTACTTCAAAATTTCATAAAGGATATAGGATAAATGAAAACCGAGCTTATACCCGCACTTGATTTGATAGATTCAAAGGTAGTTAGATTAGTAAAGGGAGATTATAAAAGAAAGATTAGTTACGATGAGATAAACCCGCTTCATAAGCTTAAAGAATACGAAGAAATGGGCGCTAGGTGGATACATTTAGTTGATTTAAGCGGTGCAAAAGATACAAGCAAAAGGCAGCTAAGTCTTTTTAAAGAACTTATAAAAAACAGCTCTGTGAATTTGCAAGTAGGGGGCGGAATTCGCTCAAAAGATGAGGTAAAATCTTTGCTTGATTTAGGCGTTAAAAGAGTTGTGCTTGGCTCTTTAGCTATAACCGAAGTAAAGCTGTGCGTAGAAATTTTGCAAGAATTTGGAGGCGATAGCATTTGCCTTGCCCTTGATGTGGTGCCTAGCAATGATGATTTTCTAATAGCCATAAATGCCTGGCAAGAACAAAGCGAACAAACGCTTTTTGAAACGGTTTCTTACTATTTACAATATGGCCTAAAACACATGCTTTGCACAGATATTTCAAGAGATGGCACCTTGCAAGGTATGAATACAAAGCTTTATAAGGATTTGGCCAAAACATTTGCGAGCATTCAAACTCAAGCTTCTGGCGGGCTTTGCGATTTGGATGATTTAAAGAATTTAAACGGAGTTTGTGGCGGTATCGTAGCTGGAAAAGCACTTTTGGACGGAATTTTTACTGTTAAAGAGGGCATAGAATGCTTACAAAACGTATAATAGCCTGCCTTGATGTAAGAGATGGACGCGTAGTAAAAGGCGTGCAGTTTAAAAACCACAAAGATATGGGAGATATAGTAGAACTTGCTAAATTTTACTCTCAAAACGGCATTGACGAGCTTGTATTTTACGATATAAGTGCAAGTGCTAGAAATGAAAGAGTTAAAAGGGCTTGGGTAGAAAAGGTAGCTCGCGAAATTTCCATACCTTTTTGCGTAGCAGGAGGTATAAAAAGCATAGAGGACGCTAGGGAAATTCTAGCAAATGGAGCTGATAAAATTTCCATAAACTCACCTGCATTAAATAATCCAAAACTCATAAGCGAACTAGCACAAAATTTTGGTGTGCAATGCGTTGTAGTAGGCATTGATAGTTTTAAGGATGAAAAAGGAGAGCTAAAGGTTTTTAAATACACAGGAGATGAAAAAACCTCAACTCATAGCGGCAAGAGCACCTTAGAATGGGTAAAAGAAGTGCAAGATAGAGGTGCTGGAGAGATAGTTTTAAATATGATGAATGAGGATGGCTGTAAAAATGGCTATGACTTAGAGCAGTTAAAAAGGGTTAAAGAACTTTGCAAAATTCCACTTGTTGCTAGCGGAGGAGCTGGAAAAAAGGAGCATTTTTTAGAGGCTTTTAAGCTTAACATCGATGCTTGTTTGGCTGCTTCTGTTTTTCATCAAAGATTAATTGACATAAAAGAGCTTAAGGCTTTTTTAAAAGAAAATTCTATCTTAGTAAGGGTATAGATGAGTGAAAATATCATAAACGAGGTTGATTGGCAAAAAGTAGGAGGCTTGCTTCCTGTCATAGTGCAAGATTACAAAAGTGCTGAAGTTTTAATGCTTGGCTATATGAATGAAGAGGCTTTAAAAAAGAGCATACAAGAAAAAAGAGTGAGCTTTTTTTCAAGAACTAAAAATAGAATTTGGACCAAAGGCGAAAGCTCTAAAAATTTCTTAGATATAATAAATTTAGGGCTTGACTGCGATAAAGACACACTTTTAATCCTAGCAAAACCTCATGGTGTAACTTGCCATGTCGGCGATATTTCTTGCTTTGAAAATGTTTCAAAGGAAAGTGATTTGGTCTTTTTGGCAAGACTTGCAAGGCTTATAAAAGAAAGAAAAAATGCGGATTATACAAAGTTCTATACAGCAAAACTTTTTAAAGAAGGTACAAAAAGAATAGCTCAAAAAGTAGGCGAAGAAGGTGTTGAAACAGCCCTAGCAGCCACTGTTAAGGATATAAATGAGCTTAAAAACGAAGCGGCTGATTTGCTCTTTCACTTAATGGTCTTGCTTGAAGATGCGAATTTAAGCTTAAATGATGTAATAGAAATTTTAAAACAGCGAAACTCATCTACTAAGCATTAAGCCCATAAAGGCTAGGTAAAGCCCGTAGCTTGTGATTAGGATATAAGATAAGGAAGCGGCGATTTTTGCAAAGATTTCTGAGCTAAGTTTTATAAATTTTATGAAAAGTAACATAACTATCATAGTGCAAAAGCCAAATATAAACATAAGCAAAAGTACCTCTACAAGACTTTTTAAAGAACTTGCCAAGGCGATGTAAAAATACACAAGCCCGCAAGGTAGTAAGCCGTTTAAAATTCCTAAAAAACAAAAGCTATGATAGTTTTTAAAATTTATCTTATCTTTAAATTTTTGCAAAATTTTATTAAAAACATAAGCATTTTCTATGAAAGTTAAGATTTTTAGCTTAAAAAGCAAGGAAAGCCCAAGCAGCACCATAAACATACCTAGTGCGAAAAATAAGACCCCTTTTGAAAAATCACTCTTAAAAAAACTTACTTGAAAATAAAAAAACACAAGGGCTAAGGCTGTGTAAGTTAAAATTCTAAAAAGATGATATAAAAATATGGCTAAGGATGAGAATTTAAGCTCTTTGCTGAATTTTAAAACAAGTATATTAAAGCCCCCGCACATAAAATAACAATGCCCAAAGCTTGAAAGCAAGGCTACAAGGGCGGTGGCTAAAAAACTCAAAGCAAGCTCATAAATTCTTTAAATATATACTTGCTTTCGTGCGGTCCTGAGGAACTTTCTGGGTGGTGTTGCACCGAAATGATAGGATAGTTTTTGTATCTAACTCCTTCTACATTATCCCCAAAAAGATTTCTATGCGTGATGATGGCCACCTCGCAAAGCTCTTCAGGGACATTGTAGTTGTGATTTTGTGCGGTTATTTCTATCTTTTTATTTTCTTGATTTAATACCGGATGATTTGCACCGTGCTGTCCAAATTTCATCTTATATGTCTCATAACCAAAGGCATTGCTTAAAAGCTGATGTCCTAAGCAAATTCCAAGCATAGGGATTTTTTTATCTATCAGTTTTTTTATCTCTTTTATCTCATTTTTTAAGCTCTTTGGCTCGCCGGGTCCATTTGATAAGAAAACGCCGTGAATTTCGCCCTTATCATAAAGCTTTATCAGCTCTTGTGCCTTTGTATCGTGTGGAAAAACCTTAACCGCAAAGCCTACTTGAACTAATTCGTTTAAGATATTCGTTTTCACACCGTAATCAAGCACAGCAAGGCATTTGTTAGAGCTTTTCGCCTTTTCATAAGATTTTGTTTGATGATTCCAAGCACCTTGTTTGTGCTCATAAGGCGTTTTCGTGCTTACCTTAGCTACCCAATTTACCTCATCTATCTTAGCTGAAGCCTTTAAAAGCTCTTTTAGCTTTTCCTTGCTTGAAATTTCAGTGGATACAACAGCATTTAAATTTCCATTATCCCTTATCATCTTTACTAAAAATCTAGTATCAATATCGCAAATTCCTATCTTATTATTTTCTTTCAAAAACTGCGCTAAATCCTTTTTTGCTCTAAAATTTGAGTAAGTTTTGCTAAGCTCTCTTATGAAAATTCCACTTGCGTGTATTTCTTTGCTTTCGTTATCATCATCATTTGTTCCTACTATGCCAATTTCTGGCATTGAAAAGACTATAAACTGTCCTGCGTAAGAGGGGTCCGAAATTATTTCTTGATAGCCGCTTAAGGAAGTGTTAAAAACCATTTCTCCATAAAAAGTCCCCTTTGCCCCAAAGGAATTTGCACTTATAAAAAGGTCGTTTTCTATGTAGATGTAGGCTTTCACAGCATTCCCCTTTTCTTAAGCTCCTCTTGATAGAGCTTGTCAAAGACTATTTCAAATTCCTCAGAGCCCGGCACCAGCTTTCTTTTATAATGTGAAATTTTTTCATACACCTCATCTTCCAAGCTTTCGTAAGTTCTAAGATAGTTTTCTATGCTAGAAAAAATTAAATTTTTAATCCTATTTTCAGAAACATCAAAATTTATAAAATCATTATCCACAAAGGCTGATAGAATTTTATGTGCTAGGTCATTATGCCTATCTTCGTTGTTTAAAATCACATCAAATTCAGGGGCTAGCCTTTTCTTAACAAGCCAAAACATATTTTTTCTATCTACTTGCATGAATTCCATTTCATCTTCTTGCTCCTCTAAAAGCTCTTTCACTCTCTCATCCAAGCTTCTTTCTTTAAAGAGGTCCTTTTCTAGAATTTCCTTGCTTTTGCTAAGCAAGTTGTCATAATTGTCCTTTAGTTCCACAAAAGATGAATTTACCATATCTAATACTATTTTATTTGCTATATAAGGAATATGTGCTTGTTTGATACGCATTGCAAATCCTTTTAAAGTAAATGTGAAATTATAAGCTAAATTAGCTAAATAATTGTTAAAAAAGACTTTTTTTATCTACTTTTTTAAAAAATCAAAGAATTTAAATTTTTATATAAAGCTTTTTAGATTTTTGCCGATTTAACTCTAAGCTTATCATATAATAAGCTAAATTCATTTTATAAGGAGCGATTATGCTAAAAAAAGTTATTTTATCATCCTTGGTGGCTTTAACGCTTGGTTCAGTTTTATTAGAGGCTAGAGCATATAGACCTAATAATCCTTCACTTTCTGTTGATAGACCGTATAGACCTGGCTCTTTTGACAAGAATAACTATTATACAAACCAAAGATGTGCCCATCTTCCATATGGTTCACTTGCTTATTATAGATGCATGGCTGATATATAGGTATTTCTATGTTTATTTTAGACGGAATGTTATGGAATGCAGTCGTATATAATAGACTGCATTCCTCTGTCTTTCATCATGATGAAGATACCATAAATGAACTTAAAAGTCATATAGTAGAAGCACAAAAGTTAAATAAAAACGAGGATAAAAAAGAGCATAGAAAAGATGAGAATTTTTTTACTGTTTATCTTACAGATGCTACAAAAAATTTGACAAAATTTGCTCTAAGTGCAAATGCTATATCTCATTTACAGCATTCCTTTGATGATGTTTTAAAGATAGATGATAAAACCTTCTTGCTTACAGAGCAGTCCGCTGCTTACGTAAATGGCTGGTATAAAGAAGTATCTTTTGCAAGAAATTATAAGGGTGCTGATGAAAATAACGATTTTTACATAGACGAAAATGAGGCTTTGAATGTAAAGGGCTTTTTTCATGCACAAAAAGCATGTGTTAGTATTCTTAGTCCTTATAAAACAAGCTATCTTGAAGGTGTGAGAAAATACCGAAGTCTATCAAATCGAGATGATGAGTTTATAGCACAGGTAAAGAATTTGTTCGTAGAGGAAAGTTTGAATGTAGCACTTGATAAAACCTTGCTTTTAGATAAGGACTTAGACGGCAAGATACTTTATAAAGAAGCTATGAACTTAAGCGATTTAAGGAATGTGCAGGCCTTGCTTGTAGAAAATGCTTTAGAAGAAGGCCTTGCTAAATTTAATAATATGAACGAGTATTTTGAGTATATGAGAAAGATTAAAGAACAAATGGCACAAGAAGTTGCTAATAAAGCTCAGGAGGAGCTTGAAATCGTAAGAGATAATGATGAGGAAGAAAAAAATGAAATTCGCTTAAAACTCTTAGCTAACGGTGTCTCAGGCCTTAGTATGGAGGAGTTAGAGCTGGCTAGAAAATACTTTCCAAATTTGATAAAAGATGATATAAAAGACAGCTTAAAAGAAGTAGATAATCTTATAAAAGATTTGCAAGCTTTGGATGAGAATTTAACTAGCTTTGATTTAAAGCTTTGATTTAATTTTAAAAAATACTACTAAAACTATCAAGATAAATTTAAAAAAACCGATTTAAGAGTGTAATCAAATTTTATCGCAAAGGAGCGACGATGCAAGTTGGGTTAAATTCTAGTAAAACGGTTGCCATGCAACAAAGTTCTACAAAGGATGTTAGTAAGGAAGAACAAACAGCAAGGGACGCGAAGTCTATAGTTGATTTGGCTTCTTCAAAATTGGACAAAGATAGCATAAAAGAGCTTAGCAACATAGGTGGTAAGGCTATCACTCAAGCTTATATTATGCAGTTTCAGCAACAAAGCCTTATGGCTTCTATGGATAACTTTAATTCTCAAAGTTCGATTTTAGATGTGTTAAATTCAGGAAGCTCTCAAGCTATCTCAATGCTTTCACAAATTGATTTTGCTTCTATAGGCTATGATGGTAAAAATCCTTTAGCCATGAGTCAAGATGAGTTAAATTTCTTGATTAGCGAGGAGGGATTTTTTGGTGTTGAAAATACTGCCAACCGTATAGCTGACTTTGTTATAAATGGTGCTGGAGATGATTTAGAGAAACTTCAAAAAGGCTTTGAGGGTATGAAAAGAGGTTTTGAAGAAGCTGAAAGAATGTGGGGTGGTTCTTTGCCTCAAATCAGTCAAGAAACCATAGATAAAGCCATAGAAAAGGTAAGTGCTAGGATAGAAGAGCTTGGTGGCAAGGCTGTAAATATAAATGCTTAAGAACTGTATCTTTAAAGATACAGTTAATTTCTAGCTAAATCAAAGGTAAAAAACTTACTTAAAAATCCATCTTTTACTTGGCTGTATTGATAAATAGCTGGCTCGTAGTTTTGCACTGAATGATACAGCAGTGCTAAGGCTAGTCTTGCATCTTGGTTTGAATTATCCTCTAGCTTGGAAAGCTCTAGCAAGGCAATGGCAGCGTTTGGGTTGTTAGCACCTACGGCTGCAACTGCTGCTAGGAAATATGTATTTGAATCCTTGATTTTATAATCATCAATCAACACGCTATAAAGCCCATAAGCCTCCTCAAAAAGCCCCGCATAAATGTCCATGTAAGCAAGTATAAGGCTAAGCCCTATCTCGTGGCCATCCTCGCTTGCTAGTTTTTGCTTTATACGCTCTCTTTCTTGATTTAAAAGCCCTGAAATTCTCATCATAGTTATGTAAGAATCCCTAAGTATCACAGGAGCATTTGCTAATTTATCATAATCAAAATTTAAATTTTTAAAGTAAATTTGTGCGTTTTGCGCATATTCTTTTATGTTTAAATTATAATTAGTGGCATTGAAAAATAAAATATCCACCAACAAATCATCCTTAAATTTGTCTTTTAAATCCATTATCCTTTCGTTAAATTCATTGTTTAAGTCATTATTTTTAGCAATGATTATTTTTAGCACAAGGGCAAAGCCGTTGTTATCAGCCTCATCTAAGAAAGGCAGCATAGCCGCGAAATCCTTTCTTGCAAACAAGATAACATTTTGATAAATCTTATCTTTAAATTCATTGTCTAAATTTATATTTTCGTTTATCTCGGCTACAAGTTTTGTGGTATCTTGCTCTGCTAAAACACCGCTTAATACAGCCAAAGAACCAGCAGCGTAATTTCTAGGGTCTAGGTGATATGATGTTGAAAAATGCTTGTATGCAAGGTCGTAGTATTGCATTTGAGCATAAGATAATGCTAGGTTAAACTGCAAAATGCTGTGTTGTTTATAAGACTTTAGCAAGTCCTTAAAGCCCTCATTTGCTTTGTAAAGTCCGCCATCTAGTGCTTGATTTATGATTTTTGATAGCTTTACATTTACAGATGATAAAACTTTGCTCGTGCTTAAAAATTCATTAGTAGCATCTCTATCTTGTATGAAATTAGACACATTCGCCTTGTTTATGTAAGACGCGGCCTGCTTTACATCAAAGACCTGATAAGGAGTGAAGTAAAAGAGTAAATTTGCCTGTGCTTTTAAATCCTGTATAAAATCCTTGCTGAAATTTTGTTGTGCGATGTTTATATCGCTAAGTTCATTATTTAGCCTCACCTTAATCTTGTAAAAATCAAGTATATAGTTTTCGTTTCCTTCAAATTCTTTATTTGTTCTATCTAGCATTTCTCTATAATGGCCGGTTTTGATGTCTATTAAATTTAAAGCAGCCAAGCTTTGGTTATGGTCTCTTTCTATCTTTTGAGCGTTAAGCAAGCTTGCCTTAGCCTTGTCATAGAGCCCCATTCTTGCGTATAAAAGCCCCTCGCTTAAAAAGGTGTTGTAGTTTCCTTGTGCTGTTAAATTCTCAAGCGCCTTTGAATTTAGTCCCATTTTTGCATAAATTTTAGCACTAAGGTATTTCGCGTCATCCTCATAAGCTTTATTTTGTGTTTGTTGCAGCATTTGCAAGGCTTCAGGATATAGGCCTTTGTAGTAGTTTATAAGGCTTAAATAATAATCAAAAAGCTCAGAATCACCCTCATTAGACAAATACACATAAGCTAAGTCTATGTAATAATCAAATTTGAGCTTATCATTAAGATGCAAGGCACACACAGCGGCGTTTATGGCCGAGACTGTTTGATTTTCATTGGCAGCGATTGATTTTTTGAAGCTTTCTAAAGCGAGGGTGTAGTTTTTTTGCTCCATTTGTGAAACGCCTAGATTGTAGTTTGACAAGGCTTCGCTGTAAATTGAAATTTGCTCATAAATTTTTACAGCCTGTTCTCTTTCGCCCCTTAGATACAAGGCATTAGCCTTTTGTATCATGTCATCTATCTTAGTCATCTCAAATTTAACACTTTCCCTGTCTACTACAACTTCTTGACTTGTGTCATCTTGAGGGGTGAATACGCTAAAAGGCTCTACTGTTTTGCTGTGTAAAAAATACAAAACCATGAGCAAAAAGAACATAATGCCAAGCATTAAAAAAAGTATAAATAAAAATTTAGGGTCCTTAAATACATTAGGCTTTTTCACCTCTTCAAAGGAATGCTCGTTTTCCTCTATGTTATTTTTCTGAGGCTTGTTTTCCTCGTTATTTGCACCGTCTCTTTGTAAAATTACCTCTTCAGCCATAAAACATCACTTAAAAATATTTTCTAAGCACATCAGGAATGCTTATGCTGCCATCTTTTTCCTGGTAGTTTTCCATTATAGCTACAAGGGTTCTGCCAACGGCTAAAGATGAGCCGTTTAAGGTGTGAACTAATTTGTTTTTGCCGTCCTCATCTTTATATCTAATCTTTGCTCTTCTTGCTTGAAAATCCCTGCAATTAGATACCGAGCTTATTTCTCTGTATTTGTTTTGCCCCGGAAGCCAAACTTCTAAGTCTATAGTCTTTGCCGCTGAAAAGCCCAAATCTCCGGTGCAAAGCATAAGATGTCTGTGTGCCAAACCTAGCGATGTTAATAAATCACTAGCGCAGGCTACCATTTCCTCAAGCACTGCTTCGCTTTGCTCAGGCTTTGTGATACTTACGAGTTCTACTTTTTCAAACTGATGTTGTCTTATAATCCCTCTGGTGTCGCGTCCAGCACTACCGGCTTCTTGTCTAAAGCAAGCACTATAACAAGTCATTTTTATAGGTAAAAGTTCAGGCATTAAAATTTCATCTGCGTAAAGGTTTGTAACAGGAATTTCAGAAGTTGAGATGAGGTACAAATCCTCATTTTCCACCTTATACATATCATCTTTAAATTTAGGCAGTTGTCCCGTTCCAAACATGGTTTTTGAACTTACTAGATATGGCACATTAACAAGTTCAAAGCCTCTGCTTCTGTTAAAATCAATCATATAATTTATCAAAGCTCTATTTAAAAGTGCTGCGTCTTTTTTCATCACGCAAAATCTACTTTGAGCAATCTTAACACCTCTTACAAAATCAAGCCAATCTAAGTTCTCACTAAGCTCAAAATGTTCTTTTGGGTTAAAATCAAAAACTCTAGGCTCTAAAACCTTTTTTAGCTCTAAATTTTCGTTTTCATCTTCTCCAACGGGTACATCATCATCAGGTAAATTTGGGATAGAGTGCGAAAGTTCCTCTAGCTCTTTTTCTAGCTCATCAACTATCTTAGCTTGAGAAGCGATTTTTTCTTTATTTGCACTTAGTTTTTGTTTTAGCTCATCTTTATTTTGCGCGCTTGCTAATTCTTTGCTAAATTTATTTTGAAAGGCTTGCAAATCCTCTAACAAAACTCTTTGCTCTTTTAATTTGATAAACAAATCCTTTACTTTTGCAAGCAAGGCACTATCAAGTTTTTTTGCTTCTAGCTTTTTGGCAAATTTATCAAAGTCATTTTGTAAAAGTTTTAAATCAATCATTAAAAATCCTTATAGTCCGATTTTGCTGTAAATTTTTTGCATCTTTTCTTGTGCGATTTTTCTTGCTTTCAAAGCACCAATTTCAAGGCTTTCTTGTATTTTGGCTGGATTTTGTAACAAATCCTCATACCTTGCTCTAGCACTTGAGAAATAATCCAAAATGAGCTCATTTAAAAAGGCTTTAAAATGCCCATACCCTTCACCACCTTTTTCGTATCTAGCTTTTAGCATATCTTGTTCTGCTTGATTTAAAAACAAAGAAGCTAGTTTAAACACCGTGCAAGTCCTCCAATCTTTAGGCTCCTCTAAGGCTGTACTGTCAGTTATTATAGCAGAAATTTGTTTTTTAAGCTTTTTTGTTGGTGCAAAAATTTCTATAGTGTTATTGTAAGACTTGCTCATCTTAGCCCCGTCAGTTCCAACAACAGTCGCTAAATCCTCATCTACTCTAGCTTCAGGCACTACAAAAACATCGCCCCATTCGTTATTTACCTTAAGCGCTATGTCTCTTGCTATTTCTACATGCTGAATTTGGTCTTTTCCAACCGGAATTATATTGCTATCAAAAAGCAAAATATCAGCAGCCATTAAAACAGGGTACGAAAACAAGCCATGATGTGCGTTTAAGCCCTTTGCTATCTTGTCTTTATAGCTGTGAGCTCTTTCTAAAAGTCCCATTGGCGTAAATTGAGACAAAATCCAATAAAGCTCTAAAACCTCTTTCACATCGCTTTGCAGCCAAAAGGTGCAAGAATTTGGTTCGATGCCCAAGGCTAGATAAGCAGCGGCTATGTTTTTTGTATTTTCTTTTAAAAGTTCGCCGTCTTTATTGCTAGTCATTGCATGATAATTAGCTATAAATATAAACATATCACTATTATTTTGTGCTTGCAACATCTGTCTTAGCGAGCCAAAATAATTTCCTATATGCAAATTTCCGCTTGGTTGCAGTCCTGTTAAAATTCTCATATCAAGCCCTTTTTGATTTCATCTTTTATTGTTTCTATGCTTTTATTTTCCACATTTATTGTTTGTTGTGCTAAAGCTTTGTACTTATGCACTCTTTCTTCAAATAGTGCTCTAGCCGTTTTTTCATCGCTAAAAAGTGGTCTTTTAAGTAGCTCGTCTTTGCTTAAGCGATTTTTTAAAAAGTCAAAACCTGCCTCAAGATAAATAATCTTGCCAATTTCTTTTAAATTTGCATTCTTATAAAAACCACCTCCACTTGCTATTATCGCATTTGAGGTATTGGCAAAAAAATCAGCCAAAAGCCTTTCTTCTTTTCTAAAAAAATCCTCGCCGTATTTTTGGAAAATCTCTTTAATGCTAAGCTTAAATTTAAGTTCTATCAAATCATCACTATCAAAAAAAACCCTTTTTAAATCCAAAGCCAAAGCCCTTGCGACCGAGCTTTTCCCGCAACCCATAAAGCCTATAAAAAGTAAATTTTCATTCCTCATCTTTTTGCCCTTTTTTACGCGAAGCTATGATTAAAGGAACTCCATCTAGCTTAAAATTCTCTCTTAATTTATTTTGCAAGTATCTTTTGTAGCTAAAATGCAAGGCTTTTGGCCTGTTCATTATCAAGGCTATTTTTGGAGGGGCTATCTTATACTGCGTAGCGTAATAAATTTTTACTACTTTGCCTCTATCATGCGGCAAAGGATGGGCTTTTACAGCCTCGGCTACGACTGAATTTAGCTTCGCGGTAGGTATTTTTTGTATGTAATTTTCAAAAAGTTCTAAAATTTTATCAAGCACTAGATGAACCCTTTTTCCGCTTAGTGCAGACACGCTAAGTATGGGCGAGTGTGCCAAAAATTTAAACCTATCAAGCCTTAGTTCTTTGACCGTTTTATCAAAGTCTAGCTCGCTTTTATCCCATTTGTTTAAGATGATTAGCACGGCTAGGTAGTTTTGAGCCAAAAGTCCGGCTATCCTTTCATCCAGCTCATTAAAACCCTCGCTAGCGTCAAGAACTAAAAGTGCGATTTGTGCTTGTTTTAAAACCTCTTGCGTGCGAAGTAGGGCGAATTTTTCAAGTCCTTGAATTTTACCTCTTTTTCTAATCCCGGCTGTATCTACAAATTCTATAATCTTATCCTTATAGCTTAGCACCTCATTGACAGGGTCTATCGTGGTTCCAGCTACCTTGCTTACTACGCTTCTTTCCTCTTTTAGCAAGGCATTTAAAAGGCTTGATTTTCCCACATTTACCCTACCTAAAATTCCAACCTTTATCCTGGAGCTATCGATTTCATCTATCTCGTCATTTTCTAAAAAATCCTCCAAGCTCTCATCTTCATCCACGCTTAAGCTTTCATCTTTGTTTAAGTGTTTATAAAGCCAATCATAAAGCTCATCAAGCCCTACATTGTGAGAAACTGAGATAAAAAACACATCCTTTATGCCAAAGCTTGCAAACTCATACGCTCTTTCTTTGTCTTTTTCATTATCTACTTTGTTTATCACTAAGGCTATGGGTTTTTTAAGCTTTGCTAGAGTATAAAAATTTTTCCTATCCTCATCATTAATTCCTAGTTTCACATCTACTAGGTAGAGGATAATCTTGCTTTCTTTGGCGCTAAGCAAGGTTTTAGATCTTACATTTTTAAATAACTCGCTACTTTCATCAAGTCCGCCGCTGTCTATGAGTAGGGCTTTTTTATCTTGTATTTGAATTTCTATTTTATTGATATCCCTTGTGGTGCCGCTTATATCGCTAGTTATAGCTATTCTTTTTCTTGCCATTCTATTGAAAAGGCTTGATTTTCCAACATTTGGTTTGCCAACTATGATGATGCTTTGCATATTTACCTTTTATATTCAAGAGATACAGATACCAAGCAGTCTTTAAAAATTTGTGTTTTGCTAAGTTCTATGTGAAAATATGTTATGTTTTTAAAGTTCTTAGGTATATGCTCTTGAAAATATACAAGAGCATTTTCTAAGGTATCAAAATTTTTATCAAAAGCTTGCAGTAAAAATTCACGCAAAAGCCTGTAATCAAGAATTTCTTCGCTAAATTCATACAAAAATTCAGCATTTAAAACTATCCTTTGTTTTTTCTCCCTTTCAAAGTCTAGTATGCCAATTATAGTTTCAAATTCTAAGTCTTTTATCTTAAGCTTAAATTCTTGCATTTAAATGCCTAAATTTTCTTGTATTATATCAAGCAGCACAGGCACTTTTTCAACTGTTTTTTTATCGCCAAAATGCCCACCACTTTGTGTTTGGATAAATTTAGCCTTAAGTTTATTAGCCAAATTTTCACTAAGCTTTGTTGGCACTATCTTATCATCTTTTGCTGAAAGCACGAAGCCTTTGTTTGTCATCTTTTGAAGCTTGTTAAAATTTAAACTAATGCTTGTAAAAGCCCTTAGTTGTGGTAAAATATCTAGCGGTTCGTAAAAGCCACCCACAAAGACAAAGCCGCCAATCTTAGTATTATCATCTAAGGAATTTAAGTATATAAGTGTGCTAATACACCCTAGGCTATGAGCTACGAAATAGGTATTTTCATCTACCTTTCCTACATTTTCTTTTATGGTGCTTAGCCATTCATTAGGTTTTGGGTTTGTAGAATTTGGCAAATCAAGTATCTTAACTTCAAGCTCGGAATTATCATTTTCAAGCTCAGTTTTAAGCCACTTAAACCAATGCGAAGAAGAGTTTGAGCCAAAACCATGAACCACATAAAGCTTTTTAAGCTCGCTAGCCTCAACTTGTATAAACGCAATAGCAAAAACATAAAATACAGTAAGATATAAGCCTAGTTTTTTCATCTAAATCCTTTAAATTTATAGCCTTATTATAACAGAAAAACAAGCAAATATCTTAATAATTTTTTATTATGTTAAAGTTTAAATTAAGTTTCTTTATGAAAGAATTAAAGTTTTAATTTTTATTTAAGGAAAGTAAGATGAGTAAATTTTTAGTCCTTTTGCTATGTTTATCTGGATTTTTGTTCGCTGCTGTAAATATCAACACAGCTACAGTTGAGGAGCTACAAAGCTTAAAAGGTATTGGTAAAAGCAAGGCCGAGGCTATAGTTGCTTATAGAAATGAGCAAAATTTCACTTCAATAGACGATATAAAAAAGGTTAAAGGCATAGGCCCTAAACTTTTTGAAAGTATCAAGCAAGATATAACAGTTCAGTAATTTAAAGCCCTTTGTGGCTTTAAATTTGTCATTTTTACTAACTTTTAAATTCTACATTTGTAACGGGGGGGGGGGGTTATGTTTTCTCGTTTGAGTATTGGTTCAAAAATAATGTTTTCCATAGGTTTTGTGGTGTTTATAGCCTTGGTTTCGCTTACTTTGATACTTAGCACACAGATGAGTAAAAGTATGCGAAGCAATGCTGAAGCTATAGTTTCAAGTCAGTCTGAGAATTACGGTCACTACATGGAAGGTATGTTTCATGAAATTTCATCCTTATCAAAAAACACTTCTAACACTTTAAATAACATATTTAAGGCAAATCATATAAATAATGTATCAGCAGATAGGATAGACGATATAGTATCATCACTTGCACTTTCTTCGCCTTACACAGCTTATGCCTTCTTTTATATCCCAAATGCACCAGAACACTTAAAAACAAATCCTTTGTTTCAAACACAAAGCGGCGAAACTGTAATGTTTTTTGAGGATACAAGCGGTTCAGGCACATCTACACCAGCTCAAGCTAATGACAGTGTAGTAAATTTTGCTTCCGTTCAAGATATTATTAACAGTGCTAAAAATGGCCAAAAGATCGATCATGTAGTGATTGGCGAGCCAAGGGCTATGTCTTTTTCAGACCGTAATTTTATAGGAATTTCCTTTGCTTACCCAGTGTATGGACAGGGCGGAAGATTTGTAGGGGTTTTAGGAGCTGTATTTGATTTTACAGTTGCGAAAAAATACATCACAGATCCTAAGGTCTTAAATTTCGAGGGTGAGATAAGAGCCTTGCTTTATCAAGACGGAACTATAGCCTTTCATCAAGTGCAAGATAGAGAGTTAAAAAAGCTTCAAGATTTACTTGACAAAGATGCAAACGCCAAGGCCATACAAGCTTTAGACAAAAATGAAAAAGGAATTTTTGAGTATAAGGCTACAAATGGCGTGGATACATATTTATCAATATATCCTTTCACTATATACGGTGCTGATTCATCTTGGATGATGTTAATAGCAGCTCCAACAAAGTCCATACTAGAGGATTTAAATTCCTTGCTGGTAGTATTTACGCTAACTTCAGCCATAGCTTTGATCATAGTTTTAGCAGCCATTTGGTTTTTAGTCAGACTTACAGTATCTTCTCGTCTCCCAACCATAGTGTTAGCCCTCGAAAGATTATTCAAATACATAAACCACGAAGTAAATAACATAGAACCTATAAAGATAAGAGCTAAAGATGAGTTGGGTAAAATTGGCTTAATGATAAATGAGAATGCTAAAAACACTCAAAGAGCCTTAGAAAAAGATTCAAATTTAGTAAAAGAAGCCCTTGATGTAATTAATCACACAAGAGGAGGACACGCAACTAGAAGAATTACCTTACAAGGATCAAATCCTCAACTAAATTCATTAAAGGATTCAGTAAATCAACTCTTAGATTTATTATCAACAGCAATAGGAAATGACTTACCAGAATTAAACAGAGTGTTTGATAGCTTTGTAAAGCTTGATTTCTCAACTGAGGTAAAAGAAGCTAAGGGTAGAGTTGAAATAGTAACAAATACCTTAGGTGAAGAAATAAGAAAAATGCTAAAAACCTCAGCCTCCTATGCAAACAAACTCTCAACCAGAGCAGATGAATTAAAAGAATCTATGCAAAAACTAACAGATGGTTCAAAAGCTCAAGCAAACTCACTTGAACAAAGTGCAGCTGCAGTAGAAGAAATAAGCTCATCCATGCAAAACATCTCAGGTAAAACAGAAGATGTTGCAAGACAAGCTGATGATATAAAATCAATAGTAGAAGTTATAAAAGATATAGCAGATCAAACAAATCTACTTGCCCTTAATGCAGCCATAGAAGCTGCACGTGCAGGAGAACATGGACGTGGCTTTGCTGTTGTTGCTGATGAAGTAAGACAACTTGCAGAAAGAACAGGTAAATCCTTAAGTGAAATAGAAGCTAATATAAATTTATTAGTGCAATCAGTAAATGAAGTAAGTGAATCTATAAGAGAACAAACAGCAGGTGTTACTCAAATAAATGAAAGTATAGCTGAACTTGAAAGTGTAACTAGAGAAAATGTATCTGTAGCTAATGATACAAATTCTATAACAGAAGAAGTTAATACCATAGCCTCTGATATATTAACTGATGTTAATAAGAAGAGGTTTTAAGTAGATTAAGGGGCTTTTGCCCCTAGGTTTACTTTTGTATAAAAGAAATTCTTTTGAAAACAAACTCATCTTTAAAGGCGTTATCTATCAAAGCCTTAGAGTAAGTTTTGTAAGAAATTCTACTCTCTCCTTTAGAATTTGTCTTAAACTCCTCTCCTATTAGCTCGTATTCTCCAAGCTCTCCCTCATAATCAAATATAGCCGCTGGCGAGATGTAAAGCCATTTAAAATCCCTTTGCTCTCTTAAAAAGTCTAAAACTTCAGCCGTTGCTCTAGCTACACCCAAATACTCCTTTGGAAAATCAGCACTATCCATCAATCTTACTTTATGCTCCTTGTCCATGTATAAACTTCCAGCACCGCCTACTACTATAAGTTTTGCCTTGCTATCTTTTAAAATTTTAGCTAGGTGTTGTATGTGTTTTAAATGCAAGTCTAAATCTTGCCACTGTGCAAAGGCGTCGATTATATAGTCAAAGCCGTATAAATCAGCACTTTCAAGCTCAAATATATCTTTTACAACAGTTTTTGCATCAGCATTTACCCCACTTCTTACAAAGGCACTAACATCATAGCCTCTTTTTAAGGCTTCTTTTGTGATTAAAGAACCTGATTTGCCGTTAGCAGCTAGCACTGCTACCTTTTTCATTTTTTCTCCTTTTATGAAATTTGAGTGCTAATTATAAAAAACTTAGTATATAAATTCAAGTAGGCATAAAAATATTATATACTTACTTTTTTGATACTATTGTGCTAAATTCGTAGTAAATTGTGATATAATTTTTTTTAAATTTCTGAATTTAAAGGTTAAAAATGAGTGTTTATTATTCTCCTTGTCCTGTTGAAACCACCTTAAATTTCGTAGGAAATAAATGGAAATTTATTATAATTAGAGATTTATTAGAGGGTAAAAAGCGTTTTAGCGAGCTTAAAAAGTCAATTTCTGCTACTAAAAATCAAAGCATTTCCCAAAAGGTTCTAACCCAAAATTTAAGAGAATTAGAAGAAGCAAAACTTATAAAAAGAAAGGTTTTTGCACAGGTACCACCTAAGGTAGAGTATAGTTTAACTCCTTTGGGAGCTAGTTTAGATAGTGTTTTAAGCTCCCTTGCTGCTTGGGGAAAGAGCTATCAAAATTTGGATTTAAAATAAATGTTGAAAAAAATTGATATTTTTTTAAAAAACGACAAGGCTAGGAATTTAAGCTCTTTTAAGAGATTTTTTCTTGAGTTTTTATTTTTCACGCTCAAGCAAGCAAGGGCGTGTTTGTTTGCGGGACTTTTTTTCCTAGCTATGTTTTTTGTGCCAAAGGAAGGGCTTTTCGGGCTTTATCGCTATGATTTGCTTTTGCTTATAGCTATTTTAATACAAGTTTTTATGCTTCTTGCTAAACTTGAGACTGTAGATGAGTTAAAGGCTATTTGTGTTTTTCACTTTTTAGGCTTTTGTCTTGAGGCCTTTAAGACCTCTGTCGTGAATTCTTGGGCTTATCCGGATTTTGCTTATAGTAAAGTATTTTCAGTGCCGCTTTTTTCGGGTTTTATGTATGCAGCTGTTGGAAGCTATGTAATTCAGGCTTGGCGTCTTTTTAACATGCGTGTGTTAAATCACCCTCCCTTAGTCTTGGCCGTTTTTACTTCCACGCTAATTTATGTAAATTTCTTCACTCATCATTACATAGGAGATTATAGATATTATATTTTGGCCTTTTTGCTAGGGCTTTACGCAAGGTCTTTCATAGTCTTTACCCCTCTTGATAAGGAAAGAAAAATGCCCTTGCTTTTGAGCTTTATTTTAGTTGGATTTTTTATATATTTGGCTGAAAATTTAGGCACCTTGCTTGGAATTTGGCGTTATCCTAATCAGCTTGGAGCTTGGGCTTTTGTAAGCATAGGCAAGTGGGGTGCTTGGAGCTTGGTTATAGTTATGACCTTTACCATAACCTTATTTTTAAAAGATATTAAGGCAAAAATTTCTTAAAAAATTACTTGTGGCTAATAAGCACTAGCAAATAAGGGTGTAAAAGCTTTCTTTGCCATAAATTTAGCAAATTTGAAAAAGCTCGCACCTGTCAGAAATACATCTAAATTTAAGATAGCCTAAATTTAGATGTATTTTTAAGTATTAAAATTTTCACAAAAGCGTAATTTTTGCTATACTTGTGAAAAAATTTAAGGGCTTTTTATGCTTTTTTTGGATGTGCAAGGAACTTTACTAAGTGATGAGGATAAGTCTTTAATAAAAGGTGCAAAAGAGCTTGTTGCGCAGCTAAATTTACGCAATATACCTTATGTAATCATCACAAATAACACAAAAAACCTAAGCCTTTTAAGCGATTTAAAACGCAAAGGGCTTGAGATAAAGGAAAATGCCTACTTAGACCCTTTTTGCCTTTTGCAAGATTTTATAAAGCCCTCTAAGATAGCAGCTTACGGAGCAAAAGCCTTTTTACAAAGCTTAGAAAGCTTAGGCTATGAGCTTGATTATAAGCTTCCAGAAGCACTTTTAATAGCCTCGTATGATAATTTTTCCTTTGCTGATTTTGCCTCTATGATAGAATTTGCAAATTCAGGCACAAAGATAATAGCAATGCACGAAACTAGCATTTATAAGAAAAATGACAGAAGCTACCCTGGAGTTGGTAGCATTATGGCTATGTTACATTATGCTACAAATTGTAAGTATGAGGTTGTTGGAAAACCCAGCAAAACCTTTTATGAAAAAGCCTTGTCTTTGCTTAAAAAACAAGATAAAAATGCTAGCTTTAGTGAAGTTTTAATAATCAGTGATGATTTTAAGGGCGATTTGCTAAGAGCTAAGGATTTGGGTATGAAAACTGCACTTGTCTTAAGTGGGAAAATAAAAAGTGCTGTGAATTTAGATATAAGCAAGCTTGATTTTGTATATGACAGCGTAGAGGATTATTTAAAGGAAATTTTATGAACAGTATAGATTCTTTAAGGATAAAGATAGACAATATAGACGATGAAATTCTAAAGCTCTTAAATCAAAGAATGGAATTTGTAAAAGAAATAGGCGAGATAAAGCAAAGCACACAAAGTGCAATTTACCGTCCTGAAAGAGAAAGGGCCATCATCTCAAGGCTTAAAAATAACAACAAAGGGCTTTTAAATCAAAATGCTATAGAGGCGATTTATCAAGAAATTTTTGCTGTTTCAAGGAATTTAGAAATGCCTCAGTGCATAGCATATCTTGGACCTGAGGGCACTTACACTCACCAAGCAGCAAGGAGCCGTTTTGGCGCTATGAGTTCTTATGTTGCCTTAGATACGATAGAAGATGTTTTCAAAGAGCTGATAAACAAAGAAGCAAGTTATGGCGTAATCCCTATAGAAAACAACACGGAAGGAGCGGTTGGCACCAGCTTAGACTGCCTTGGCAAATACCAAGAAATAAAAATTTTTGGCGAAATTTATATGGATATACATCATTCCTTTGTAAGTATAAATGAAAATTTAAAGGAGATTAAAAAAATTTATTCTCACCCACAAGGATATAATCAATGTCTAGCCTTTTTAAAGAGCCATAACCTAGCCTCAGTCGAATTTATCCCCTCTAAATCTACAGCCCAAGCAGCCTATCTAGCCTCACAGGATAAAGAGGCCGCCGCCATTTGCTCTAAGATAGCCGCAAAGCTTTATAATGTGCCCATACTTTTTAGCAAGATTGAAGATAATTTAGCAAACCGCACCAGATTTTTAATACTTAGCGATATAAAGCTTTCAAAAATGCCAAATTGCAAGACTTCTATCTTGGCACAAACTGCACACAAACCCGGTGCCTTATCAGCGCTACTTAATGCCTTTAAAGAGGAGAATATAAATTTAACAAAATTAGAATCAAGACCCATAAAATCAAAGGACTTTTTACATAGCTTTTACCTAGACTTTGACGGGCATATAGATGATGAAAATGTGCAAAGAGCCTTAAGCGGAATTGATTATGTGTGGCTTGGATCATACTTGCGTGGAGATGAAAATGAACTTTAATGCTTATTTAAATGATTTGCCAATATACGAACCGGGCAAGGATATAGAAGCCGTAGCTAAAGAGTACGGAGTAAAAGAGGTTATAAAATTAGCTAGTAATGAAAACGCACTCGGCACCTCCTTAAAAGTTGTAGAGACTATAAAACAAAATGCTCATCTAGCACATCTTTACCCTGATGATAATATGAGCGAGTTAAAGGAAAAACTTGCCAGAAAGCATGAAGTCAAGGTTTCAAATTTAATCATAGGTGCAGGAAGCGATCAAATCATAGAATTTATAAGCCACGCAAAGCTAAATTCAAAAAATGCCTATCTTCAGTGCGGTATTAGCTTTGCTATGTATGAAATTTATGCTAAACACTGCCAAGCTAAGGCTTATAAAACAGCTTCTAAAACTCATAATTTAAAGGAATTAAAAGAGCTTTATGCAAAACATAAAGAGGAGATAAAACTTGTTTATCTTTGTGTGCCAAATAATCCCTTAGGAGAGTGCTTAGACAAGGATGAAATTTATGAGTTTATAAGCTTTTGTGATGAAGACTGTATTGTGGTGCTTGACTGTGCTTATAATGATTACGCTGCCTTTAAAGATCCTAAAAAAAAGATAGAAGCTAAGGATTTGCTTGCTAAATTTAGCAATGTCCTTTACCTTGCAACCTTTTCAAAGCTTTATGCTTTGGGCGGTTTAAGGCTTGGTTACGGTATTGCAAATGAAGAAATTATAAAGACTTTATACAAGATAAGAGCACCTTTTAATGTAACAAATCTATCGCTCAAAGCAGGCTTAGCAGCCCTTGATGATGAAGACTTTGTAAAAAAAAGCTTAGAGACGAATTTAAGCGAGCTTAAAAGATATGAGGATTTTGCAAAAAAAATGCAAATTTCATACATAGATTCTTATACAAATTTCATAACTTATACCTTTGATGAAAAAAATAGCGGTGATTTGTGCGAAAAATTGCTTAAAAAAGGTATAATAATAAGAAATTTGCAAAGTTATGGTATGAATGCTGTGCGTATCACTATAGGGACAAGCAAAAACAACGATAGATTTTTTGATGAATTTGCTAAAATTTATAAGCTTTAGATAGAGGGTTTTATGGAAGAATTTAAAAATATGCTTCACCAAGTGGGGCAGCTTTTTCAAAACTTAAGCAAAAGACAAAAGATAGTTATAGCTGTTTCTTTGGTGGCTGTGGTTGCTTTTTTAGTCTTTTTAGCACTTTACAGGGGAACAGGTTCAAGTTCTTCAAGTGGCTACGCGGTTTTAGTTGAAAATACAGAAGCTAGCAATGCTTCAGCCATAGTTACTTATTTAGAGCAAAATTCTATCCCATACACTATACAAAATGAAGGCACTATCTTAGTTCCTCAAGAGCATGTGTATAGACAAAGAATGGCTATAGCTAGCGAGGGTCTTATAAAAGATTCTAAAATGGGCTGGGAAGGCTATGACCAGCAGCAATTTGGCGCAACAGATGAAGAGCAAAGGATAAAATACCTAAGAGCCATACAAACAGAACTTGCAAGAACCATCGAAAGCCTAGAGCCTATACAAAGGGCTAGCGTGCATATTGCTATGCCAAAACCTTCAGTTTTTACAGAAAGACAAACCCCACCAACCGCCTCTGTAGTTTTAACTATAAAAGAGGGTCTAAAACTTACTAGAAAGCAAATTGACGGCATTAAAAACATAGTTGCTTCGGCTATACCAAAGCTTACTACGCAAAATGTAAAGATAACAGACCAAAAAGGTATCACCTTAGAGGAGGACGGTGCATATGAAAGTGATGTTATCGCAGCACAAATTAAGTACAAAAGAGATCATGAACAAGAACTAGAGCAAAAGATTATTAATACCTTAGCTCCGTTTGCGGGCGGCACTGATAAGGTTGTGGCGAATGTAAATATAGAATTTGACTTTTCAAAGATGAATTCACAAAGTGAAATTTATGACCCAAACACAGTTATAAGAAGTGAGCAAACTTTAAACGAGGAAAGAACGGGTAAAAAAGATCCTGTTATACAAGGCGTTCCTGGAGCTGTTTCAAATATAGGTCCTGTTGAAGGATTAAACGATGATGGCACAATTGAACAGTATAAGAAAAATCAAGTTACAACAAATAACGAAATTTCAAAAACTATTACTAATACAGAAAAGTCCTTTGCAACCATTATTAGAACCTCAGCCGCTGTTATGATTGATGGTAAGTATCAAGAAAGTGTTGATGAGAATGGAGAAAAAAAGGTTGAGTATGTGCCTTTGAGTGCTTCTGAGCTTCAAAATATACAAAATTTAGTGCAAAGAACTATAAATTACAGTGCTGCAAGAGGGGATGAGGTAACTGTTTCTAATCTAGAATTTAGAAGACCTGACATAAAGGTTGAAAGCAAGGTTCAAACCTTTTACTCAAGATTTATCGAGCCATTTATACCTCCTGTTAAGTATTTTATTGCCGCTATCTTGCTCTTTATTTTTTACAAGAAGGTTATTGCACCTTTTACACAAAAAATGCTTGCAGATATAGAATCTGCCGAAGAAGAAGCACAAAGGGATCTTGGGCCTGTTGATGACGCTGAGGATGCTTTGGAGAAATTCAATGCTGCTAGAAAAAGGGTTGAGGAGCAGCTTGGTTTTGGAGAGGGTATAAACGAAGATGCCCTTCAATACGATGTCTTGCTGGAAAAACTTAAGGCCTTGGTGAATGAAAAGAGCCAAGAGGTGGCAACACTTCTTCAAACCTTGGTTGAAAATGACACAGAGTATAATGAAAATAGGGATCTTTAATGATAAAGCTTAGCGAAGAACAAAAAATGATCTATGACGATCTTTCTATGCCAGAAAAGATCGCCATTTTTTTGATACAACTAGGTGAGGATACAACAACAGTTGTATTTTCGCATATGGAAATAAATGTTATCACCGAAGTTTCTCGCTACATAGCAATGGCAAAGCAGGTCGATAAAACCGTGGCTACTGCTGTTTTAGAGGAGTTTTACACTCTACTTCAATCAAATCAATACATAAAAAGCGGCGGCTTAGAATACGCAAAAGAAATTTTATTTAGAACCTTTGGTCCTGACATAGCAAATAAAATCTTAGAAAAACTTACAAAAAGTATGGAAAATAACCAAAATTTCGCATACTTAGCACAGATAAAACCTCAGCAATTAGCTGATTTTATCACCAAAGAGCACCCTCAAACCATATCTTTAATTCTAGCTCATATGGACTCTATACATGCTGCTGAAACTTTGGAGTATTTTAGCGATGAGTTAAGGGCTGAGGTCGCTATTCGTATGGCAAGTCTTGGTGATATCTCACCATCTATCATTAAAAGGGTTTCAGCTGTGCTTGAAAGCAAGTTAGAAAGCCTTACTTCTTATAAGGTTGAAGTTGGTGGTCCAAGAGCTGTTGCAGAAATTCTCAACCGCTTGGGTCAAAAGGCCTCCAAATCAACAATTACTTATATAGAACAAAGCGATGAAAAGCTTGCTGAAACCATAAAAGACTTGATGTTTACCTTTGATGATATATCAAAGCTCGGTTCTCAAGCGCTTAGAGAAATTTTAAAAGTGGCTGATAAGAAGGATTTGATGATTGGTCTTAAGGGAGCTAGCGAGGAGCTAAAACAAAAATTCCTTGCCAATATGTCTTCGCGTGCAAGTGAGGCCTTCTTAGAAGAAATGGGCTTTTTGGGCGCTGTACGTGTAAGGGATGTTGAAGAAGCGCAAAGAAAGGTTGTTGAGGTTGTTCAAAAGCTCATAGAACAGGGTCTGATTCAGACCGGTGATGGCGATGAGATGATAGAGTAGAAATATGATAAAAACTACAAATGTAATCTCAACAAATAATTCTGATAAGCATGTAATCGATAATTATCATTTTAAGGTTTTATCTGAGTTTGCGAGCGAACAAGAGCAAAATCAAAGACAAGAACAAAGTCAAAGTGCAAGTATTCAAACTGAGCAAATGCAGGTAAACCAGGATACGCAAGACGCACAGCAAGATGAACTTCCTGCCAGCCAAGCTACACAAACAAATACTTTTCAAAACGCTTTTGTAGAGGATTTGCTTAAAAAAACTGATGAAATGTCATCAAATATCATAAAGCTTCAAATGCAAATTGAGAGCCAAGAAAGCGAATTTAATAATAGACTTAATACAGAGCTTGAAAACGCCAAGCAAAACGCACAACAAGAAGGCTATGAAAAGGCTAAGGCAGAATTTGAAAAAGAACTTAATGAAATCAGTGAAAAATACCTAAAAAGCATAGCAAAGCTTGATGAGGCTTGCCAGAGGCTGGATGGCTTTATAGAAAAAAATGAAAAAGAGCTTGCTAGCACCGCCATAGATATAGCAAAAGAAGTTATTGCAAAGGAGCTTGAGGAGTCCTCATCAAAGATTGCTCTAAATTTAGCACAAGAACTTATGCAAGAGTTAAAGGGTGCTTCTAGCATAGAGCTTAGGGTTAGTCCTCTTGATTATGACTTTGTAAAATCAAAGTTAAGCGATGTAAAAAATCTTAAAATTTCGCTAGATGACGCTATTTCAAAGGGTAGCGTTATAGTTTTAAGCGATGTAGCAAATATAGAATCAAATTTAAATAGCCGCCTAGATAAAATCAAAAAAATGGTAAATCAATGAAAGATTTGCTAAAAGCAAATTTAAAAGACCTTGATGTAAACGAACTACAAGAACTTGCCGAGCTTCTTAGACAAAAAATTATTTCAGTGGTTAGCAAAAACGGAGGGCACCTAAGCTCAAATTTGGGCACAATAGAGCTTAGCATAGCTATGCACTATGTATTTGATTATAAAAAAGACCCTTTTATTTTTGATGTCTCTCATCAGGCTTACGCACATAAAATTTTAAGCGGTAGAGGGGATAAATTTCACAGCATAAGAACCTTTAAAGGACTCAGCGGTTACACGAAAGAAAGTGAGGGAGATTATTTTATAGCTGGGCATTCAAGTACTTCTATATCGCTTTTAGTCGGTGCTTGCAAGGCCATAAAGCTTAAAAATGAGGATAGACAACCAATAGCTTTAATAGGCGATGGGGCTATGAGTGCAGGTATGGTTTATGAGGCTTTAAATGAGCTTGGAGATAAAAAATACCCCTGTGTTATCATTTTAAATGATAATGAAATGTCCATTTCAAAGCCCATAGGAGCTATCTCAAACTATCTTTCCCAAGCTATGTCAAGCGAGTTTTACCAAAAATTCAAAAAAAGAGTTGAAAGAATGCTTGATTTCTTTCCTCAAAGCGCTACTTATATGGCAAAAAGATTTGAAGAAAGTTTTAAGCTCATCACCCCTGGCCTGCTTTTTGAAGAGCTTGGGCTTGAATATATAGGGCCTCTTAATGGGCATGATATAAAAGAGCTTATAAGTACGCTTAAAAAAGCAAAGGCCATGAAAAAACCTTGCATTATACATGTTCAAACCATAAAAGGCAAGGGCTATGAGCCAGCCGAGGGTAAACACGCTAGCTGGCACGGCGTGGGTGCTTTTGATATAAACACGGGAAAGGCTATTAAAAATTCGAGCAAAAAATCAGCCACCGAGCTTTTTTCAAACTATCTTTTAGAATTAGCTTCTATTGATGAAAAAATAGTAGGCGTAACAGCTGCTATGCCAAGCGGAACAGGACTTGATAAGCTTATAGAAAAATACCCTGAGAGATTTTGGGATGTAGCTATTGCCGAGCAGCACGCAGTTACTTCTATGGCAGCTATGGCTAAGGAAGGCTTTAAGCCTTTCGTGGCTATTTATAGCACCTTTTTACAAAGAGCGTATGATCAAATCATTCACGACTGTGCCATTATGAATTTAAATGTAGTCTTTGCCATAGATAGAGCAGGCATTGTTGGAGAGGACGGCGAAACTCATCAAGGAGCCTTTGATATAAGTTTTTTATCAGCCATTCCAAATATCACTCTAGCAGCTCCAAGAGATGAAAAAATGCTTAAAAACATTATGTCTTATTCTTTAACGCACAAGGGAGTTTTTGCCTTTAGATACCCAAGAGGAAGTTTTTTGCTAGATGATGAGTTTAAAGCTGGTGAGGTGAAATTTGCAAGGGCTGAGCTTTTGGAACATTCAAATTCTAAAATAGCTTTTCTAGCTTATGGACAAGGGGTTGGCAAGGCAAAAAAAGTGCAAGATGAGCTAAGCGGGGAGGAAAAATTTGCGAATTTGGTGGATTTAATCTTTGCAAAGCCTTTGGATGAGGATTTTTTAAAAAACTTAGCACAAAGAACTAAACTTTGGTTTGTCTTTAGCGATAGTGCAAAAATAGGCGGCATAGGCTCTTTGCTAGCAAATTTTTTACAAAAATACGACCTAGATATTAAGCTAGCAAGCTTTGAATATGAGGATAGTTTTATAGCTCATGGTTCTTTAGCGGATGTGGAAAAAGACTTAGAGCTTGATACGCTTTCTCTTAGCAAAAAGATAATGCAAATAATAAGCAAATAATAAAAAATATCAATAAATATATTTTGTGTTAGTATTTTTCTTGTATAATCAGGAAAAATTAAGGATTTGCCATGGAACTTATACAGTTACTTAAAAAATACGATTTAAAGGCCACTCCACAAAGGCTTTGCGTGCTTAAAATTCTAAAAAAACACGAACACCCAAATATAGACGAGCTTTACGAACAAGTTAAAAATGAATACCCTTCCATATCTTTAGCCACAGTGTATAAGAATCTTCATACATTGCAAGAACAGGGCTTGGTGGTAGAGGTAAATGTGCCAAATCAAAAAGCTTATTATGATATATACGAAGAGCCTCACATGCATATAATTTGTTCAAATTGTGGCAATATCAGCGACTTGGATTTTAAAGATACAAATTTGCTTTCTTATCAAGAAGAACTAGAAAAAAAGCTAGGCAGCTTTATAAATAAGCTAAATATCAGTGCATACACAGACACTTGTTCATCTTGTATGGGTCTTAAATGAAAAAACAAGACAAAATCATAGCTATGTTTGATGATATATCGCCTAGCTATGACAAGGCAAATCGAATTTTAAGCTTTGGTGTTGATGTAAGTTGGAGACAAAGGGCTTGCAAAAAGGTTTTGCGTTGTTTTGATTCTAAAAATGCTTTGAAAATTTTAGATGTAGCTTGTGGCACAGGTGATATGATACAAAGCTGGCAAGAAAGTGCTAAGAATTTATCTAAGAAAATATCCTCGATACGAGGCGTTGACCCTAGCGGTGGTATGCTTGGTATTGCCAAGTCTAAATTTAAAGACATAGAATTTATACAGGCTTTGGCACAGGATTTGCCGATTAAAGACAAGGAAGTTGATATACTTAGCATAAGCTATGGCATTAGAAATGTGGTGCAAAGAAAAGAAGCCTTAAGTGAATTTGCAAGGGTGCTTAAAAAAGACGGAATTTTGCTTGTTTTGGAATTTACTAGACGAGAAAAAGGCGGCTTTGTGGCTATTTTCAGGGATTTTTATCTAAAATACATCCTGCCTAAAATCGGCGCTTATCTTAGTAATAATAAAGAAGCTTACGAGTATCTACCAAATTCTATAGATGATTTTCTAAGCAAAGATGAATTTATGCAAGAGCTTAGGGAAGCTGGTTTTGAAATGATGTTTTACGAGAGCTTTAGTTTTGATGTAAGCTCTATGTTTATAGCAAGGAAGCTTTAATTTGTAGCTTACCAAAAGATGAGTAAGTTGCAAGTGCTTAATTTCTTCTTAGCTTTTTGAAAAAAGATTGATTATGAATGTTAGCGAGTTAAATTTAAAGGCAAAAGCCCTACTTGAAGCCCATTTTGACAATATCTCATTAAGCGGGGAATTATCTAATATCACCGTACATAGCTCAGGGCATTGGTATTTTGAGCTAAAAGATGATAAAGCAAGCATATCTTGCATTATGTTTAGGGCAAATAACTCAAAGCTAAATTTTGTGCCAAAAGCAGGAGATTTTTTAGAGCTTAGCGGCACTGTAAGCTTATATGCTGAAAGCGGACGCTATCAATTCATAGCTAAAAATATGCAAAAAGCAGGCTTAGGAGATTTGGAAGCTAAATTTTTAGAGTTAAAAGAAAGGCTTGAAAAAGAAGGGCTTTTTGATGAGAAATTCAAAAAAAAGATAAGCCCTTTGCCCCAAAAAGTAGGCATAATAAGCTCATTTACTTCAGCAGCTCTTGAAGATATGTTAAAACTTATCAGGCAAAAGGAGTATTTTTTAGCTAAATTTTATCTTTTTAATGCCCTAACTCAAGGCTTAAATGCTCCTGCTTCTATCATAAAAGCACTTAAAAAGGCTGATGAAATGGGACTTGATTTAATCATCATAGCAAGAGGGGGCGGGTCTAAGCAGGATTTGTTTTGCTTTAATGATGAAGCTTTGGCTAGAGAAATTTTTAAGGCTAAAACGCCCATAATTTCAGCCATAGGACACGAGATAGATTATGTGATAAGTGATTTTGTAGCTGATTTAAGAGCTCCAACCCCGAGTGCAGCTATAAATTTAGCCTTTTTTTCAAAGGATGAATTAGCTCAAAAGCTT
Source organism: Campylobacter avium LMG 24591 (assembly GCF_002238335.1). Taxonomy (NCBI): domain Bacteria; kingdom Pseudomonadati; phylum Campylobacterota; class Epsilonproteobacteria; order Campylobacterales; family Campylobacteraceae; genus Campylobacter; species Campylobacter avium. The sequence goes on from NZ_CP022347.1 coordinate 181,258, forward strand.
GATAATTTAGAGGATAGATTAGTTTTTTTTATGAAAAATATCTTAGATAAGGCAGAGCAAAGTCTTTCATTTTGCGAAAAAATGCTTAAGGCAAGATCGCCCAAAGAGCTTTTAGATCAGAAAATAAAACAGCTAGTGCTTTTGCAAAAACAGCTTAATTTGCTCATAACTTCAAAAATAAATACTAAAAAATCCTTAGTAGAAAAATTTGAAAATGCTTTGTCTTTGCATAATAACTTTTTTGAAAAAAGCAAAAATCTAGTTTGCATACAAAAAAATGGTAAAATGCTTCCTTTAAAAGAGTTAAAAAGTGGCGAAATCGTGGATTTGTTGAGCTTTGACTCCAAAAAAGAGGCTAAAATTTTATAAAGGATAAAAATGAGAGTGATAAATTTCAGTGCAGGACCATCAACCCTACCGCTAGAAGTCTTAAAAGAGGCACAAGATGAGCTTTTAAGCTATAAGGGCAAGGGCTTTTCGATAATGGAGATAAGCCATAGAACTAAACTTTTTGAGGAAGTGCATTTTGAGGCTATGCAAAATGTAAAGAGTTTATATAAGCTTAGCGATGATTATGAGGTTTTGTTTTTACAAGGTGGAGCGTCTTTGCAGTTTGCTATGGTACCTATGAATTTGAGCTTAAACGGAGTTTGTGAGTATGTAAATACGGGAGTTTGGACAAAAAAGGCTATAAAAGAGGCTAAAATTTTAAATGTAAATTTAAATGTTGTAGCAAGTAGCGAGGAGGATAATTTTTCACATATACCTGATGTTAAATTTAGCGATAATGCTGATTATGCTTATATTTGTTCTAATAATACAATTTATGGCACCCAGTATCAAAGCTATCCAGACACTAAAGCACCTTTGGTAGTGGATGCTTCAAGTGATTTTTTCTCAAAGGAAGTTGATTTTAAAAATATAGCTCTTTTTTATGGAGGCACTCAAAAAAACGCAGGAATTTCAGGACTTGCCTGTGTCATCATAAGAAAGGATATGCTAGAAAGAAGTGCTAGCAAAAACCTGCCTTCTATGCTAAAATACAGCATTCACAACGAAAACAAGTCCCTTTTTAACACTCCAAACACCTTTGCCATATATATTTTTGCTCTTGAGATGAGATGGCTTTTAAAACAAGGTGGGCTTGCGAAGATAGATGAAAATAACAAAGCTAAGGCAAACTTACTTTATGAGTGCATAGATAGTAGTGAGGGCTTTTATACCGGCTTTGCAAGAAAAGAGGATAGATCTCTTATGAATGTTAGCTTTAAGAGTAAAAATGCTGAGTTAGACGCTTTGTTTGTAAAAGAAGCAGAGGCAAATTCTATGCTTGGTCTAAAGGGACACAGACTACTTGGAGGGCTTAGAGCTAGTATTTATAATGCCATTACTTTAGAGCAGGTAAAAGAGCTTTGTGCTTTTATGAATGAGTTTAAAAAGAAGTATGCTTAAAATAAAAAGAAAGGCTAGTCTTTCCAAAGCTTTTAAATTTTTTTCTGCTAAAATCCTTTAGCCTTTGTGGGCTTTCGTGTTTGCTGTAGTGTTCTAGCACGAAGCCCTTTACATTTTTTGTATCTATTTTTTCTAAAAACTTGTAAATTTTTTCATATATATCTTTGAAATTTTCTCTTATATCAAAGGGTGGATCAAGATAAAGTATGATGTCTTTTTCCTCAAGTAAGCTAGGCAAAAGTAAAAAGCAGTCTCCTTGCAAAACCTTTATAGCTTCATCATCTAAGCTTTTAGCATTTTTATAAGCTATATCATAAGCTTTTTTATCAAGCTCTATAACGTAAGCTTTTTTAGCATAAGCACTCAAAGCACTAGCCGCCATTAAGGCACTTCCGCCAAAGCATTCTATAAAGGTAGAATTTTTTAGCTCATTTTGCAAGCTGTTAAAAACGCATTCTCTTACTATGGACTTTGTGCTTCTTGTAGTGCTTAAATCTGGCAATAAAAGCTTTTTGCCCTTAAATTTACCAAAGCTTATATTAGCAAAAAGTTTCATATCTTTTCATTTATAGCATTTATAAGGGTTTGCTTTAGTTTTGATATGGCATTATCTATATCTTGTTGATAAGCTTTCCTAAATTCATCGGCGATTTTTTCTATCCTATCTTCTAAAATTTTCTTTTTTTCTTCCGCTAGTTTTAGGGCTAGTTCTTTCAAACTTTCATCAAATTTTTGCAAAGAGCTTAAAAGCTCATCTTTGCTAAAGGGCAGTGAGAGGTGCTGGGAATACTTGTTGATTAAAAATTGAGGTTTGTTTATATCTAGCTTTTCATCACAAACCAAAAAATCACATTCTTTCTTAAGCACTAAAAAATCTTTTAAAAACAGCATAAGCGTTTTTTCTAAGATTATATCTTTGCATTCTAAGGCTATTTTCATCATTTTTTTCACTTTTAACAAGATTTATTGTTTTTTTGTATTATAATACATTTTAAACTACAATTGCAAAGGTAAGGACATGAAACTCTCATTCAAAATAATCACCTACATCGTAGCTGTGTTTGTCGTCATTATGGCAACCTCTATATATTCGAGCTTTAGAAGTCTTTCATCGAATGTAAACAAGCTTCATGATTTAGTCCAAAGCACGGTTTTAGACGCTTCCTATACCACTATAAACATCACTATGGGCATAGAAGCACAACAACACTTAGAGTATATAGCCTCAGTTATGAAAAATATGCCTTCATCGAACATAGGAGACATTAGAAGGGCGATTTCAAGAATTTCAGGAGCAGTAAAATACCCAGATATGTTTATAGTTTATGAAAATGGAAATTATATAAACGAATCTTACACTCCGGGCAAAGTAAGCTTTAGTGATGCTTATACCTCCATTGATATGGATATGAGAACTAGGCCTTGGTATGTAGAGGCAAAGGCAAAAAATGGCTTTTTTGTTACAAATGCTTACATATCTCAAGCTGGCTCTACAAAGGGTAAAATGGTAGCTACCGCTTCCTTGCCTTTTTATGATAGCAATGATAAATTCGCCGGTGTGGTTGCTATGGACATTATAGTAGATGGTTTTCAAGAAAGATTTAAAAATTTCTCAACGCCTATTTTCCCTTCTTTAAGAGTTATGATTTTTGACTCAAATTTCGACATAATCTCTCACCCAAATTCAAAGCTAGTTATGGATAATTACGATACACCTACTGAAAAATATCTAAAAGACAACAAAGGCAATGTTGGAGAGAATTTTGTTATCGTAAATAACGAAGGTATAGCATCATATGTGCATTACAAGAAATTTCCTTTTGGTTGGAGTATGGCTGTTAGTGCGAGTATAATTGACTATGAACGAGCGGTTAATAACGCTGTTTTACAAGACATTGTGCTTGGTATTATTATGCTTATTATTGGAAGCTTGATTTTAGTTTATATCATTAGGAGATTCTTAGCACCTTTAGGCAATATAAGCACTTCCTTAGCACAGCTCTTTGCTTTCATAAATCACGAAAGCAAAAACGCACCTAGCATAAAGCTTTTAAATTCAAAAGATGAATTAGCTCAAATGACAAGGCTAATGGATGATAACATCAAAAGAACTAAGATAAACATGGAGGATGATACAAAGCTTGTAAATGAGGTTGTATCGGTGGTCGATGAGGCTAAAAAGGGTAAATTTGGAACCATTATAAGCCAAAATTCTAAAAACCCTCAAACAAACAAGATAAAAGATAGTTTAAATGAGATGACAAATGCTCTTACAACTTTGCTAGGCTTTGATTTATCAAAACCTGCGAGTGTTTTTGAGAGTTTCGAGAAAAATGACTTTACAGCAAGGATAGAAAATCCTCAAGGCTTGGAAAAAGGTGTAAATTCGCTAGGTGATTCCATAGCATCTATGCTAAAAACCTCAGCTTCCTATGCAAACAAACTCTCAACCAGAGCAGATGAATTAAAAGAATCTATGCAAAAACTAACAGATGGTTCAAAAGCTCAAGCAAATTCACTTGAACAATCTGCAGCTGCAGTAGAAGAAATAAGCTCATCCATGCAAAACATCTCAGGTAAAACAGAAGATGTTGCAAGACAAGCTGATGATATAAAATCAATAGTAGAAGTTATAAAAGATATAGCAGATCAAACAAATCTACTTGCCCTTAATGCAGCCATAGAAGCTGCACGTGCAGGAGAACATGGACGTGGCTTTGCTGTTGTTGCTGATGAAGTAAGACAACTTGCAGAAAGAACAGGTAAATCCTTAAGTGAAATAGAAGCTAATATAAATTTATTAGTGCAATCAGTAAATGAAGTAAGTGAATCTATAAGAGAACAAACAGCAGGTGTTACTCAAATAAATGAAAGCATAGCTGAACTTGAAAGTGTAACTAGAGAAAATGTATCTGTAGCTAATGATACAAATTCTATAACAGAAGAAGTTAATACCATAGCCTCTGATATATTAACTGATGTTAATAAGAAGAGGTTTTGAAAATATAAAGGAGGGTGAAGGCCTTCCTTTTTTCTTAATAAATCTTTTCAAATACTACTAAGACCTAAGCTTTTTAGGCCAAAATTTTTAACAAAAAAATAAAACCAAAAACTTTAGAAATAGTTTTTAAAATTTAAAAACAGTATGCAAAAAGGTAACAAAAAAATGAATTTTATATTGTATTTTAATGTCATTTTTGATACCATCCTTGAAAGATTATTTTAAGGGATAGCTTTGATAAAACTTGAAAATGTTAATAAATACTTTGACAAACATCATGTCTTAAAAGATATAAATCTTACCATACAAGAAGGCGAAAAGTTGGTTATAGTAGGGCCTAGCGGCTCTGGTAAAAGCACCACTATAAGATGTATGAACGGCTTAGAAGAGGTAAGTAGCGGCAAGGTGATTATCAACGACATAGAGCTTAACCATAAAACAAAGCTCACCATATGTCAGAAATACTGCGCCATGGTTTTTCAGCATTTTAATCTTTATCCACATATGACGGTTTTGCAAAATTTAACCCTAGCACCTATAAAACTTCAAAAAAGAAGTAAAAAAGAGGCCGAGGAAATAGCTTATAAGTATCTAAAAGTGGTTGGTTTGGAATCTAAAGCTGGTGCGTATCCTAGCTCTTTAAGCGGCGGGCAACAACAACGCGTGGCTATTGCAAGGTCGCTTTGCACGCAAAAAAAGATTATTTTGTTTGACGAGCCAACTTCTGCGCTTGACCCTGAGACCGTGCAAGAAGTTCTTGATGTTATGAGGACTATATCACATGAAAAAGGTACAACTATGGTTGTGGTTACTCATGAAATGGGCTTTGCTAAAGAGGTTGCTGACAGGGTAATTTTTATGGAGGACGGCAAGATTATAGAAAGCGATACTCCTAAAAATTTCTTTGAAAACCCGAAAAATGAAAGAACAAAGATATTTTTAAGTAAAATTTTAACTCATTGAAAGGACTAAATATGAAAAAAATTTCTTATTTTATCGCAACTCTTTTTATAGGAGTTTTGCTGGCAGCTTGTTCGTCAGAGCAAAGTTCTAGTAGTGCTAACACAATGGAAGCTGTTAAAGCTAGAGGAACTTTAGTTGTTGGAGTGAAAAAGGACGCACCTAAATTTGCGCTTTTAAATCCTAATACAAATCAAATAGAAGGCTTTGAAATCGATATGGCAAAGCTACTTGCAAAAGAAATTTTAGGCGATGAAAATAAAATCAAACTAGAACCTGTTACTGCTAAAACCAGAGGGCCATTACTTGACAACGGAACATTAGATGTTGTTATAGCGACCTTTACCATAACAGAAGAAAGAAAAAAGACTTATAATTTTTCTAAACCTTACTATAGCGATCCTATAGGGTTTTTGGTTTTAAAAGAAAATGGTTTTACTGACTTTAAAAGCTTAAATGGCAAGGTTATCGGCGTGGCACAGTCAGCTACCACAAATGCAGTTGTAGCAAGAGTTGCTAAGGAGCTTGGCATAACTGTTGATATAAAAGAATTTCCAGATTACCCTTCTTTAAAAGCAGCTTTGGATTCAAAAAGAATAGACGCTTTTTCAGTTGATAAGTCTATCTTAAGAGGATATTTAGATGATAGCAACGAAATTTTAGCAGATAGCCTAGACCCTCAAGAATACGGCATAGTAACAAGAAAAAGTGATGAGGCTTGGAGCAAGTTTGTAAATGACTTTGTTGCAAATAATGCTCAAAAGATAGACGAACTAGCTGTTAAATGGGATTTAAAATAAATTTTAGGAGCGAATTTGGACAACTCACCTTTTGCGCTTTGGCGTTGGGCTGATACCTTAGCACACATTGATATTTTTGTAGACGGCTTTTTATATACGCTGACTGTGGCTTTTTTGGCTCTTTGTATATCCTTGCTTTTGGGTATATTTCATGCTTTGTTAGCCACTTCTAGGATAAAGATATTTGTGCTTTGGGCTAGGGTTTATGTTGAGTTTTTCCAAAACACTCCTTTGCTTATAAATTTATTTTTTCTATATCTTGTCTTGCCTGTCGTGCCTTATGTTGGCGTAACTTTAGATGTTTTTACTATAGGTGTGATAGGCATTGGAGTGTATCATGGTGCTTACATGAGCGAGGTTATACGAAGTGGAATTTTATCTATCCCAAAAGGTCAGTTTGAAGCGGCACAGTCGCAAGGCTTTAACTATACTCAAACTATGTTTTACATCATATTGCCTCAGACGCTCAAGATTATTTTACCTCCCTCGACAAATCAAGCTGTAAATTTGATAAAAAACACCTCGGTTCTAGCTATCATAACCGGTGCAGAGCTTATGTATAGGGTGGATTCTTACGCACAGTCTAGCTTAAATTACGCTCCTGCTTATATCATAGCCGGGCTTTTTTATTTTAGCATTTGTTACTGCTTGTCTTTTCTTGTGCGAATTTATGAAAATAAGCTTAAAAGGGTTTAAATGCACTTGATTGACTTTTATGCTTTATTAAACGGACTTTATCTTACCATAGTTATGGCATTTTTTGCGGCTGGCGGGGCTATAATATTTGGCTCTATTTTGGCTGTACTTAGAAACTACGGCGGATTTTTATCTTATTTTGCAGGCCTTTATATAGAAATTTTTAGAAATACTCCTTTGCTTTTGTGGATGTATGCGGCTTGTTTTGTCTTGCCTGTGCTTTTTAAAATTCCAGCAAACTACGCTGTTCTAGGTACGATAGGCTTGTTTTTGTATACTACTTCTGTTATGGCCGAGATTATAAGAGGTGGTTTAAATGCCATTCCAAAAGGTCAGTTTGAAGCGGCACAGTCACAAGGCTTTAGCTTTACTTTTACCTTGTGGTATATAATCTTTCCGCAGTGCTTTAGGAAGGTAACCCCAACCATACTTTCTCAGTGTGTAACTACTATAAAAGATACATCCTTTCTAGCAGCCTTAAATGTCGCTGAGCTTACGAATGTATCAAAGGATATAATAAGCAGGTTAAAAAACTTTGACGATATTATAAGTGTTTTTATAACGGTTGCTGGGCTTTATTTTATAGTGTGTTTTTCTTTATCAGTCTTAGTAAGATACTTATCAAGGCACAATAAATTTTAATTAGCCACCCGTTTGATAAAAGGCTCTTGAGGAAATTTCCTCATTTTCCTCGCCCCATTTGTTTTTTTCGGGCTTGTTTTTAATAACTGTGTATAAAATTTCACTAGCCTTTTTAATATCTTTGTTTTTAACGGCTTCCTTTATGCTTAAAGCCTCATCAAAATACAAACAAGGTACCAAAAAACCCTCAGCAGTTAGGCGAATTCTGTTGCAAGTGGTGCAAAAATTAGAACTATGTGGATTGATTATCCCAAAGGTGTAATCATCTGCTGTGTAAAGATTTACGGGCGATTTGTTATCTTTTTCTTTTTGTGAAATTTTGTATTTTTTAGCTAGAATTTCTTTGATTTGTGTTTCATTTAGGCCTTTAAGTTGGCCGTAAGCGTGAGTGTTTTCCATAAATTCTATAAAGCGAATTTGTATATTTTTAGACCTTGCATACTCAAGTAAGTCAATAAGCTCATCATCGTTAAAGCCCTTTAAAACAACAGTATTTAGCTTCACTATAAAACCAAGCCTTATAGCCTCATCGATAGAGCTTAAAACGGTGTCTAAAATATCTTTTTGTGCGATTTTTTTAAGCTTGCAAGCCTTAAGGGAATCAAGAGAGATGTTAATTCTCTTAAGCCCTGCGTCTTTTAGGTCTTTAGCCTTTTGTTTTAGCAAAAAAGCATTTGTAGTAAGGGCTAAATCAACAGTGTTTTTATAAGAAAAAATCATCCTGATAAAAGTATGCAAATCATCTCTTAGCAGGGGTTCTCCGCCTGTAATTCTTATCTTTTTAATCCCAGCATCAATGGCCATTTTTATAAAGCAAAAAAGCTCATCAAAGCTTAGCGCATCCTCATTAAATTTGGTATCAAAGGGAATTTTTGGCATACAGTAAAGACATCTAAAATTACAGTTGCTAGTTACTGAAACTCTTAAATAATCTATAGTTCTTGAGTAAGAATCTACTAGCATTTTTATTCCAATAATTTTTTGAGCTTTAATGTAAATTCAACATTTCCCGTGCTAATCCTTAAATCCTTAGCTATTTGTTCTATGCTTTTTCCTTTTTGGAATAAATCAACTATCTTTTGTTCCTCATTTTCGTAGCTTGGGGTGAGCTTGCCCATATTTTGCGTTTTTTGTTCAAGGTTTGTAAGGCGATTTTCTTGCTCATTTTGAAATTCCTCTATGACATTTTCAAAACCTTTTAAACTCTTTAAAATAGGTAAGATCTTGCTATTTACTTCCTTATCTAGCAAGAAATTAATCTCCTCTTTTATTTCCTTTGTGTATGAGTTCATATCAACTGTGTAGTTTTTTTCATCCAAATCTTTTCTTATATAATGAATGCTTTTGTTTAGGTCTTCAACCGCGCTTTCAAGTTTTTTGATATTTATAGAATTTTCCTTATCCTTTATGAAAACATAAGCCACAAGAGCAAGTATTAACACAAAAACAAAAATCAAATACAACAAATCCTCACTCATTTATTTTCCTTTTTCTGTCTTGTAAAAATTCTCTTTGCATTTGCGCCACAAAAGAATCATACAAAATTTTATCATCATTTTTAAATTTCACTATCTTAACAGTTCTGTCATCCACGGCCTTTGTGAAAAATGCGATGTCTTGGCCTTCTATGCTAAATCTCATATAATAAATTTCATTTTCCTTAAGCAAGGCATCTGCAAGGCGCATATACTCATAATGTATAGCACAAATAATGCTAGAATAAGACAGCTCAAGCAAGTTATTTTGCTGTTCTATCTTGGCTTCAAGTCTTAGTATGTCGTTTTTTAGCGAAAGCAAGAGATTAAAAATCAACTCTTCCCCCTCGCTAAATTCAATCTTTGCAGCCATTTTTTTAAAACGAGTAAGCTTTGAGTTGAGATTTAGGGCAAAATATTCTTGTAAAAACCTATCTTCTTGCTTTGAGTTTTCATCAAAGCTAACGCCAATGCTGCTTTTAAACAAAGTTAATTCCACAGCAAATCCACCCAAACAAAGATAAGAAATAAAATGCTTAAATAGCCATTAAGAGTAAAAAAAGCCCTGTCTATGTGCTCGAAATTTTTTCTTACTATCCTTTGTTCAAAGAACAAAATCACGGCACAAAGTGCTATACCAACAAAGCTTATAATGCCAAGCTTAGCTATGTATGCAAAAAGTAGCCAAAACACTACAGCCAAAGCATGAGAACAAGCTGACATGAAAAGCGTTGCTTGAACTCCAAATTTAGCAGGGACTGAAAAGAGATTTTTCTCTCTATCATAGTCTATGTCTTGCAAGCTGTAAAGCAGGTCAAAGCCAGCCGTCCAAAAGCTTATGCCAAGACATAAAAGTACGCTGTAAAGTTCTATTTTGCCCAAAATTATAACGCTTCCAGCTATGGAAGCAAGCCCTAAACAAAAGCCTAAAACAAAATGCGCTAAAGATGAAAATCTTTTAAAGGTAGAGTAAGCACCAAGTATCAAAAGCACTAAAAAAGAAAGATAGAAGGCTAGAGAGTTTATAAAATACGAACTTATGATGAAAATAAAAGCATTTACAAGTATAAAAATCAAAACGCTAAATCTATCTATCTTTCCGCTTATATTTGGCCTGTTTTGACAACGAGGATTGTCCTTGTCGATATCCTCATCTAAAAATCTATTTGTAGCCATGGCGAAATTTCTAGCACTAACAGCACAAATGAGAGCCAAAAATAAAAGTTTAAAGCCAAACCAAAGGCTGTCATTCGCCATTTTAGAGGCCACTAAAATCGAGACAAATAAAAAAGGTAATGCAAAGATTGAATGCTTAAATACGACAAGCTCAAGTAAGGTATCAATTTTCCTGTAAAGTTCTTTCATTTAAACCGCTCTTTGTGTATTTTTGTTATCATTATACTAAAAATTTCAAGGAAAATATCAATGTTTTTTGAATTTGCTATTTTAGCTAGTACAGCAAGTGGCAAAAGTGCTCTAGCTCATAATTTAGCCTTAAAACATAAAGCTTGCATATTAAGCCTTGATAGTTTATGTGTTTATAAAGAAATCAACATAGCTTCAGCCAAGCCAAGCTTAGAACAGCTAAATGAGGTAAGGTATTTTGGCGTGAATTTATTAAGTGTTGATGAAAATTTTAATGTAGCTTTGTTTTTTAACGAGTATGAAAGAGCCAAAGCTCACGCAAAGGCACACAATCAAGCATTGATTATAGTAGGAGGCACTAGCTTTTATCTAAGGGCTTTAATGCAAGGACTTAGTCAAAAGGTAGAGGATGTTGATTGCAAGTTAAGCAATGATGAGCTTTTTGCCCTGGTAAAAAAGATAGATAAAAATGCGAAAATAGAAAAAAACGATACATATAGGCTTAAAAAATGGTTTAGCATATATGAAAGAACCAAAGAAATTCCAAGCCTTTATCTTGAAAGAACCTTGAAAAAGGCCTTGATTGAAAAATTGCAAATTTTTGATTTAAATTTACAAAAAGACAGGGTTTTAAACAACATAAAACAAAGAACAAAAAGCATGATTGAAAATGGCTTGATTGAGGAGGCAAGAGCTTTATTTAACAAATACGACGCGAATTTAAAGCCGCTAAAATCAATCGGATTAAAAGAATGTAAAGATTTTTTAGATGAAAAAATTTCAAAAGAGGAACTAGAGCTTTTAATCAACACCCACACAGCACAACTTGCAAAAAGGCAAAGAACCTTTAATAAAAAATTTAGCAGCACAAAGATAAACGAAAACGCCTTTGAAGAGATAAGCTTGTGGATAGAAAAGTTAAGGAGCGGTAGGGTTTAAAAGCTCAAGTTTTTGAACACATAGGCTTTTCCAATTTGAGTTTGAGCTTATATTAGTACAAGTTTGCAAGCTTTGAATTTGCATAGCTTTATCTTGCATATCCTCATAAATTTCACTTTGCGTATAAAGTGCTCTGGCTCTATCCTCATCGCTTAGCTTTATTTTTAATAAATCCTTTAAAACCTCAATGGCAGTATTATTTTGCTTTGCCTTTTGTAAGGCGTTAAGGTAGATAAATTCAAGGTCAGGGCTATATACATTTGCTCCTTGTGAATTTTGAAAATCTATAGCCTTTGGAGCATAGGTTAAAATGCTAAGATTTAAGCCCTTTTGCGAGCAGTATAGCAGGAATTCATGGTAAAGTTCCACCATTTTATAATTCATAGGGAAATTTTGCAAATCCTGCAAGGTGGCCATTGCGTCATTATATTCATCCTGTCTTAGCTGTGCTAAAAACTTGACATAAAGGGCGCTAAATTCTTCTTCCTTGCTTTTCATTGTTCTTGAATTTAGTATATTGTTGCTTAATCTTATGACATTTGCGTATTGCTTAGCACTTAGTTCAAGCTCGCTTTTTTGCAAATCATAATATATCTCATCCTCTTGTCTATGTCTATCTATAAATTCTCTTGCATAAGATATATTAGATGTGCGTTTAAAGCACTCCAGCAAGGCCTTTTTGCTTTCTAGTTTTTGGCCTAAATCATAATTTATATAAAGCTCATATATTCTGCTAGCCTCTATGCAGTTATCAGCTTTTATGTTATCATTTAAGTTTTTTAGTGCTGATTTTTCTAGAATTTGCTTAAGCTCGTCGTTGCTGTATTTTTCGATTTCATCTTTATAGGCTAACACAGCCGTGTCGTTATTTTCTTTATCATAAAGCTTCACATCGTATTCTAAAGCTTTGGCCGCTATTTCATTTGCATACTCTTTCATCAAGGCTTGATAACGTTGGTGTAAAAAAGTCGCGTTATTTTCTGGCAGATTAAAGAAATTTCTATCGCTAGCTTCTTTGATTAAAGGTATATACTCACTATCAAAAAACTCTTGCATATACGCATCTAGGTATTTTTTAGTATCTGTGTGTTTGTTTGTTTTTGCAAGCGTTAGTGCTAATTTTCTAAGCGTTGGTTCGTATAACGCATCGTTTCTGTTTAAATTTGTAAGCACGGTTTCATAAATTTGCGAGCTTAAATCATGCTCTTGCTCGGCATTTAGCATATCGGCTAGCTCCAAGCTTCTAGCATTATCCTTGCTAAAATATGTAGGATTAGCCCTTAAGGCCGTGTTTATTAAATTTATAGCTGCATTTTTATCCTTTTGAATTAATGCGTTTTTAGCCAAAGAAAGTGCCGCTCTAGTAGCTAAATCCACATCGCTAACATTGTAATATAAGTCATTATAAATAGGCTGCGCAGCTTGCATATCGCCTAAATTTAGCAAATAATCAGCGTAATCAAGCAGTGCCAGCTGAGCAAAATAGTTGTTTGTATGCTCGTTTCTTAGTATGGAGACTGTGTATTCTATATTTTCCCTTTGTTCTAGTGCCATATAAGCTCTCATGGTGATGTATAAAACCTCAGGAAAATTCACATCACTAGTAAAGGTTCTAGTCCAAAGCCTAGCCTCATCCACCATCTCTTCGATTTTTTCTTGGTCTCTAAAATCATAACCATAAGTATAAAGCTTGTTTTTAGCTCTTAGTCTATAAAGCATAAATTCATTTAAAAATATGCTGCTTGTGTATCTGTTTATAGCGTTTGCAGTATCTGTGATAACTTGTGCATAATTTTGTTTTTCATACTCATTTTTTATACGCATATATGTGTTAATGTCTGCACTTTGTGGAATTTGTACAGGGTTTGAGTTTAAATCAAGAGCACCTATATCAGGTTTTGTAGCGTCTGGAAAAACTATATCAAATTCCAAACCATCATAGTTTTTCACATAAGGCAGCTCTTTGCTAAAAACAAAGGTAAATGCGGTAGAATTTGTGTCTTGTATGTTGTTTAAAACTACATTATCATTATATAAGTCTTGGGCTAGATTATACATTTTGGCCGGAATTTTAGGGCTTATTTTTATATCTGTTCTTAAGTCTTTTTTCGTGAAATTTAAGTCAAAAAATTGAAAGGCTCTATCTTGCAAATTCGTATCTACATTGCCTAAAACAGTGCATTCGAAGTGGTTTTTCCCGTCTATATGTATTTCTTGGCAAGTAAAATTCTCTTCATTTCTTAAATGCAGCACCCCAAAGGCTTGGTCATTTTCTCTACCCGTGTTGTAAAGTAGCTCAAAACAAAAAAGTTTAGAACTTAAAAACAGTGCCAGCAAAATTATCTTTTTCATACTCAAATTTTAAAGCCTTTTAACACTTACTTTCTTAAAGGCAAAGCCTTCATCTTTAAAATTTAAAAACGCAATGGTTCCTTGCAAATTTTCATCTAAAATAATCTTAGTATTTATGCTTTTGCCCTCAAAATTAATGCAAATTTCATCCTTGTCATTAAGCTTGCAAAGCGTTAAAAACTGCCTTGAGCAGTGCAAAAACCCATCATCTAGCAAAGCCTTAAAAACAACTAAACCATCGTAGTTTTGCAAGTCTTGTAGCCCCTTAAATTCACAAGGTTTTAACTCATCTTCTTTTTGATTAGAACAAGTTAGTTTTAAGTCAAATTTGCGTGCCAAAAAACTTAAAAAAAACTTGATATTTTCATAGTCTTGATGATGTTTTAAATTCTCATCAAAAACTATAAATTCAGCCTCTTTTAAAAAGGCTAAAATTTCACTTATTTCCTCTTCGCCAACGCAACTTTCAGCACTTAAAAAACCTTCATCAAAGTGGGAAAAATCATCACAAGCAAATTTAGCCAAAAGTGCCAAAACAAAGCTAATGCTAGCTATTTCACACTTAAAAAATTTAGCCTTAAAAGCCTTATCTTTTATGCAAGATATGTAAAAATTCTCCTCAGTGTTTAGGTCTTTAAACAGCTCTTTGTGGTTAATACTTGGCATATCTAAAATGCAAAGTGCTTTTTTGCAAGGCTCATACCTGTGAAGTTTCAACTTGTTTCCTTAAAATTTACATAGCAAACATTTTAGCACAAAAACCCTTAAATAATCTTGGCTGATGCGTGATAAATATATAGCTAATGCCCGTTTTATCTTGCAAATTCTTAAGCAAGTTTAGTATTTTACTAGCACTTTGTAAATCAAGAGAGCTTGTAAGCTCGTCTAAAATCAAAAGCTTAGGCTCTAAAAGCAAAGCTCTAAGCAAGGCCACTTTTTTAAGCTCCCCGCCACTTAGCTGATTTGCCTTTAAGGCAAAAAGTTTTTTGTCCAAATCAAGTTCTTTTAAAAGCTCATCAAGCACGCTAAAATCAACATCAAAATTCCTTCCACACTCAAATATTAGCTTTTTTACTGTTTTGTAAGGATTAAGCGCTAGTTTTTGTTCAGCAAAGATAAACTGCAAATCCTTTCTTAGCTTTCTTTGCTCCTCAAAATTCAAAGAAAAAAGATTGATATCCTTAAAAAAAACCTGCCCAAAGCTAGGTTGTTCAAGCATGCAAAGCACTCTAGCTAGCGTACTTTTGCCCACCCCGCTTTTGCCGCTAATTAACAAAGTTTGTGCCTCATCAAGCTCAAAATTAACATCTTTAAAAACCGTTACAAGCTGCTTTTTTTTATAAAAATGCTCTTTAAATTCGTAATTTTTAGCTAAATTACACACCCTTAAAAGCATAAAAGCTCCTCATTTATCCTTATAAGTTCTTTTGCGAAACTTGAACTAGGATGTGAAAAAAAGTCATTTTTGCTTTTAAACTCGACATTTTTGCCATTTTCTAAGACTAGAATTTTATCTGCTAATTCACGCACAGGCTCTAAATCATGGCTTATAATAATGAGTGTTTTGCCATTTTGCTTTAGCTTTGCTAAGCTATCAAGCACTATTAAGGCGTTTTTGCTATCTAAGTTCGCAGTGATTTCATCACATATAAATAATTTTGCATCAAGTGCTAAAGCTAGGGCTATTTGCACTCTCATGGCCATTCCACTGCTTAGCTGATGAGAATAGCTGTGCCAAATTCTGTTTAAATCGCTTAAATTTAAGTTTTCAAGGCAAGAAAAAGCTAGTTCCTTTCTTGCCTTTTTGTTTAATTTGCCATTAGTTTTTAGGCTTATATCAAAGAGTTCTCCTATGTTTAAAAGGGGATGAAAACAAGCCTTTGCATCTTGAAAAATCAGTGCTATTTGCGTTCTTAAGAGCCTTAAGTGCTTTGTATTTATAATGTCTATCTCATCTACTTTAAATTTAGTAGCATTAAGATTAAATTCCTTATCAAAAAGCCTTATAAAACTTCTTGCTAACAAACTCTTGCCAGAGCCGTTTTTACCTAGTATGGCAAGGCTTTCATTAGTCTTAGTGCTAAAGCTTATATCTTGCAAAAAAAAGTTCTTATCTTTTTTAAGACTTAGATTGCGAGCCTCTATCATATCTTAATCCCGAATTTATCTTGAAGCAACTGTGCAAAAAGTATGAGAGGAAAGCTAAGGGATAAAAGCAGGATTACAGGCAGGATTATGAGCCACCAAGCTCCTACAAATAGTGCCCTTGAAGCTTCACTGAGTAAAATTCCAAGCGAGGCTTGATTTAGTTCTAATCCTAGGCCAAAAAATGACAGCACAGCCTCTGCTGATATCGCGTGAGCTATATTTAAGACAAATAAAATAAGCAATAAATTCACGCAGGCCGGCAAAACATCGTAAAGTAAAATTTGCATTTTTGTATTGCCCAAAACTACAGCGTTTTTGTAAAAATCTTTTTCTTTAAATTTTGAAATTTCAGTGTCTAAAAGCTTGGCAACTATGGCAAAATGCCCTAAAGCTATGATTATAATCATAAGCAAGAAAGAATGCTTGAAAAAACTTTGAAAAAACATCATAAAAAGCAAGGAAGGAAAGGCCAAAAAAGCGTCTAGTAAGGACAGGAAAAAATGCCTTAAAAAGCTTCTCATAAGCAGGGCATAAGAAATTGCAAAAACTATCATCAAAAAGGATGAGCAAAAGGCTATAAATAAAGAATTTCTAAGGGCATAAGCACATCTTGTAAAAAAATCTCTTCCTAAAAAATCCGTGCCAAATAAATGCACAGCACTTGGCTCTAATTTCACTGAGTTTAAGTCCGTAAAATTCACATCATAAGAGCTTATAAAAGGTACAAAAAAAGCAAAAATCACACATAAAAAAAAGGGCGTTAAGATAAGAACTTTACTCATCCAAGTTCCTATTATCTATAAATTTGCAAAGACATTCAACGGCTGTGTTGATAAGCAAAAGCAAGGCCGTGCTTAAAAGAATGATGGCTAAAACGACGGGATAATCTTTATAAATTATGCTATTAATGGCCAAGGCACCGATTCCATCGTAAGCAAAAACGCTTTCTATCACATAAATACTCATAAGAAAGCTCATAGAAATAGCACTAAAATAAGTTATGATACTTGCAAAGCTATCTTTTAAGACAAGGTGTAGGTAAATTCTAGTGCTGCTAAGTCCTCTTGCAAAGGCTGCTTCTATGTAGTGTTGATTTAGACTTTCCACTAAAACGCTTCTTATGAAATTTAAAGCCACTGCTAGATGGGATAAAACTATGCTTAGCATTGGCAAGATAAGGTGTGAAAGTCTATCTGTCAGCGAAAATTCAGCACCCAAGCTTTGCACTCCAGAGCTTGGAAGCAAATTTAAATAAAGCGAGAAAAAAAGTATCAAAAGCAAGGCTGTGCAAAAAGAGGGCATGGCAAAAAAGCTCATGCAAATGAAATTTATAGCTTTGTCAATGAAGCTGTTCTTATACATTATGCTTAGTATGCTTAAAAAAAGTGCTAAAACAAAGAGCACGAAAAGAGATGAAAAGCCTAAAACAGCTGTATTTAAAGCCTTTTGCGAGATTAAAGAACTTGTGCTTTGAGAATTTAGTAAAGAATTTGAAAAATCGCCGCTTAAAGCCTTTTTCAGCCACTGTGTATACTGATGCATAAGGCTTTTATCAAGGTCTAAATTCTTTTCAATCTCTTCTTTAATACTCTTGCTTATGGCTTGGTTGTTTGTGGCAAAAAGTGGGCTTGAATTGCTAAAATACATCATAGCAAAGCAGATAAAACTTAGCATAAATAAAACAAAAACGCCAAAAAAAAGCCTTTTAAATACAAGTTTTATTATATCCATAGCCGGATTTTAAACTTTTTCCAAATATAAAAAAAGCCCTACTAGGGCTTAGTCTTTCTTTATTAAAATTTCTTCCTCTTAGCATCCTCTAGTATGTCATTAGCTATAGAGCTAACACTATCTGATATTGAGGCTGAGTTATTAGCTATTCTTACATTATCTCTTGTAACACTTTCTATCTGTGCTACAGCATCATTGATTTGAGTTATGCCTGTTGTTTGTTCTTTAATGCTTTCAGCCATATCATTTATACTTTGAACTAATAAATTTATATTAGCCTCTATCTCACTTAAAGATTTTTGAGTTTTTTCAGCTAATTGTCTTACCTCATCAGCAACAACAGCAAAGCCTCGTCCATGTTCACCTGCACGAGCAGCTTCAATAGCAGCATTTAATGCTAGTAGATTTATTTGTTCTGCTATATCTCCTATGATATTTGTTATGCTTTTTATTTCCTCACTTTGTGCTATAACATCTGTTGTTTTGGATGAAACATTTTGCATACTTGAAGTGATTTCTTCTAATGCTGCTGCACTTTCTTCTAAAGATGAGGCTTGAGACTTTGATGAGTTTTGTAGTTCTTGCACTGCTTCTTGTAGTTTTGTGCTATCAGATACTAAGGAATTTGCAAAGTCATTTGATTGTTTTAGCATCTTAACTATTTCTTTACCTAAGGTATTTGCTGTTACTTCAACATTACCCTTAGCATTTGCTACTTCTGTTGTGAAATCAAGTGCTTTATAACTATCAAATACTCTTCTAATCTCATTCATATTAGAACCAATCTTTTCTTGTAAGACATCAAGCATTTTATTTAAAACATTTTTTAGTTCTATTAATTGAGGATTTTTAGGATTAGCACTAATTCTTGCTGTTAAATCACCATTTTCTACAAGATGAACTGTATTAACACTTTGAGATACTGCTTGTTTATCTTGTTCTAAACCTAATCTAGTGTTTTCAATGTTTAAATTTATAGCCTTTGCTATTTGGCCAAATTCATCATTGCTTTTTATGTGTATAGGAGTTATTGTTTGTTTTTTGTGATTTAAGAAATCAAAGAAGTTGTTTAGGCCTTGTTGGATGTGATTTATAGGCGAAAGGAAGCGAGACATCACAAAATACATAGCAAAGATAGAGATTAATATAACTAAGGCCACGACTATTGTTTGTATATAAGCTATGTCTATGGCTGGTTTTTTAACTATATCTAGCGGCTCGGCCACGCAGGTTAGATAGTCTATGTAAGAAGCACAGATAACAAATCTTTCACTGCCCTCGGTGCTTGTGTATATAAAATAGTTAAAATCTCCAGCTTCCTTGTGCTTTTGAGCTATTATAGGCAAATTCGCAGTGGTTCTTTTGGCTAATAATTCTTGGTCCTTTGAAGCAAAGATGTTAAATTCTCTATCAAAGGTAAAAATTCTAGCATGAAGACCGTCAAACATCTTTTGAATTTCTGCGGTTAATACATCTATACCCAAGATACCTATTAATTTTCCACCTTTATAGATAGGGATAGAGTAGGTTATACAAGGTTTTCCTGTTAAAGAATCTATGTAGGATTCGCTTGTGACTGCTTTGTTGTCTTGTAAGGCTTGTTTATACCAAGGTCTAGTTCTAGCATCGTAATTATCAGCCTTGCCTCTTATTCTGTATGCTAAATTTCTTTCATCGCTTACAGGATCACTTGTTAGCATTTCTCCATCAGCACTAAATCCTAGATATATCATCAAAACTTTAGAAGAATCCTTATAGTTTTTAAGCATAGGACCTACTGCGTCTATAATGGCTTCTTCGCTTGCAAAATGCTCATCTCCTAGAGCTTGTATATTATGTGCCAAGGTGTTTAAAATTTCTAAATTTTTACTATCATACTCTCTCATTTGCAAATCAGCTGTTTTAACATAGTTAGAATAAGCTGTGATAACCTCGTTTGCGACATTTTTTTCCACGAAATAAAATGTTATAAAGCCTAGTAGAGCTAAGGCTAATATGGATATTAGGTTAGCGATTGCTGATACTTTGATTTTGATACTAGATAGCATATGCACTCCTTAAAATAAAGCTATTATTTTACAAGTAATAAAATTAATTTATATTTAAAATTATAAAGTAAGTATAAAAATTTTCATATTTAAAATATATTTATGTAAAATACAGGCTAAAAAAAGGAAGATGATGTTTAATATAGTCTTGGTCAATCCACGCATAGCACAAAATACAGGTAGCATAGGTCGCATGTGTTATAATGCTGATTTTAAGCTTCATATTATAAAGCCTACCGTGTTTAGCCTTGATGAAAAAAGCGTTAGAAGGGCTGGGCTTGATTATTGGAAAAAACTAAAACTTACCGTGTGGCAAAATTTGGACGAATTTTTAGAGGCTAATTTGAACTTTAAAGATAGATTTTTCTTTGCTAGCACCAAGGCTAAAAGGCTGTATTTTGAGGCCTCGTATAAGCAAGGAGATTTTTTGTTTTTTGGAAGCGAAAGCTTTGGTCTGCCACAAGAGCTTATGAAAATTAATGAGGACAACATGATAAAAATTCCTATGAAAAGCTTTGGCAGGAGTTTAAATTTAGCAACCAGCGTGGGCATTGTTTCTTATGAGGCTTTGAGGCAGAATTTTAGCGAGTTTAATTTTAATTAAGCTAAATAGCTTAGAATTTTTGCATTTATTTTTAAGGCTTGAAATGGGATTTTTTAATACTTTTATGACTGTTGCTTTTGTGGCCTTTGTTGTATTTTTGCTTGTAGGTTTCACAAGGCAGATGAGTGAAAAACATAAAAATAGGGAGAAAAAAGATGAGTAAAAAAGTTTTGGTGCCGCTTGCAAGGGGCTTTGAGGAGCTTGAATTTGTATCTATAGTTGATATTTTAAGAAGAGCTGGTGCTGATGTAGTAGTAGCTTCCTTGGATGAAAATCTTTTGGTAAAAGGCGCACACGGCATTAGTATGCAAGCTGATATTTGCATTGATAGTGTAAATATAAGTGATTTTGATGCAATTTCACTTGCTGGTGGTTATGAAGGCATGATGAATCTTAAAAATAACGCAAAAATTTTAGAATTCATACAAATTTTATTTAAAGAAAAAAAGCTTGTAAGCGCCATTTGTGCTTCGCCGATAGTGCTTAATGAAGCCGGTGTTTTAAGTAAAAAATTTACTTGTTATCCGGGTTGCGAGCAAGGACTTAATGCAGAGTATGAAAAGAGTGCTGTTGTGCTTAGTGATAATATAATCACCGGTGCAGGACCGGCACTAGGCGTGAAATTTGCACTTGCTTTGGTAAGGTATTTGTATGGTGATGAGGTGTATCAAAGGCTTTATAAAGAACTTTTGATGGATTTATAAAACACCTTTTGAGGAGGCTAGCTTGGCCTCTTGCAAGGTTAAAGCCATTTTCAAAGCTCGTGCAAAGGCCTTAAACAAAGCTTCTGCCTTGTGATGGTCATTTTTACCCTTTACCTTTAAATGTAAGGAAACTCCCATAGAATGAGCAAGAGAATAGAAAAAATGCTCTATCATCTCGGTGCTTAGCTTGCCTAATTTCTTCTTTTTAAATTTAGCCTTGTAAGATAAAAACGGCCTATTGCTAAAGTCTATGACGCAAGTTCCCAAGCTCTCATCCATAGGCAAGCAAAATCCATACCTTGCTAGGCCTATTTTATCGCCTATCGCCTTTTTAATCGCCTCTCCAAGCACGATAGCGCAGTCTTCAACAGTATGGTGTTCATCTATGTGCAAATCCCCAATGCAGCTAATGTTTATGCCTATATTTGCATGCGTTGCGATTTGCTCTAGCATGTGATTAAAAAATCCTATGCCTGTATCTATATGAGATTTGCTTAAATTTAAGGTGACTGTTGCTGAAATTTGCGTTTCTTTCGTCTTTCTGCTAACTGTTGCCTTTCTAAAATTCGCTAAGATGTAGTCTTTAATTTCTAGCCAAGAAAAATCCTTACCATAAAGCAAGCCCTGAATTTGCAAATTTTTAGCAAGCTCCATGTCAGTGCTTCTATCGCCTATCACAAAGCTTTGTTCCTTATCATAAAGATTATTTTCTATATAAGCTTGCAAAAGCTTAGTTTTAGGCTTTCTGCACTCGCACTTATCCTCACTAAAGTGCGGACAGATAAAAATATCATCAAAAACTATGCCGCAAGAGGCCAAAATTTCAAGCATTTTGTTGTGGGCTATGTCAAAATCAGCCTTAGGAAAGGACTTTGTGCCTAAGCCGTCTTGATTGGTCACCATAACAAAGGAAAAGCCAAAGCTTTTTAAGGCGAGCAAGGCATTTATGGCATTTTCCTCGAAAGAAAGTTTTTGAAGTGAATCCACTTGAAAATCATCCTTTGGTTCTTTTATTATCGTTCCGTCTCTGTCTATAAATAAAATTTTCTTAGGCATTTAAACTCTTTAATCTTATGCTAACAGCGTTTTTGTGTGCTTGAAGCTGTTCGGCCTGGGCTAGAATTTCAACTGTTTTTGCTAGCCTTTTAAAGCCATTTTTGCTTAATTCTTGCACTGTCATTTTTTTATAAAAATCACTCAAAGAAAGGCTAGAATTTACCCTGGTAAGCCCGTAAGTTGGCAAGACATGATTTGTCCCGCTTGCGTAATCTCCCATGGACTCAGGTGCAAATTCTCCTAAAAATACCGAACCAGCATGCTTTACTAAAGGCACGAGCTTTCTTGGCTCTTTGCACTGCAAGATTAGGTGCTCTGGTGCGTAAGCATTAGACACTTCAAGCGCTTCATTTAAATCTTTTACTATGATTATTCTTGAATTTTCTATCGCCTTGCTTGCTATTTCTTTTCTAGGCAAGATAGAAAGCTGCTTTTCAAGCTCTTTTATCAAGGCTTTTGCAAAGTTCATGCTAAGACATAGCAAAATTACCTGTGAATCCGCTCCGTGCTCTGCTTGAGATAATAAATCGCTAGCCACAAAACTCACATTTGCTTCATCATCAGCTATCACAAGCACTTCAGAAGGACCAGCTTGCATATCTATGGCACAGCCGTCTATATCAGCACTTACTAAGGATTTCGCAGCTGTTACAAAAGCGTTGCCTGGTCCGAAAATTTTATCCACTTTTTTTACGCTTTCGCTTCCATAAGCAAGTGCAGCCACAGCACCGGCTCCTCCCATTTGATACACCTCATCAACCCCGCAAAGTTTGGCACAGTAAAGTATGGCATCATCGATTTTAGCAGGAGAGGCTAGGACTATCCTTTTGCATTTTGCTATCTTAGCAGGTATGGCAAGCATTAAGGTGGTGGATAGCAAAGGTGCCAAGCCGCCCGGTATGTAAAGCCCTACGCTGTCTATAGGCCTGCTTACAAGCTCGCATTTAACGCCTGGCATGGTGTTTACTGTTATGCTTTTAAATTCCTGTGCCTTGTGAAAGCTATGAATGTTGTTGTAAGCTGTTTTTATGGCTTCTTTTAAGTCCTTGCTAAGTCTTTTGCTAGCATTTTGTATCTCATCTTTGCTTACTTTTATACTTGAAATTTCAACCTTATCAAAGTTTAAAGCCTGTTCTATAAGGGCTTTATCCCCTCTTTGTCTTACATCGGCTATGAGTTCTTTACAAATTTTTACTATATCATCTTTAGCTTTGATTGCTGGACGTTTAAGAGCTTGGATTTTTTCGTTTTCGCTTAAGTTTTTGTATTCTAAAATTTTCATGTTATTTACCTTAACATTTTTTCTATAGGTAAAACTAGTATAGAACTAGCACCCTCATCCTTGAGCTTTTCCATAGTTTCCCAAAACAAATTCTCCTTGCTAACCATGTGAAGCACTACCTTATCGTCATTATGTGCTAAAGGAAGCACTGTTGGCGTTTCAACGCCTGGTAATAAAGATATGATTTTATCTATCTTATTTTTAGGAGAGTGAAGCATGATGTATTTTGACTCCCTTGCTTGCATAATGCCGTCAATTCTTAAAAGAAATTTATTAAGCAAAAATTCATTTTCATTACTTAATTTACCGGCTTTTTTAATCAAACAAGCACTAGAGCTAAATATACTTTCAACTTCTTTTAGTGAATTTGCCTCTAAGGTAGCACCGCTAGATACTAAATCACATATTCCGTCGGCTAAATTTGCCCTTGGAGCAAGCTCAACAGAGCCTTTTAAAACGCAGGTTTTATAAGAAATTCCCTTTTTTTGCATAAAATCCTTGAGTATGTAAGGATATGAAGTGGCGATGCGTTTGTTTTCAAAGTCCTTGATGTTTTCGTATTTTACGCTAAGTGGCAAGGCTAGGGCTAGTCTACAAAAACCAAAGTCAAGTTTTTTAAGCAGCTCATACTCGGCACTTTCGCCGTTTGCCTTTTTCTCAAGTGCGTGTTCTTGCAAGACATTTTCTCCAACTATGCCAATATCAACCAAGCCATCAAAGATAAGACCCGGGATATCATCATCTCTAAGCCTTAGTATGTCGATTGCGAAATTACTTGCAAAGGCTATTAAATTTTGTTCTTGTATTTGAAGTTTAACGCCTAAATCTCTTAGAAGCTCTAAAGAATCTTTACTTAATCTGCCTGATTTTTGTATGGCTATTTTTAGACGTTTTGACATTTTCTTTTCCTTTTGTTTTATAGCTTATGTTAGCATAATTTGTATAAATTTTTGGTTTAAAAGGATGATATATGCGTAAAATACTCTTTTTTATCTCCTTGCTATCTTTTTTAAGTGCTGATGTGTTATTGCTTAGCACCTATACAAAAGACAGTATCAAAGATGAGGATTTAAAAGACTTTGTCATGAGCGAAAAATACGACGGCGTAAGGGCTATTTGGGACGGAAAAAATTTATATACAAGAAATAAGCACAAGATACAAGCTCCTAAATTTTTTACTCAACATTTCCCAAATTTCAGGCTAGATGGAGAACTTTTCATAGACAGAAAGTCCTTTGATAGGCTTTCAAGCATTGTAAGAAGCTTTGATGTGAATGAAACACAGTGGCTAGATATAAAATACATGGTCTTTGATGTGCCGGACGTTGATGATACTTTAAAGCTTCGTTTGCAAAAACTAAAAAACTACTTAGACGAACATAAAGAGGCTAACAAGTTTATAAAAATCATAGAGCAAAAGGATGTTAAAAGCAAGGAAAATTTGCAAAAATTCTCGGATGAAATTCATAGCTTAGGCGGTGAGGGCGTGGTGCTTAGAAATAATCTGGCTAGATATGAAAAAACTAGAAGCAAAAATGCCTTTAAGCTTAAAAAATATGAAGAAGCTGACTGCATAGTCAAAGGCTATATCAAGGGCAAGGGCAAATATGAAAATATGCTTGGGGCAATACTGTGCGAAGCTGTGATAGAGGGCGAAAGCAAGCTCATAAAAATAGGCTCTGGCTTTAGCGATGAGCTTAGAAAGAACCCTCCATCCATAAATTCTAAGATAAGATATAAATTTAACGGCTACACAAAGAACAAGCTTCCGCGTTTTGCTGTGTTTAAGGGAATTAGAGCTGATTAGTGCTAAAAATTTCTCTTAAAGAGCTTACTACATAGCTAACTTCATCGTTTTTTATAACAAAGGGCGGCATAAAATAAATGGTATTTGCCAAAGGCCTTAATAATAAACCCTTTTCTAAAGCCTTTTCATAGACAAAAAGCCCAGCCCTTTGTCTTTTGTTTTTGATTATATCAAAGGCATACACCATACCGCACTGCCTAAAATTTCCTAAAAAATCAAATTCTTTTAGGCTCTCAAATTCATTTTTTATGAACTTACTTAGAATTTTATTATTTTCTAGCACATTGTCATTTTCAAAAATATCAAGCACGGCATTAGCAGCCGCACAAGCTAGAGCATTTCCGGTGTAGCTGTGAGAATGCAAAAAGGCTTTGTTTTTTTCATAATCATCATAAAAGGCATTATAAATTTCATCTGTGCAAATAAGCACTGAAAGTGGCAAATACCCGCCCGTAATTCCCTTTGAAAGGCATAGTAAATCAGGCTTTGCCTTGCTTTGTTCTAAGGCAAACATGGTATTTGTGCGACCAAAGCCAACTGCCACCTCATCAAAGATGATTAAAATTCCGTATTTTCTGCACAGCTTTATAGCCTCATCAATGAAATTAGCACTATACATATGCATATTTCCAGCGCACTGTATAAGTGGCTCTAAGATAAAAGCACAGATGTTTTCGCCTTCTTTTTCTAAAAGTTTTTCTAAAAATTCAAGCTCCTTGCTAAAATCCTCACCCTGTGCAACAGGAGTAAGCAAAACATCTAAAAGTAAATCCTCATAATGCTTTTTATAAAGCTTAACATCTCCAACGCTTAGTGCAGCTACAGTTTCGCCGTGGTAGGAATTGCTTAAAGCAAGAAATTTCTTTCTTTTTTCGTTCTTGTTTGCAAAATAATGAAAAGCCATTTTCAAGGCTATTTCTATGCTTGATGAGCCATTATCTGCGTAAAAGCATTTATTAAGCTTGTGTTTTTCTAAAATCTTGCACAGCCTAGCAGAAAGCCTTATAACGCCCTCATGAGAACAGCCAGCAAGCAATACATGCTCTAGTTTGCTTAGCTGTTCTGTGATTTTTGAGTTTATGTATTCATTGCAGTGGCCAAATAAATTCACCCACCAAGAACTAATGCAGTCTATGTAAGCTTTATTATTATAATCATACAGATATACGCCCTTAGCATTTTTAACAGTAAGCAAGGGTAAAAACTCATGGTCTTTCATCTGCGTGCAAGGATGCCATATATGCTTTAAGTCTAACTCTTTTAAGTTCATTTTGCCCTTTTTTTAAAAAAATTTGGCAAAATAATAACAAAAAATGGAAAAATAAATGCAAAATGAACTTCAAAAGCTAAAAAAAGATGGAAATTATAGAGTTTTAAAACAATTAAGACATCAGGATAAATTTGTGTATTATCAGGGAAAGAAGTTGCTAAATTTGGCTTCAAATGATTATCTAGGTTTAAATTCTAATAAAAAATTAATCAAAGAATTTTTTGAAAATCTTGATGAAAAAAATTTGTATTTTTCAAGCTCAAGCTCAAGAAGTCTGAGTGGAAATTACGAAATTTATGAGGAATTTGAGACGTCTTTAAAGTCTCATTTTAAAGGCAAAGAAGCTTTATGTTTTAACAATGGTTTTGTTTTAAACTACTCTTGTTTGCAAGCCTTAGCAAGTCTTAAAAATACTGTATTTTTAGCCGATAAGTTAATACACGCTAGTATTATTGATGGCATAAAAAACTCAAATTTTTTTAGATTTAGGCATAATGATATGTTGCATTTAGAGTCCTTACTTAAAAAACATAGTAAAAATTATGAAAACATCGTCATTATAAGCGAAGCTTTATTTTCAATGGATGGAGATTTTGCACCATTAAAGGATTTAATAAGTCTAAAAAAAGAATACAAAGCACTTTTATATATAGATGAGGCACACTCTTTTGCTTGTTTTGATAAGAGTGGTCTTGGTTTGGCTAAAGAGAAGGCTTTGGATAATGAGATTGATTTTCTAGTATTTACCTTTGGTAAAGCCTTGGCTAGTTATGGTGCTTGTATGCTTTGCTCTAAGGAAGCAAAAAAGTTTTTTATAAACAAAGCAAGAGCTTTTATCTACTCAACGGCACTAGCACCTATTACTGTGGCTTGGTCTAAATTTATATTTGATAGATTAGATAGTTTTGAAAAGGAAAGAAAAAGACTAAGAGAGATATCG
Source organism: Campylobacter avium LMG 24591 (assembly GCF_002238335.1). Classification (NCBI taxonomy): domain Bacteria; kingdom Pseudomonadati; phylum Campylobacterota; class Epsilonproteobacteria; order Campylobacterales; family Campylobacteraceae; genus Campylobacter; species Campylobacter avium. The sequence continues at coordinate 208,530 of NZ_CP022347.1, forward strand.
CTTTTTTTAAAGGATATCTTTAATGACAGGCTAATAGGTGATGCATATATACTATCCTTGCTTGTAGGAGAATACTCTAAAACAGATGCCTTAGCTAAAAAGCTTTTTGATATGGGTTTTTTCGCACCGGCTATCAAAGCACCAACAGTGGCTAAAAATTCATCAAGGATAAGATTTTCTCTTAATGCAAATATAAAAAAAGAGGATTTATTAGCTTTACAGGAGCTTTTTTGAAGACTTGTTTTTTGCATAAAAATCCACAAAGCAGTGATTTGATTTTATTTGTTTCAGGCTTTGCTTCTCATTTTTCGCATTTTAGTCATTTAAAAGCACAAAATAATGTTTTGATGATATATGACTATAAAGATATGAACTTAGACATAGAATTGAATTCTTTTAAAACTGTGCATTTGATAGCCTTTTCAATGGGAGTAAGCATTAGCTCTAAGCTTTTATCTTATATGAAATTTAAAACAAGCTTAGCTATAAATGGAACACCAAGGGGCATAGATGATGAATATGGCATAAAAGAGGAAGTATTTAAAAAAAGTATGGAAAATTTTAATTTATTAGAGTTTAAAAAGGCATTATTTGCTAAAAATTTGAATTTAGGTGAGAATTTTTATTTTCAAGGTCAAACACAGCTAAAAGATGAGCTTAAGAGTTTGTTTAATTTTCATAAAAAACACAAGGTAAAAAAAGACTTGAGCTTTGATAAGATTTTGCTAAGTAAAAGGGATTTAATCTTTAGCAATAGAGCTTGTGAGAATTTTTTTAAGCAGAAAAATACAAAGATAATACACAGTAAAGAGCCGCATTTTGTGTTTTTTGCCTTTGATTCTTGGGAAGAACTTTGCAACATATAAGCTTCTTAAAGGCTGAAAAAAGCTATGAAAAAAATGCCATAGTGCAAGAATATATGGCAAACACCTTGTTGGATATTTTGAAAGATTATACCCTTTCTTTTGATAATATTTTTGAATTTGGTTGTGGTTTTGGTAAATTCAGCAAAAAACTCATAGCAAATCTTGAATTCAAAAGCCTTGATTGTGTCGATGTGAATGATTATAAACTTGACTTTTTAGCAGAAAATGTGAAATTTAGCAAACTTGATATGAATGAGCTGCAAAATAGTGCTTTTATACATCAAAAATTTGATTTACTTACTTCAAATGCTTGTTTGCAGTGGCTTGATTTTAAAAAAAGCTTTGAGGCTTTTAAAAAGATGATGGGGGATAAATCCTTGCTCTTAGTATCTACATTTAGTGAGGGAAATTTAATACAGATAAAGCAAAGCACAGGCTTTACTCTTGATTATCTATCCTTAGAGCAGATGAAAAATATTTTGTGTAAAGATTTTGAACCTTTGTATCTAGCAGATGAAAGCTATGAACTTAAATTTGATAGTGCCTTAAGTGTTTTTAAACACCTTAAATTAAGCGGTGTGAATTCTTTGGGAAGATTTTTTCTATCGAAGGCTTTTTTGAAGGATTTTGAGAGCAAATTTGCTAACACTATCACTTACAGACCTTGTTTTATATTATGTAAAAAAAGAATAAATTAAGTTGTATGTAAATATAATTTTTAAGAACTTTTACAAGGGAATTTTATGAGAAAGACACTATTTGTTTTTACCTTTTTCTTATTTGCTCTTAGTGCAAATGCTGAGAAAATCACAGTTTTTGTTGCCTCATCAGCTTCTAATGCCTTAAAAGAAGTAAAAGATGAGTTTTTAAAGACTAGAAACAAAGATGATATAGAGCTAGTTTTTGGGGCCTCAGGCAAGCATTATCAGCTTTTAAAAGAAGGACGTGAATTTGATATGTTTTTCTCGGCTGACACAGCTTATGCTGAGCAAATTTATAAGGATTCTTTAGCGCTAACAAGGCCTGCAGTGTATGCTTTGGGCGTTGTGGCTCTTTATTCTCTTGATGAAAATTTGATAAAAGATGGTATAACTTCCTTAGTAAAACAAGGGCAAAAAATCAAACATCTAAGCATAGCAAATCCAAAGGTAGCACCTTATGGGGTAGCAGCTACCGAGGCCTTAGAAAAGACAAAGATTTATGATGTATTTAAAAATAAAATCGTCTTAGGAGATAATATTTCCCAGCCCGTAATTCATGTAGATACAGGAGTGGCAGAAGTTGGCATAGTAGCGTATTCTTTAGTGTCTGCTGTTAATAAACCTAAGGGTAAGGCCCTTGTTATCGATAATTCTTTATTTTCTCCTTTAGAGCAGTCTTTTGTCATCACAAGCTACGCAAAGGGCACTAAAAAGGACTTAGCACTTGCTTTTTATGACTTTGTTTTGTCGGATAAAGGAAAAGAAATCATCAAAAAATACGGCTTTAATACCAAATGAACGAACTTGAAGCTAGTTTTGTAGGCTTAGAAGAAGAGGGCTGCCTTAGTTTTGTTACTGCTAGGGTTGATGACTGTAATTTTTATATCCTAATGCTTGAGGCCAAAGCCTTGCTAGAAAAAGCTAATAAAATAAAGCTCTTGTTTAATGAAAATGAGCTTTTACTCTTTAGAAATGGCGAGCTAAGCTCTGCTGAAAATGTTTTTAAGGCAAGAATTAGCGATATAAAAAAAGGCAAAATTTTATGGCAGGTTTTTTTGAGTTTTAACAAACATTCTTTGAGTGCTGTTGTAAGTGCAAAACAAGGCATTTTGCTTGACTTAAAAAAGGATATGCAAGTTTCTTGTCATCTAAAAGCTAGCGATATAATGCTAAAGGTTGTATAGTGGATTTTTTAAATGAGAGTGATTTTTTACAAACCCTTATCCTTACTTTTAAATTAGCATTTATAACTACCTTTTTGCTTTTATTTGTGGGCATATTTTTGGCCTATATTTTGGTTTTTAAAGACTTTGTTTTTAAGACCTTGCTGCAAGTCATAGTTTTTATGCCCTTGGTTTTGCCTCCCTCTGTGCTTGGCTTTTATTTTTTGATAAGTTTTTCGCCTATGAGTGCTTTTGGGGGCTTTTTAATGCAAAATTTCAATATCAAGCTAGTTTTTAATTTCGAAGGTCTTGTTCTAGCCTCTATGATCTTTTCTTTGCCCTTTATGCTAAGCCCTATACAAAGTGCTTTTGCGCAGGTTCCTAAGAATTTGATAGAATGCTCTTACACTCTTGGCAAGGGCAAAATTTCAACATTGCTTAGAATTATCATACCAAATTCAAAGCTAGGCATTATAGGCGGTTGTATAATAGCCTTTGCTCACACTGTCGGTGAATTTGGAGTTGTTATGATGATTGGCGGGCATATTAAAGGAGAAACCTTGCTTGCTAGCATAGCTATATATGATGAGCTTGAAGCTAGGAATTACACCCTAGCACACCAATACGCCTTTACCTTGTCTGCACTTTCTTTCATGCTCTTGCTCGCCTTGTTTTATATAAATAAAAAAATAAATGCGAAACTAATATGATAAAAATCAAGATAAAACATCCTTTAAACACAGCAAACGGCAAGGTTTTGCTAGACTTCGATAAAGAGATAAAAAGCGGGGATTTTGTAGCCATTTTTGGAGAAAGTGGGGCTGGCAAAACTACTATTTTAAGGATAATAGCTGGCCTTTTAGAGCCAGAGTACGGCTTTATAAGTGTAGATGATGAACTTTGGCTTGATACAGAAAAAAAATTCAGCCTAAACGTGCAAAAAAGGAGGGTTGGTTTTGTATTTCAAGACTATGCTTTGTTTCCAAATTTAACCGTGGCACAAAATTTAGCCTATGCTTTAACTTCCAAAAAAGACAAGGCAAAGGTGGATGAATTTTTAGAACTCACAAGGCTTAGCGAACTCAAAAACTCATATCCTAGCAAGCTATCAGGCGGGCAGTGTCAAAGAGTGGCCTTGGCTAGAGCTTTGATACGAGAGCCTAAAATTTTACTGCTTGATGAGCCTCTGTCAGCACTTGATTATAAGATGAGAATATTTTTTCAAGATGAGCTTTTAAAGCTTTATGAGCATTTTAAACTTACAAGTTTGCTAGTAAGCCATGATATAGCTGAAATTTATAGACTAGCAAAAAGGGTGATAGAGCTTAAAAATGCCGCTGTTGTTAAGGACTGTGCTATAAGTGAGTTTTTTAGCAAAAATGATTTAAGCGCAAAATTGCAACTAAGAGCTACCGTGCTTGAGATAAAAAAGGCTGATATACTGATGGTTTTAACAATTTTGCTTGGAACGCAGGTAGCAAAGATAAGCCTTAGTAAGCATGATTTTGAGAAAAGATATAAAAATTTAAGGGTAGGAGATACGATACAAATAAGCCAAAAGGCTTTTAATCCCCTAATCACTAGCTTAGAGGATTAAAAATTTATCTAAAAAGATTTGTAAAGTCAAAATTCTCATAAGATGCTTTATTATCAAAGCCAAAGCCAGCAGAATTATTTTCTATAGCTATGGCTATGGAGTCTAGCAATGTATCAATTTCTTCTTTCTTATCGTCTATATAGGATAAAACCCCGTTAAAATCGCTTTTTTCTAAGATTAAAAGTGGGTTTTGAATTTCAAAAGAAAAAATCTGCGAGCCTATATTTACCGTAAAGATATTATCAAACAAATTCTCTCCCATGAAAGAACAATTTTGTATAAGCTGCGAGCTTTGTGCATCGAGGTTTCTTTTTTCCTCTTGGCTAAGTTCGTTAATAATCCTATCTTTTATGTTTTTACTAATCTTTTTTAAAGACATGTTAAGCACTTGTAAGGCACCTATGAAATCATTTGCATCACTTATTTGTGAGCTAAGAGTTTTCGCATCAAAACTAGAACGTCCAGCAACATCGCCTAAGTGTTTCTTTAAAATTTCAAGTTCTTTGCTCATAGCTTTTCCTTAAGTAAAAAATTTAAAGCATAAAAGCAAGTTTTATTCCAAGTTTTTAATTACTTCTTCAAGGTGTGTAGCTATATAAGCTGCCATTTTATTTAAAACATTATTGAATGTTATAATTGTTTGTTCTATGTTATCTGGCGGTCCTATTCTATGCTCAAATATCACGACCCTTTGCTCTAAAATTTTGTTACTTTTTGCTTCTATTAAGCTAAAGTTTACCCTGCTTTCTACATATACTTTTCCTTCTTCTTTATATAGCTTTTCAAAGCTTTCTAGGTCAAGTTCTAAGAGATAATCAACATTAGCACTTGTATTAGCTAACATAACAGCACTAAAGAGCTTAGAATTTTCAAAATACCTCTTAAGCTTGGCTTCTAAAAAATTTACAGGTGAATCAGAAAAAACGTGTTTTGCGTATTTACCAAACACAGAGCCTTGCCTGTAGTAAATTTTGTTTGTTTTAAGATAAAAGGGTGATTGTATGCTTAGAATTTGCAAACTCTTTTTACTTTTATACGAATCTGTTTTAACCTTTGCTTCGTTTATGTGCAAACTATGTGCTGTTGGCTCTTCAACCACATCCGGTTTAAAAGAACAAGCACTAAAAAATAAAAACAAAAAGCTTAGTAAAAATTTTTTCATCTCATTCTCCAGGTGCTGGTTTTGTTTTCGTGCCTTTGAAAAATATATCAGAAGGACTTTGCTCTAATTGTTTGGCAAATTCAGTTATGGTCACTAGCAATTCTTGTAAAGCGCTTAGATTATTAGCTAGCAAAAAACTTACCTTATCGTAATCTTTTAGCGTATTTACGCTATCTTCTGCAAACCTAGCCACCGCAACGGATGCTTGCTCAACTCTTTTTGCCATAGAATTTATGTTGCTAATGGCTGCATTTAGGGTTTTTAAGCTGTTTGAGATATTATTTAAATTTTGCTGGCTAAAAAGCTGCCTCATGCTTTCATTTGTAAAATCAATCAAATCAAAAATTCTATCGCTTTGCTTGCCAATGGAGGCGAACAAGCTTTCCTTTGCCTTTATAGTAGGGGGCTGCGAATTTGACGAGACCAAAGGCTCTTTAGGCTTTTGCTCATCATTTGTAAGCTCTACATACTTAAGCCCTGTTATGCCTTGTAGTCCCAAAGAAGCAATAGTGGATGTGTAAATAGGCGCTCCTTCTTTTACTTTTATTAAAATTTTAACCAAGGTATCGCCGTTATCTGCCTTATATAAAGATAAATCCTCAACGCTGCCAATCTCAACCCCAAGCAGCCTAACAGGTGCTTTTAAACCAAGCCCAGAAACTGATTCTTTGATAAAAATTTGATAATAAGTAAAATTTTGCTTTGATGAAAAGCCGTTAAGCCAAATCAGCACAAATAAAGACGCAAAGAAAATTCCAAATACAAAGATGCCTACCCAAAAATACTTAGCTTTATTTTCCATATCTACCCCATAAATTTATTGTAAAGTTCTTTATCTTGCTTTAAAAGCTCCTCATGAGTTCCCATGAAGGCTATTTGCCTATTTTGTAAAATCAAAAATCTATCAAGGGTATTTCTCATACTTTCTTTATCGTGCGTAACCATAACTATACTTAAATTTAGCCCTTCTTTAAGGCTTAAAATAAGCTCATCAAATTCCCTTGAGGACTGCGGATCAAGCCCGGATGTTGGCTCATCTAAGAACAAAAGCTTAGAATCAAGCACCAAGGCTCTTGCTATGGCTACCCTTTTTACCATGCCCCCGCTTAGCTCGCTTGGATAAAGCTTTGCAACACTTTCATCAAGCCCGGACATTTTAAGCTTCATATAGACAAGCTCTTTGATTGAAAGTTCGCTAAGTTTTGTGTATTCTCTAAGCGGCAAGGCTATATTTTCAAAGACTGTAAAAAAACTAAATAAAGCACCAAATTGAAAAACCACTCCCCAACTTTGCTTAAGCTTTAAACTTTCCTCCTCAGTAATTTTATTTAAGTTCTTGCCCAAGATGATGTATTCTCCACTTTGGCACTCATCAAGTGCTAACATCTGCCTTAAAAGCACCGATTTTCCAGCACCGCTTCCGCCCAAAATTCCAAAAATTTCATTTTCATTTACAAAGAAATTTAAATCCTTGTGTATTAATTTATCCTCAAATTTGGTGTTAATATGCCTTGCTTCAATGACTTTCATATGCCAGCCTGAGTTAAAAATATAGAAAAAATAGCGTCAAAGGCTATCACCCAAAAGATAGCATTTACAACGCTTTTTGTGGTGTAAATTCCTATGCTTTCTGTTGTGTTTTTCACGCCAAGTCCTCTGTAGCAAGCTATAAGGCCTATTAAAAAGCCAAACATAGGGGCTTTTGCAATGCCTATGATTATATGTTTTACGTCTATAGCTTCTTTGAACCTGCGTATAAATTCAACATAGTTTATGCCTAAATTTAAATCAGCAACAAGCATTCCGCCAAAGATACTAACCGCGTCTGCAAAGGCTACTATTAAAGGCATGGAAAATGTAAGTGCTAAAACACGAGGCAAAACAACGAAATAAATAGGATGAAAACCCATGGTTCTCATCGCATTTATCTCATCACTTATCTTCATAACGCCAATTTGCGCCGTGTAAGAACTCGCACTGCGTCCGGCTATAACTATAGCAGCTATTAAAGGAGCTATCTCTCTTGTGGCTGAAATTCCCACCAAATCAACTATGAAAATATTTGCCCCAAAACGCTCTAGCTGATACGCTGCTTGATATGCTAAAACAACCCCTACCAATAAAGAAGTTAAGGCTATTATGCCGCTTGCATTTAAGGCACTGTGCTCCACATGATACAAAAAGGCTTTAAAGCGAATTTTTCTAAAATCTAGGCATGATTTATAAAGAGCAAAGAGCACAAAACCGGTAAATGTGATAAAGTCTTTTAAAGATGAGGCATAAGCACAAACGCTACTTCCTAAAAGAACGAAAAAATTTTCACTTTTTTTGCTTTTGCTGTCTATGCTGTATGCTTTATAGTATTTTTTACATAGTTTAAAAAGGGCTTGATTTTTTTCATCAAGTCCTTGGAATTTAACGGTCTTGCCATTTTGCGTAAAATTATGTTCTAAGGATAAAAAAAAGCGAATTGCAGCCATGTCTATGCTGCTTAAGTTTGAAAAATCAAAGACAACGCAAGGTTTATCAATATCAAAGCTTTTGTTTTCATAATCCACAACCGAGAATTTATCCCACTTTTTGCTGATTACAAACACTGTTTCCTTGGGTTCTTGTTTGATTTCAAGCATAAGTTAAAGCCTGAGCAAATATTCATAAAGCTTTTCTATGTTAAAGCCAAAATGAGCGAAAACATCGCTATCCTTGCCGCTTTCTCCAAAACTTTGCATAATGTAAAGCTCATCGCAAAATTTATAAAGTTCAAGTGAATGCAAGGCTTCCACGCCCACAACCTTAGACTTTAACAATCTTTGTTTATAAGCCTCATCTTGCTTTTCAAAAAGCTCAAAACAAGGCATGGATACTACATTGCAGCCTATATTATTTTCATTTAATTTTTCAGCAACACTCATGCACAAAGCAAGCTCAGAACCACTTGCTAGTAGCGTAAATTTAGGATTGGCATCTTCTTTTAGCAAATAAGCTCCGTTTTCAACATCGCCAAAAATAGGCTTGCTTAAAGCCTTTAATTTTTGTCTTGAAAGTATAAATGCGCAAGGAAATTCGCTTTTTAATGCTATTTGCCAAGCTTTTAAATTCTCATAAGCATTTGCCACTCTAAAACTTAGGAAATTTGGCATGGCTCTAAAGGTGCTTAACTGCTCTATAGGCTGATGAGTAGGACCATCTTCTCCAACTCCTATACTATCGTGAGTAAAGATGAAAAAATGCTTTAATTTCATAAGTGCAGCCATTCTAGCAGCAGGTTTTAAATACTCACTAAAAACAAAAAAGGTAGCCGAAAAAGGCAAGAAAAGCCCGTATCTAGCAAAGGCATTATTAATCGCAGCCATTGCGTGTTCTCTTATACCATAATGTATATTTTTACCCTCTACAAAATCTCCCATGCCTTTAAGTTCTGTTTTATTTGAAGGGGCTAAATCAGCAGAACCGCCTAAAAATCCTTCCAAATTTTTAGCTATGGCATTTAAAATTTCAAAATTGCTATCTCTAGTGGCCATATCCTTAGAGAAATCAAAATCTGGGTAGTTAATTTCATCAAAATTTGGATTTAAAAGCCTTTCTAGCAAGTCTTTTTTATCTGATTTTTCAAGTTCTGCTTTCCATTTTGCTTCTTCTAAATCGCCAAGTTCAATAGCACTTTCAAATCTAAGCCTTACATCATCTGGCACAAAAAAAGTTTTGTTAGGGTCAAAACCACTAGCCTTTTTAGCCCTTTGTATAAGCTCGCTTCCTAGAGGCGCTCCGTGACTGTGATGAGAGCCTTCAAGCTCTAGGGCATTTTTTGCGATTGTAGTTTTTGCTATGATCAAACTAGGTTTTAAGCTTCTTTTGGCCTTTTTTAAGGCTTCATCTATTTGCTTAAAATCATGTCCATCTATTTCAAAAACCTCAAAGCCTTGTGCCTTAAATCTCAAGGAAACATCCTCATTAAAAGCGATTTTAACATCTCCTTCGATGGAAATTCCATTGCTATCATAAATTATTATAAGGTTGTCAAGTTTGTGCAAAGAGGCTAAAGAACAGGCTTCGTACGAAATTCCCTCTTGCAAATCCCCATCTCCGCAAAGACAGTACACATTATGATTTATCAAATCCTCACCCAAAAGCTTAGCAGCCTTTTTCGCAGCCATAGCAAAGCCAACAGCATTTGCAAGACCTTGCCCCAAAGGACCTGTTGCAATCTCAATGCCCGGAGTGATAAGCTCTGGGTGTCCTGGAGTTTTTGAGTATAGTTGTCTAAAGTTCTTTAAATCATTTAAGCTTATATCATAGCCACTTAGATGTAAAAAACTATAAATCAAAGCAGAGATGTGGCCTCCTGAAAATACTATCCTATCTCTGTTTAGCCAGCTTGGGTTTTTGGGATTATGTTTTAGGTGATACGATAAGGCTGTTAAAATATCTGCTAAGCCAAGTGCGGCTCCTGGGTGTCCGCTGTTTGCTTCTTGCACCATGTCAGCACTTAAAAATCTTAATGTATTTGCTTGTTTTTGTAACATAAAAAATCCTTATAGGTATATTTGTATAAGTTCTAGCAAGGAGGGCGCTATATCTTTATCAATGCTTCTTAAGTCCTCTTTGCATTCATTTAGTAGCTTTTCTTTGGCTGTTTTCGCACCTTCAAGTCCTAATAAATTCACAAATGAGTTTTTATTAACATCATTTTTGCTCGGTTTTCCAAGCTGCGTTTCATCCATCGTGTAATCTATAATGTCATCATTGATTTGAAAGACAAGTCCTATTTTTAAGCCAAATTCATACAACAAAGAGCATTTTTTTTCCTCTAATTCGCAAAGCAAAGAGGCCATTTTAAGCGAAGCTGCTATCAGCCTTCCTGTTTTGTGTGTGTGCAGGAATTTAAGCTCTTCTAAATTTAGCTTTTTGTTTTCAAAATAACAGTCAATTGCTTGTCCCAGCACCATGCCATTAAGCCCTGCATTATAAGCTAGAGTTTGTATCAAAGCCACTTTTATGCTATCTTTTACCTTGAGTTTTGAAAGCACTAAAAAAGCCTCGGTATTTAAGGCATCGCCCACTAAGATAGCCGTTGTTTCGTCGTATCTTTTGTGTAGGGTTTGTTCTCCTCGCCTTAAATCAGCATTATCCATAGCCGGCAAATCATCATGTATTAAAGAATATGTATGTATAAATTCCAAAGCCAAGGCCGCGTCTAAGGCAACATCAAGCATTTGATTTTTCTTACAAGAGACCACAGTTAATAAAAGCTGTGCTCTAAAGTGCTTCCCGCCCACTATGAGCATTCTTGCAAGTGCTTCATTAAAAAATGGATGAAAGCTGTCAATATAAGGTAAATTCTTTGATAAATGCTCAGCAAATAGAGCTTTTAAATTCACTTCACTAACCTTACGAAGAATTGAAATTCACCGTCTCCCTTCGAACTAGCACTAGAGCCTATCTTTGGTAAATTCTTGCTTGATCTTGAGATGAGTATGTTAAACTCCGTCCCACTTGCTAGGATTCTTTGCACGGAATTTGTATCTCTTACTATCTGGTTGTTAATCCTTAGAATTTTATCGCCAACCAAAAGCCCAGCCCTTGAGGCGTTTGAATTTGCTTCTATCTTGCTTACCACAAGATTGTTTCTTAGACTAAAGCCTAAATTTGAGCGGTAGTCGTTGTTTTTAACAGTAACTACTGTCTTTTTATTATTGTTAGAATTTTGCTCTAAAGCAAGCCCTGTTAGCTCCTTAGGCGAAACCATAACAGAGACATTTACATCTGCGTTATCTCTTAGAATTTTAAAATATAATGTCGAGCCTCTGTCGGCAAATAAAATCTTTTCATTAAGCTTTCTAATATCATTTGCCGGAACATCATCCACGCTTACTATCTCATCATTTACTAAAAACTGCCCTGAATTCCTAACTTTTTCTACATAAATTTTGTTGTTTCTAACCGTGAAATCAACCCCTATATCGCCCCAATAAACATCATTGTATTTCATAAAATGCTTTAAGTAGCGATTTCCTATAAAAGAACCATCAGCCAAGGCAATGCCAAGCATATTGCAACACGGCGTGCTAAGCTGGCCAACCTTAGTTGCGAAGTCTAGCCTGTCTCTTTCGTTTATATCTTGTGCTAGGTATTTTAAATGCCCTATGTAAGCATTTGTAGGGTCAATTATGCCCACCCAATCATTTCTAGTTAAATTTTGCTCATCGTACATATTTGTAGGTATGAGGCTAAATTCAGTTCTTACGAGATATAAATTTAAAAAAGGGTCGTATTTTACATATTTATTAAGCTTTGTGTTTGGATTTTTAACAACAGCTAGCAAATTTTCGCTCAAGGCAAAGGCGTTCATTCCCTCGTAGATAAAAACACTTGCTTTGTTTTTGTTAAAACAAGCGACAAAGTCCTCAAGTCTTGGTCTTTCAACGGCAAAACTAAAGCTTAGAAATGCCAAAAATAATAATACAAATCTCATTTAAAGCCTCCAAAAATATCGCTTACAACACTGTGCTTGTTTTGATTTACTGTGTTTATAACTTCATTGATTGCAGATATTAGTAAAATTTGCAAGGATTCTTTATCATCTAGCAAGGAATCATCTATCGCAACATCTATTATTTCACCGTTTCCATTAGCACTTACTTTCACTAAGCCTCCGCCGCTACTTGCGCTAAATTCCCTAGACGAAAGCTTTTCCTCAAATTCTTTAGCCTGCTCTTTAGCCTTGTTTAAAAGCTCTGTCATTTTTGAAAAATCCATATTTTCAAACATCATCTTTCCTAAAATTTGTATTATTAAAACTTTATCTTATCATTTTAAGATAACTTAGTCAAAAACTCTAAAACAACCTCTTTATCGCTGAAGCTGTGTTTTTGAGACTTGATTTCTTGGTAATTTTCATCGCCCTTGCCAAGTATAAGCACAAAATCGTCCTTTTGCTTTAGTTCTAAAGCCTTTTGTATGGCTTTTTTTCTATCCACTTCAACAAAAACATTCTCATCTACTTCTATCCCGCTTAATATGTCATTGATGATATCTTGTGGCTCCTCATCTCTTGGATTATCGCTTGTTATTATGAGTTTTGAGGCAAATTTCTTTGCTTCCTTGGCCATTAGAGGCCTCTTGCTCTTATCTCTATTTCCGCCTGCTCCAAAAAGAACTATTAAATTTTTATCCTTTAAGGCACTTAAGACCTTGTTAATGCCATCTGGAGTGTGGGCAAAATCAACTATGACTTTATCTGCCACAAGCTCCATTCTGCCGCTAACCCCCTTAAAGGCTCTAACTGTTTCAAGCACCTTAGCAAAATCAAGGTCTAAAAGCTCTTTTACAAGGGCGCTTGCCGCTAGGATATTGTAAAGATTAAACAAGCCCGGCAAGCTAGAATTTACATCAAAAATTTCTTTTTTATATTCTATCTTTGCCTTAATGCCCTCGTCTAAATCATAAGATAAAATTTTATAATCCGAGCTATCTTTAAATCCATAAGTAATGGAATTTACGGGGTTGTAAGCAAAATTCTCATCAGCATTCATGATTTTTAAGCTTTCATCCTCAAAAAAACTTTCTTTCACCCTTTTATACTCGGCAAGGCTTTTGTGAAAATCCAAATGATCTTGACTTAAATTTGTAAAAACCTTAGCAGCAAAGTTTAGGCCTTCTATCCTATCTTGCGCTATGGCGTGCGAGCTTACTTCCATAATGAAAAAATCACAGTTTGCCTTCTTAGCCTCGCTTAGATAAGAAAGCAAGGCTAGTATAGGCGGAGTGGTTAGGGATTTTTCAGCTAAAATTTCTTTGTTTAAAAATACCCCTCTAGTCCCGCACAAAAGGCATTTGTAGCCTAAATTTAGCAAAATGTCATAAATTGCACTTGATACTGTTGTTTTGCCGTTTGTTCCGCTTACGCCTATGATTTTAATGCTCTCATCAATGCCTAGCATTTTTTTGCACTCAGCAACAGTAATTACCTTAGCACCTTTGCTTTTGGCCTCAGCAACAAAGCTTTGATTTTGCTTGCTTTGCAAAAAGTAAGAATTCGGCACAAGTTCTTTGCTATTGTCGCTTATAAAGCTATCTTTGTATTTTATAATCATCTTTTAATCTTAATCTTTTAGTAAAATTTTCAAATCTCACATCGCCCAAAAAATAGTGACTGATGTATTCTAAATAATCCAAAATAAACTCCTCATAGCCATTTTCTAAAAGCTTTTCTAAAAAGTCTAAAAAATCATTTTTATTATTTATCACTAATTTTGTGGAAAATATGATGTTTTCAAAGCTTTTTTTAAAGCCAATCTCCTCAACCCCACGCAAAAAATCACTATAACTTAAGGCCGAATTCTCATCATCTTTTAGCTTTTTTTCTACAAGCTGTCTTGACTCGCTCATGCTTAGGATGTATTCTAAATCCTCGTATATGTGCTCGTATTTGTAATTAAGCATATAAAAATCAAAAATAACTATGGCTTCATCAGGGGATTTTAAGGCAAAATCGCAAAGGCTTATAAAATGAAGTAGTTTTTTGTTTTTTCTTTTTTCGTAAGCTAGGGAAAAAAAGATTTTAGCAGTTTTGTAATCTCTTTGGTAAAAATGCTGTATGCCAAGCTTCTTATAATCTTTCAAACTCATCTTTTCCGCCGCTTAAATTCACGATACTAAGATCAGGATGTATGTCTATTCTTAGCTGTCTTTGAAGGCTGTGTTTTAGGGTAGTTTCGCTAGCTACGCAGGATTTGCAAGCACCGGTTAAACGCACATAAACCACACCTTGTTTTACACCCAGAAATTCAAGCCCTCCGCCGTCTCTTTCCAAGATATGAAGTTGCTTGGCTAAGGTATTTTTTACAGGCTCTACAAGTTCCTCATCGCTAAAAGGTATCATACATTCTCCTAAAAAAATTAAACAAATTTACAAAAATTGCCTTTAAAAAAAGGTAAAATAATTTTTTATTTCACAAGGAAAAACATGCAAGAAAAAACTAAGATAAAAGGTTTTGAAAAATTTAAATTAGTCTTTATACTAGCTTTGATGTCTAGCATAGCACCAATTTCAACCGATATGTATTTGCCAGCACTTGAAACTGTGGAGAGAAGCTTTGCTACAAATACTTATCTAACTCAGCTTTCACTCGCTAGCTTTTTTGTTGGTTTTGCTTTAGGGCAGCTGATTTACGGACCGCTAAGCGATGTTTTTGGACGAAAAAAGCCCGTGATAATAGGCATGATATTGTTTATCAGTGCTAGCATAGCTTGTATTTTAGTAGATGACATAAGGCTTTTTATCTTGCTTCGCTTTGTAGAGGCCTTGGGAGGCTGTGCTGGGGTTGTTATAGCTAGGGCTATTGTGAATGATTTGTTTGAGCTAAAAGAAGCCATTAGCGTTTTTGCCTTGATGATGGTTGTATCATCACTTGCTCCTATGCTTTCGCCTGTGTTTGGCGGAATTTTGCTTGAGTTTTTTTCTTGGCAAAGCATTTTTGTAACACTTTTTTTGGTGGGTTTTTTATTGCTTTTTTTGGTGATATTTTTCTTAAAAGAAAGTGTAGCGGTTAATGAAAAGGCTAAATTTTCATTTTCACAAACCATAAAATCTTACAAAATAGTTCTTTCAAACAAAGCATTTTTAGTTTATATAATATCAGCTTCCTTGGCTATGGCTACTATATTTTCATACATAACAGGCTCAGCCTTTGTTTTTATCAAATTTTTTGGTTTAAGTGAGTTGCAATACTCTATAGTTTTTGCCGTAAATGCACTTGGTTTTGCAATCTTTGCGAATTTAAACACTTTCTTGCTTAAAAAATACTCTCCACAAGCTATCATAAAAAGAGCCTTTTTGACTATGACTTTCTTTGCTTTTTTGATGATTATGAGTGCTTTTACTAAGGATTCTTTTATAATTTTTGAGCTTTCGATTTTCTTTACCATTTCCATGCTAGGCTTTATTATGCCAAATGCTACAAGTCTTGCCATGTCGTATTTTAAGGAAAATTCAGGTGCGGCCTCTGCGGTGCTTGGTGCTATGCAGTTTACACTTGCTGGAACTATAGCTTTTATAGTAGGGGCTATTGATGCAAACACTCCTTTGGTTTTAGCTTGCGTTATCTTTGTTTGTACTGTTTTGGCTACTTCTATCTATATAGGCTTTAACAGGCTGCTTAATAATACCCAACACAAAGACTAGAGGTTATTTTAATCCTCTTTTCAAGCGGTGTTGGGCTAAAAAAATGACATTTTTCTATGTATATATGATGATAATAAGCAAGCCCTAAAAAATCGTAAAAAGCCTTTAAATTCACAAATTTCACTCCGTAAATTTCTTTGATGTCAAGCAGCTTGTAAATTTGAGAATTATTTTTTTCTACCAAGTGTGAAGGTGAAAGGGTTGTAAAAGAGCAAAATGCAGAAGCTAGCGTAAAGCCGCTTAAATCATCGCAAAGTTTTAATGCTTCTTCGTGTTTTTTTAGTATGCAGTTTTTGTGTAAAAAAATAACTCTGGTTCCTTGGTAGCGAGCCGTGCTTACATTTTTCCAAAATTTATAAGCATTTTTTGAAATGCCTGCGATTTTATGAAACTGTGCATTTAGGACATAATTATCCAAAAAGGCATTTGGAGGCAAGATGATATTATCCAGCTACTGAGCCTTACTTAGGTAAATTTACTTTGGCAAAGGCAGGTAATTTTGATATGAAATTATCCATATCAAAATTCACACCCTTTTGTTTTGCTTCCTTTATAAGAGAAAGTGCTGAACTCACCATGAAAGCCGAGCCTCCGTTGTGCGGTGCGAAGATGCGATTTACGATAGCTAGAGCATAAGCACTTTTTAAAACCTTTCCTTCAGCGGAATTTGGATTGTTTATAAAACATACAGTTTCTATCAAATCCTCATCGAAATTCCACTTATGAAACAAAAAGCCTAGGAAAGATAGGTGGTCAACTCCTAAAAAATCCTCCTCAACAGCAGAGCAGTTTTCAAAATTACTTTTTTTCAGGGCAGCTAGAAATTCTTTATCTTTTTTATTTTGTATCAAAAAATTTGAAAAAACCATCATTCCAAGCCTTAAAAGCATGGCGCAAGGAACTAGCATATAAGATAAGTTCTTATCCTCTTGTGAAAGCCAAGATGAGATAAAGGTTGATTCTTCGTTTCTTTTTTTCAAAAACTCATCAGTATCTAGGCCGTAAGGAGATACATCAACCTTGAAATTTTGTTCTATAGAATCAGCCATTATGATATTTTTCACATTTGTAATCCCAAGCAAGGAAACGACTTGCTGCAAGGTGGTTATGTTGGATTTAAAACTATAAAAAGGAGAATTCGCAAGCTGTAAAAGTCTAGCCGTTACAAGCGGGTCGGCAGAAATAATCTGTGCAACCGTATCGACTCTTACATCACTTCCAGCCTTAGCTACGTAAGATTGCAACTCTTGCACTGTTTGAGGCAAGGCAGGTAGCTTATCAACACTTTCTACTAAAAGTTCGTTTATATCCATATCATAACTCAAGGCTATATCCTTTACTAAAAATCTCAAGAAATTATAAAATAAACTTCGTTAATTTTATCAAATAAACTTATAAATTTTGCATAATTAATGCAAAGATTGATTTAACTTCACAGCCTTTTTGTTCAAACTAACGCTCATTTGTCCGCTTTGTGAATTCATCCTGAAATGAAGTGCGTTAAGGCCGGCTAGTTCTATGCCTTTATAAATATCTTTGCTAAATTTAAAGCCCTCATTTAGTTTTTCTATCTCTTCTTTGTCATTGATAAAAAATTTGGTTCCCTCAAGCACAGCTATGCCAGCATCTACAATGCAGTTATCGCCCAAAGGAATGCCCGTTACTGAATTTGCTCCTAGCAAACAAGCCTTGCCTATGCTTATGGCATTTCCACTAGTTCCGCTTAAAACACCAAGTATAGAAGCCCCGCCTCCTATGTCAGTTCCTTCGCCCACAACAACGCTAGAGCTTACCCTGCCTTCCACCATGCAAGCTCCTGTTGTGCCTGAGTTAAAATTCACATAAGCAGCACCCGGCATTATGGTAGTTCCTGCAGCCAGCTGTGCACCCATTCTAACCTTAGAGCTTTCTAAAATTCTAGTATTATCCTCAGGTATTATGTGGGATAAAAATCTAGGGAATTTATCTACAAAGTCAATTTTTGGGTATTTTCCGCTCATTTTTAGCTCAGCTTCATTTTCTCTTAAATACTCTAAATCAATAGGTTTATCACCACTCCAAGCTACATTTGGCAGTATCCCAAAGGCTCCATCTAAATTTATACTTCTTAGTGCTACTTTTTTGCTAGATAGCAAGTAAAGTTTTAGATAAACACACTCAAGGCTTTTAGGTTTTTCATCATCAAAGATAGCAACAAACGCGAAGCTGTCTTTTTTGTAGTGTTTTTTCACAGCTTTTAAAACATCTATGTTTTTGTGGCCTTTTTCGTTTAAAAAAGGCTTAAAGCAAGCTAAAGCAAAGTCTATATCCTCTTCTTGTAAATTCACTACAAGTTCGCTATCTTGGGTATTTAAAGCAAGTTTTCTTTGCGAAAACGCTTCAAATAAAACAGCAAAAGAGCCAAAATTTTCCTCATAATTTATCGTCGCAAAGCAAGCTTGCAAACTCTTGCTCTCATCTAGCAAAGACTTATCAAGCCTTGCTATACCAAAGGCTTTGGGTCTTTTGTAGCCTGGTTTTGCTTCTACTTCTTTTATAAAATTTGCAAAATCATCTTTTGAATTTATTAGCATATCATCTCCTTAAATTTAGTTTGAACAAGAACTTTTTGAGTTTGTAACAGGCTGAATTTCAGCGTTGCTTACCTCATCTTGCTTGTCTAAAAAGTCTAAAATTTTCTCACAAGCCTTTAAATACCTTTTTGAACCCTCACTTTGCGGCACATAAAAGCTAACAGGTTTGCCTAAATCGCTTCCTTCGCGGATTGATAGTTCTATTGGAATTTGAGCTAAAAGTTCGCACTTATATTCCTTAGCCATTAAAGCAGCATTTCCTTTGCCAAAAATTTCATACTCTTTGCCATTATCAGGGCATAAAAAACCGCTCATATTTTCTATGATGCCAGCTATTGGTATGTGTAGCTTGGTAAACATATCAAGAGCTCTTTTGCTATCATCTATCGCTACTACTTGAGGGGTGCTAACGCAGACGCCAGCATTGATTGGAATGCACTGAGCAGAGGTAATCTGTGCATCGCCCGTTCCTGGAGGCATATCAAGGATTAAAATATCAAGCTCTGGCCAAAGCACATCGCTTAAAAGTTGCTCCACAGCCTTCATCACCATAGCACCACGCCACATAAGTCCCTGTGCTTCGTCTATCAACAAAGCCATGCTCATTATATACACGCCGTGACTTAGCACCGGTTTTAGCTTAGTTCCCACAACCTCTGGTTTGGTATTTAGCTCGCCTAGCATTCTTGCTATGTTAGGTCCGTAAATATCAGCATCAAGCAAACCAACTTTTTTGCCCATTTTTGCAAAAGAAATAGCCAAATTCACAGCTGTCGTGCTCTTGCCAACGCCTCCTTTGCCGCTTGAAACCATTATGAATTTTTTTACCTGAGGAAGTAAATTTCTTGAGCTGCCTTGCCCTCCAGCTTTGTTTGCTTCTAGTTTTGGGGTTTGAATTTGTATATTTAGATTTTTAATATCTTTTAGTTTATCTTCTATACTGTTTTTTAGCTCCTGTGCTATTTGTGGGTTTGAGGATGGAATTTCAAGCCTTATATCCACGGTATCGCCACTTACAATTATATCCTTTACAAAATCAAAACTCACAATATCTTTTTTAAAGCCCGGGTAAATGACATCTTTGAGCAAATTTTTAATATCTTGTATATCATACATCTTTCTTGCCTTTCATAAAAATAGCAATTTTACTAACAAAAATATAAAATTTAGCTTTTTATATATATAATTACAGCACGAAAATGTTACCAAGGAGCAAAGGTGCTTGATGTAAGCTTGATAATACTAGCAGCTGGCGATTCTTCCAGGTTTGAGCTGCCGGTAAAAAAGCAATTTCTAAGGTTTAAAGACGAACCACTGTGGCTTTATGTTAGTAAAAGATTAAGTTCTTTTTATGATTTTAAAAAGGTTATTGTTACTTCTAGTAACGTAGACTATATGAAAAAATTTTCAAATTCTTTCGTTTTTACTCAAGGCGGAAAAACTCGCTCAAAATCACTTTTAAAGGCTTTGGAATTAGTTGAAAGTGAGTATGTTATGGTTAGTGATGCGGCCAGGGTTTTGGTAGATAAAGATACGGTTTTAAGGCTCATAGATAAGATAAAAAGCTGTGAGTGTGTAAGCCCTTATATAAGCGTGTGTGATACTAGCTTATATGGAGATAAGCAGCTAAAAAGAGAGGATATAAAGCTTATACAAACTCCTCAATTATCAAAAACTAGCCTTTTGAAAAAGGCTTTAAGCTCTGATAAGGAATTCACAGATGATAGTTCGGCCATGGCTCATGTAGGCGCTAAAATAGACTTTATTAAGGGCGATGAAAAGGCTAGAAAACTTACTTATAAGCAAGATTTAAAAGTGCTTGATTTGCCGCCACCATCGCTTGAATTTTTTAGCGGCAGCGGGTTTGACGTGCATGAATTTGGAGAAAAAAGGGATTTGGTTTTAGGCGGGGTAAAAATTCCTTATCACACCGGCTTGAAAGCACATTCTGATGGCGATGTTTTAGCGCATTCTTTAAGCGATGCCTTGCTTGGTGCAGCAAATTTAGGCGATATAGGAAAGCACTTTCCAGACACTGATAAAGCTTACAAAGACGCTGATTCCATGCAGCTTTTATCAAGCGCTTATAAATTAGTGCAAGAATATGGCTTTGAGCTTGTAAATGCTGATGTGACAGTTCTAGCGCAAGAGCCAAAGTTGTTTAAATTTAAAGATGATATATCTAAAAACATAGCCAAGTACTTAAATGTAGAGCCATTTAGGATTAGTATAAAGGCAAGTACTACTGAGGGCTTGGGCTTTGTGGGTAGAAAGGAAGGTATCGCTGTGCTTAGTTCTGTGAATTTAAAATATTTTGATTGGACCAAGATATGAAAGTTTTAATTGTAGAAAATGAAATTTATTTAGCGCAAAGTATAAGCAACAAGCTTAATGCTATGGATTATTCTTGTTTTATAGCAAATGACTTATCGGGTATTGATACGAGGCTTCATTATGATGTTATCTTGCTTTCTACTAGCATTGAGAATTTCGACAAGATACTTTCTTCTTTTAAAAATAGCACGGTCATACTGCTAACATCTTATGTAAGTGTGGATACTGTCGTAAATCCTTTAAATTCCGGAGCGCTTGATTATGTGCAAAAACCTTTTATGATAGAGGATTTGATAAGAAAGATAGAGCATTATCAAAGATATAAAAAGCTTGATTTGCTAAATAATACTTATAAAAATTACATAAATACACACATAAAAAAGGCTAAGTTGGCTGATTTTGACTTTAAAAAGATAAGATTGCCACTTATTTTAAAAACGCATAAGCAAATCAACGCCGATGCCTTCGTGTTTAAGTATGCAGATAGGAATGATTACAATTTTTCATACATAGACCTTGTGCAAGGATTAAATTTAGAGCAAATTAAATCCTTGCTAGATTCGCTTGACTTTGTGTGTTTGATAAATTTCCAAAGTCTTAAGCAAGAAGAGCAGGATTTGTTATTAAAAGAACTAGAAAAAAAACCTGTCATCATACACACAAACACTTACAAAGACAGCAGTATAAAAACGATAGATTTAAGCGATAATGAAAAATCGCTAGATAATAACGAAATTTTAACCATAGATGAGTATGTAAAATACATCATCAACACTTATCAAAATATCTTCCCAGATACAGACCTTTCTAAGCAACTTGGAATTTCTAGAAAATCCTTATGGGAAAAGAGGAAAAAGTATGGACTTACAAAGAAAAAATAAAAGCATAAATATAAGCAAGAGCGAATTTGAGACAATGTGCCTCATAAAAGAAGGCATGCTAGGTACTTGCACGCATTTGATGGGCAAAAAAGAAAGAGATGAATTGTTTAAAAATAATGCCTCAAGTCAGTTTCCCTACCCATTTACATTTTATTCTGTTGAAAATGAAAGCACTATCAAAGCCTCTAAAATCGGCGATACTTTGAATTTGATTTGCGAGGATAAGCTTGTAGGTTCGATTTCTATCAAGGATAAATTTAAAAACAACAAAAGCATAGTGGACATTTTCACCCCAAATTCTTGTGATATACAAGAACTAGGAGATACCTGCATAGGCGGGGAATTAGAGCTTTTTAACTCAAGCATAAAAAAAATCAAAGATAGTTTTAATCAAAGACGAAAAGAATTGAACGCTCAAAACATAACAGCCATCATCACAAGCCTAGACCCCTTGCACAAAGGGCATGAGCGAATTTTTAGATGGGCTATTGATAAGGCTGATTTGCTTGTGCTTTTTTTAATCGAATCCTTTGATAAAGACGGCCTTGACTTTGAACTTAAGATGAACTGCCTAAATGCCTTGATAAAAAATTACCTGCCTGCGGATAGAATTTTTATCTTTCCTTTAAAGGATATAAATATCTTTCATTCTCATTTAAATCCTTTGCTAGAGGCGATTATTGCCAAGTCCTTGGGTTGCAATAAACTAATAGTAGGGCAAAAGCATACAGGGCTTGGAATGTTTTTTGATAATAACAGGGCTAAAACTGTTTTGGATGATTTTATAAAACATTGCGATATGAATGTAGTTGTGCTGCCAGAGCTTGTATTTTGCGAAGAGTGCAAGAGTATAGTAACCACTAAATCTTGCCCTCACGGCTCTCATCATCATATTAAATTTAATGATTCGTCCTTAAGACAGCTTTTAAAGCTTGGCATAATCCCGCCTACCTTATTTATGAGAGCTGAAATTTCAAGTATCATTCTTTCTAAATTTTTTCCAAATAGATTTAAAAACATGCAAAAAATTTATAATAATCTCTTTGCTAACAATGGAATTTTAGAGCAAAAAAAGGATGATGATTTTTATCATCAGCTTTTAAAACTTTACCAAATCACACATACGGTTTAAACATGAGAAAAGCATTCCTAACATTTTTTTACACAGGCACGGTCAGTATAGCACCGGGCACAGTTGGCACAGTCGCAGCCTTAATACCTGCGTTTTTTGTACTTAAGTATTTTGGGGTTCAAACCTTATTTTTGCTTTGCATTTTAATCTTTGTAGCGGCTATTCCGCACATAAATGCCTATGAAAAAGAAAGCGAAATTCACGATGATAAGCATATCGTAATAGACGAGGTTGCAGGGGTTTTCCTAGCGCTTAGCATATATGGTTCGACTGTTTTTTCTTTCATCTTATCTTTTATTTTGTTTAGAGTTTTTGATATCACAAAGCCTTCAATCATAAGGCGGGTTGATGAGAATGTAAAGGGTGGCTTAGGCGTTATGCTCGATGATATCTTAGCAGGAGCCTTAGCAGGCCTTTGCTGTGCGATAATTTGTGGCTTAATGCAAAGGCTTAACATGTTAACTTGGGATATAGCTATAAAAGATTTGTTTTAGTCTATAAAACCACTTGCTAAGACCGTGTCGCCGTCATAAAACACCGCCATTTGACCGCTAGCAAGTGCATAAACGCTTTCTTTTAGCTTTACTAGGGCTGTGTTATCATCGTTTATATAAAGCGTGCAAGCACAGGCCTTGCCTCTGTATCTTATCCTTACCTCGCAGTCTATTTCTTTTTCATCAACAAAGGAATTTATGCTTTTTAATTCAAATTCATCTACTTTTAGTTCTTCTTTTGAACCTACTATAATTTGATTTTTTGCAGCATTTATGCCTAAAACATAGTGTGGCTCATGGGATTTTTTAAGCTCAAAGCCCCTTCTTTTACCTATAGTATAGTGCATATAGCCCTTGTGCGAGCCTATTAAATTTCCCTTGCTATCAAGCACATCGCCCTTTAAGTCTGTTTTCATGAAATTTTTTAAAACGCCTATGTAAGTATCCTCCACAAAGCAAATTTCAGCACTTTCTTTTTGGCTTGCGAAAGATTTTAGTTCCTCTATGGAAGCCGCCATTTTTTTCACATCTTCTTTTCTTTTAGTTCCTAGCGGAAACATAAGGTAATTTAGGGCTTCTTTGCTTATATTTGCTAGAAAATAGCTTTGGTCTTTTGTCTCATCATAAGCCTTTTTTATGCGACCATCTTCTATCCTAGCGTAATGCCCGGTAGCTAATTTATCACAAGATAAAGACTTGGCAAAGTTAAGCAGTTCGCCAAATTTAATGAAGCGGTTGCAAAAGGCACAGGGATTAGGAGTTTTGCCCTCTTTGTATATATTCACAAAAGGCATATAAACTCTTTCATTAAATTCCTTTTGCAAGTCTAATATATGGTGTTTTATGTTTAGAAATTTAGCCACTTTTTCAACTTTTTGTATATTTGTTTCGTGGTAGTTAGGCTTGCCGTGAAGCTTCATGTAGCAACCCTCGACCTCATAGCCTTGTTGTAATAATGTATAAGCTGTGATAGTGCTATCTACTCCGCCGCTCAGTGCTACTAAAACTTTCATACTATGCCTTTTAGTTTGTTTATAATTTCTTCTAAATCATCGCTTATTTCAAACAGCTTTTCATCGCCTTTTGAAATCACTTCTAAGGATAGCAAAGAATCATCTATGAAATCTTTAAATTTATACCAAAAGTCACTTCCAACAACAAAAATAGGCACTTTTTTAAAGCCAAGTTGCTTAAGAGTAAGAATTTCGCAAAACTCATCTAAGGTTCCAAAGCCTCCGGGGAAAACCACAAAAGCCACGCTTTTATCTATCAAAGCCATTTTTCTTATGGCCAAAGTATCAAAAAGCATGTTGTAATCAACAAAGTCATTTAGTCTTTGCTCCAAAGGCAGATATATGTTAAAACCAACAGAGACATTTTGTTTGTCTGATTTTTTGGCACAAAAGGCACCCTCATTGGCAGCCCGCATTATGCCTCCTCCGCCTCCACTTACAACAGTAAAGCCTGATTCAATGCAACGAAAGGCTAAATCTTTAGCCATTTTATAATACTTGCTACTTTCTTTTAGCCTTGCTGAACCGAAAAAAGTTATAGGATTTTTGAGTTTGCTTTCATCAATTTCATTAAATTTCTTTAAATCCTGACTCATATCTTTCATATTTATCCTTAGTTGGCACCACTTAAAGCTTATAATTCTATAGAACTTTGTATAAAAAGAGGCTTAATTTATCTTATTTAATTTTTTAAATTTTGATTTTGTAATAAGCGTATAAATTTGGCTTTTATTAGGGCTTAAAAAGGCTTTAGCGAAGCTGCTCCAGCCTTTCTTTTTTAGTGCCTATTTCTGTGATTTGAATTCCAAAGTTACCATCAACTATGACAACCTCGCCATAAGCTATTCTTTTATCCCCAACCAAAATTTCTAGCGGGTCATTTGCGAGCTGATTAAGCTCAACCACAGAGCCTATGTCCATAGTTAGCACATCCTTTAAAAGCATTTTTTTATTTCCTATGCGAACCCTTATAGGCAAACGCACATCCATGATTAAATTCATATTTCTTAAATTTCCAGCGCTTACCTTTTGTTCTACATCCTCATCCAATAAATCAGCACTCATAAAGCCATCATCAGAGCTTGACAAGATACTGTATAGGCTTTGATCTAGCACAACGGCTATGTTTTCGCTTAAATCAGAAATTTTCACATCAAAAAAATACAGCTTCACAAAGCCTTTAAGGTCTAAATTATCAGCTATGAAATCGCATTTTTCTAGCTTAAATTCCATTTTTGGAATTTCTTTTTGCGCTCCCAGGGTTGTTGAAAATGCTGAGATGATGTTTAGTATAGCTTCTTTTGCAGCGTCCATTTCATCTGAATTTAACTGGTCGTTTCTAGAAATATTTTCCTCGCCCATCATCCATTCGCCAATGGCACTCATTAGCACAGATGAGGCTAAAAGCCCAAATTTTCCATTAGAACCAACATTAAAAATCGCACTCACAAGAGGAGGCTTCATCGTGTCTTGTTCGCTAACATCAAATTCTTGATATTCTCCAAATTCTACGGACTTTCCAGATAAGCCCTCAAGTGTGCTGGTAGCTTCATTTGTAAAAATTTTTAAAAAATCATTTATCATGTGATTTCTTCCTCTTCTTCCTCAATTGCTTCGTCTGTGTAAACATTAGCCTTAGCCCTTCTTTCCTCTTCGTATTTTTCAAGAATTTCTTTAATCTCATCTTTATCAGTTCTTATTAGTTCCACGATTTTGATGGATTTTCTAAATCTATGTAGTCCAATTTGGGCTAAGAAAACTTCCTTTTTGTCTATGGAGATTACAGCCTTATCGTCTGCTTGCCTATCAAGCTTTAATATATCTCCTTGTTTAAGCTCTAAAAACTCATCTACCGAAACAGAAGTTTTTCCTAAAATCGCTTCATATACGATTTCAGCACGGCCTATCAAGGTTTTTAACTCTTTATTTCTTGACTTTTTGGCTGAGGTTTCACCCATCATAATATCTCTATTTGCCAAGCGGCTTAAAACAGATTCTAAATGCACAACAGGATAGCAGATATTTACCATGCCGCTTGAATTGCCTATGATGATTTCCATAACAACCATTATTACGATTTCATTTTGCGCAACGATTTGCACAACATTAGGGCTTGATTCTTTAGCTTCAACGCTTGGATAAATTTCAGTAACATTAGCCCAGCTCTCTTTTAGCCTTTGCATGATTATACGCAAGATACTATCTAACAAATTTAGTTCTATATCTGTTAATTCTCTTAAGGTCTCATAGCTATCGCCTTGTCCTCCTAGTAATCTATCTATCATAGGAAAGGCTATGCTTGGATTTATCTCTAAAACGCAGTTTCCATCAAGTGGCTTTATGGAAAAGACGTTAAAGCTAGTAGGGCTTGGCAAAGACATTAAAAATTCGCCATAAGTCATTTGGTCTACTGAGTGAAGTTTTATTTCAACTATACTTCTCATTATAGATGAAATTTGAGAGGCTAAATTTCTAGCTAATTTATCGTGTATACCTTTGATAGAACGAAGCTGCTCTTTAGAAACCCTGTTTGGTCGTTTAAAATCATAAACGACTATATTTCTTTCATCTTTTTCATCTTTATTTCGCGCTCCTATGCCGGAGTCATTTTCATCGACAACTTCTAAAAGGGCGTCTATTTCTTCTTGTGATAATATTTCAGCCACTTGTTAGCCTTTCTCTAAGTTTTTTAAGCAATTTTTTGTGAATTTGAGAAATTCTAGATTCGCTTATGTCTAAAATTTCGCTTATCTCTTTTAAGCTTAATTCCTCGTAGTAATACAGCTGCACGATGAGCTGCTCCCTTTCTTTTAACTGAGATAAAACCTCGCTTACCTTTTCTAAGAGGCTTTCTCTTTCTATCCTATCTAGCGTAGAGTCCTCGCAGTAGCAGTTAATCTGCTCCTCTAATGGCAGGACATAGCTTATCTCAAGTGCTATGCGTGCTTCTTTAATCTTGTCTATGTCTAAATTTAAAGCCTTGGCCAAATACTCGTCATCAGGCTCGCACTCATGCTCTTGGTAGTACTCATCTATGAGTAAATCCAGCTCTTTTACAATCTTTCTATTATTTCTACTTAAGACATCAAGACTACGCAAATAATCAAGCATAGCCCCATTTACGCGTTTTTTGACATAGCCCCAAAAGCTATCGTTTTGTTCCTTATCGTATTTTCTTGATAGCTTTATCATCTCCTCAACGCCAATGCTTATGAGGTCATTTACATCTATGCTTGAGGGCAACCTTTCTTTTAGTCTAAAAGCCATAGCCCTAAGGGCTGGCATATAAGCTATTACAAGTTCATCTTGTTCTTTTTTAATAGCCTGTGCGTAGACATTAGGCGGCTGGGCGCTTTTTAGCATTTCTTTGTCTTTCCTTAGCATCGTTTTTCTTTAACTCTTCCCTTTCTTCTTCGAGTTTTTGCAAAAGATGCTCCATCTTTCTTTCCTTAATGGAAAGGCTGTTTATGATATCGTTACTTGAATTTTCGTAACTTGCTTTGTTGAAAATTCTGCCGCTTATTTTATTAACATCAACAAAAAACATAATGCTAACATGTATGAGTATGTAAAATAAAAAGGTTATAAGCAAGGTAAAAAATACAATATCAAAAGCATCCTCTATGCTTACTATGCTAAAGGCTAAGCCTATGAAAAAGCCGCACACTAAGAAAAAGGCTACAAAATTTTCTGGCATTGGTCTCATCATATATCCTTCAATCTAAAATCTTTCTATAATTCTCCTAAAGAAATTAGAAAAACTTCTGCTTGAAACATCATCAAGCACTTTTTGTTCCAACCTATACAAAAGCTTGGATACTATAGCTCTAAGCTCATCACTTGACTTTGAATTTTCATCAGAAAAAAGTGTCCTTTTTTTGATGCTTGAGCTTATATCTTTGCTAAGGCTTAGATGTCCTATAAATTCTAGGTCTAGATTGTTTTTGATATTTACATCAGCTACCTTTTTAATGTTTTCAAAAACCCTTAACGCTTCTCCATCGCTTTTTACAGAATTTAAAAGCATAAGGATGTTTTCTTTGGTTTTTGATGTTGTTTTTATGGTTGCGTATGCATCAGTAATTGCTGCAGGATCAGGCACAGTAACTACTATAACCTCATCAGCCATTTCTAAAAAGTGCTGAGTATTGCCCCCTATGCCAGCACCTGTATCGATTATTAAAAAATCTAAGCCGTCTAAAACACTAGCTTGATTTAAAAATCTCTCATAGATATTTTTATCATTGTATTTTAAAATTTCATCCCCGCTCTCGCCCGGTATAAGCCATAAATTCGGCTTTACCTCTATGATGATTTCATCTAAAGAGCATTCTCCTTTTAAAACATGAAGCAAGTTTTTATTTACTCTAACATTCAGTATAACATCTAAATTTGCAAGTCCTATATCAGCGTCAAAAAGAGCGGTTTTATAGCCATTTTTCGATAAAAGATTGGCCAAATTTGCACTAACAGTGCTTTTTCCAACTCCTCCTTTGCCGCTTGTTATGGCTACAAAATGAGTGCCCTTGGCCTTTTGCTTACTGCCCTGCATAAGTTTGTTTAATCTTGTAGCTTGATTTTGCATTATTCTTTCCTTTTAAAGCCCTCTAAAACGCATTTTACTAAAAAATCACTAGTGGCAAGTTCTATATCATCAGGAACTTCTTGTCCTACAGAAAAAAAGCTTATAGGAACATTAGTTTCATAAATCAGTGAAAAAATGTTACCAAAGACCTTTGTTTCGTCAAATTTTGTGATGATTAGCGTATCTATGTCTAGATAAGATGAAAAATTATCATAAATTTCTTTCAAATCCTCAAATTTCGTATTAGCCGAAATCACCAAATTCACATCTATATCAGAATTTGAGTGCGATAAAAACTCCTTAGTTTTAGCTAGCTTGCTTTGATCATACTGCGAATTTCCTATGGTATCAACCAAGATAACCTCGCAGTAATTAAGACTTTTTATAGCCTCATCCAAATCCTTCGGTTCTATGCTGTCTATGATAGGCAGTTTCATCATCTTAGCATACTGAAAGAGCTGTTCAACCGCTCCTATTCTATAAGTATCAAGCGTGATAATGCCGGTTTTATACCTCTTGTCCCCGTAAGCATAGCGAAATGCTAGTTTAGCAAGGGTTGTGGTTTTTCCAACGCCCGTTGGCCCCACTAACATCATAATTTTTTGCTTTTTTATCTCAGTTTCAGCTCTGCACGGAAGCATATTTCTAAGCAAGGAGTAAAAATACCTAGAAACAGCCTCTGCGTTTGTTTTCATCGAAGCAGGCATATTCTCAACAGTGGCCTTCATGATAGCTTCTAAATGCTCCTCTTTCATGCCGCTTTCTTTTGCTTGCTTGTAAATGCTTGCAAATTCAGGAGGTATGATGATGTTGTTTTTAAGCTCGGTTTTATCCTGCCACATCATATCTACGATTAAACTTACTTTTTCGCTGAGCTTGTTTATCTGCTTTTCAAAACTTTGAATTTTTTTCTCATAATTTATAGAATTCGTGCTTATCTCATCTAAATTTGCTACCTTATTAATCTCTGAGCTAACCTCAGAAAGCCTTTTTTTGAAGTTGTCTAACTTAGTTTTTGGGCTTTGGTTTATGTTTTCATAAGCTTTTTTCTTAACATCTTGTGCCGCTTTGGAAAAATCAAGTATCACATCATCTTCTTTTTTAACTTCGGGCACTATCTTTTTAGCAGGAGGAGTTTTGCCTGTTTTTTGCAAATGCTCCTCGTAGTCCTTTTCCTCAACAGCAACAACGACTTCATATAAAGGCTTTTGCGTTAGGGTCTTGGCCTTAATTTGCTTATGAGTTACAATCATAGCCTCATCGCCGTAATCTTGTTTTACTCTTGGTATAATCTCGTCTGTATCTTCAACAGTAAAAGTATGAATAAGTTGTCCCACTACACTTTCCTTTTGCTAACTCTCCAAGTGGCAAGATAACGCTAATTCTATCATTGACACCCACATGAGGCACACAAAACCTCTCATCTTTTTTAACCTTTTTGCTAAAATACAATATATCCAAATCAAGGCTTCTAGGAGCATTTTTAAAGCTTCTTTTTCGTCTAAATTTAAACTCATAAAAAAGCAGTATTTTTAAAAGCGCCCTTGCGTGCAAGATTGTTTGCACGAAAATCACGGCATTGTAAAAATCTTTTTGTTTTTCATAGCCAAAAGCCTTGTTTATAAGCAAAGATGAGCTATTTAAAATTTTTATCCTTTTATCGTTCATCAAGGTGCGAAACAATGTATCAAAACGTCTTTTTTCGCCGTCTATATTGCTGCCTATGCCTATTAAAGCAAAGTATTTTGCACTGTTTAAAGCAGAGCTAAAAAACGGAAAAAATGTACTTTTTTGCATCTTTCTTGCACCTTGAATTTTTAACATAAATGCTTAAGCCTTGGATTGAATTTTCTTTATATGGTCACAAATTTGTATTATGCCCATAAGTGCTAAATGATAAGAAAAGGCACCAAAACCTGTAACAGTTCCCGCACAAACAGGAGCAATAAGGCTTTTTTGTCTAAATTCCTCGCGTCTATAAACATTGCTTATATGCACCTCAATGGCCGGTAAATTTACACTTGCAATGGCGTCTCTAATAGCAACTGAAGTATGAGTGTAAGCAGCAGCGTTTATGATAATTCCATCAAAAACACCTAAGCATTCTTGTATCTTATCCACTATCTCGCCTTCGTAATTGCTTTGAAAAAATTCAATTTCAACATTGTTTTGAGAGGCGGCTAGCTTCATCTGCTCGTGAATTTCTTCCATTTTCATAGGTCCATAAATAGCCGTTTCTCTAAGTCCTAGCATGTTTATGTTAGGTCCTTGAATTACCATTATTTTCATAAAAACCACCTTTTTAAAAAATTAAGCTTTAGATTATAGCATTTTTAGACTAAATTTATGATAAGTACTTTTAAATTTAAGTAGGATAAGAAAGAATTTTTAAATATAATTAAAAAGAATTTTTTAAAAGAGGCTTTTATGTTTTTAATATCTGCAAAATATATATTTAAATGCGATGATGAATTTAGCATACTAAAAGATAATGCTGTAGTTTTTGATGAGAGCATTGTTGAGTATGGCGATGTAAAGACTATGCAAAAAAAATACCCAAATGCTAAATTTATAGATAGTGGCGAGAACTCTTTACTTTTACCAGCCTTTATAAATCCGCACACTCACTTAGAATTTAGTGCGAATTCTTATGATTTAAGTTATGGGGATTTCTTGCTTTGGTTAAATTCTGTTATGAAAAAAAGAGAGGCTTTAAGTGAAAAGGCAAAAGAGGAATTAATACTGCAAAATATCAAGCTTATGCAAGAAAGTGGCACAGCTACAATAGGTGAAATTTCAAGCTTTGGCTCTGATTTAAGTGCATGTGTTAAAAGCTCTGCTAGGATTATCTTTTTTAATGAACTTTTAGGCGTGAATGAGGAGGCGAATGAGGCTAAAAAAGAGGATTTTTTAAAAAGATTTTATAAGAGCAAAGACTGTGAAAGTGAGCTTTTTATACCTGCACTTTCTTTGCATTCGCCTTATTCTTTAAATTTGAGCTTAGCTAACTTTGCACTTGATTTTGCTAGTAAAAATAAGCTCTTAGTAAGCACTCATTTTTTAGAAAGTAAGCACGAAAAACTTTGGCTTGAGGGCAAGGCTTCTAAATTTAAACCTTGGCTTAGCAAACTTTCAAAAGAGCCAAAGCCACATTTTAGCAAAGAAAGCTTTGTAAGCCTTTTTAAAGGGCAAAGAACGCTTTTTACGCACTGCGTTTTTGTGGATGATTTTTCTGTTTTTGATAAGAATTTACACTCCATAACGCACTGCGTTTTTTCAAACAGATTATTAAGCAAAAAAACCTTTAAATTAAAAAAAGCCTTAACTTCGGGCATAAATGTGCATATAGGCACAGACGGGCTTAGCTCAAATATCTCTTTATCTATGCTAGATGAGTTAAGAGCAAATTTGCTAAGCCATAGGGATTTAGACTTAAGAAAATTAGCCAAAACGCTAATCTTAATGTCTACTAACAAGGCTGCAAAGGCTATTGATATGAATTTAGGGCAGATAAAAAAGGGGTACGGGGCTGATTTTGCACTTTTTAAGATAAAAGAATGCGAAGAAAAAGATTTAGCCTTAAATTTTATACTAAATGCTAAAAAGGCTGAAAAACTATACATAAAAGGAAGACAATGTTTGTGATAAAAGCTATTTTTAATGCTATAAATTCCTGTATAAAATACATAAATACTTATTTTAAAACCTTTGTTTTGCTTTTTATTTTTGTATTTTTTGTTTTGCTTGCAAATTTTGCCAGCAGCGATACTTCTTTTGCAAATTTGCAAAGAATTTACATAAACGGTGCCATACTTGATAGCACAAAGCTTGTGGATGAAATTTATGCTGCAAGGGACAATGAGCTAATTAAGGGCGTTTTGCTTGATATAAACTCACCCGGAGGCGCGGCAGCAGCTAGCATGGAAATAGCCTTAGCCATAGATGATTTAAGCAAGAAAAAGCCTGTGGTGGCTTATGCTAGAGATTATATGACAAGCGGTTCGTATCTTGCAGCCTCAAGCTCTAGCTATATCATCGCAAACCCCATATCAACCATAGGTTCAATAGGTGTTTTAGTATCAAGTGCCGATATAAGCAAGGCTCTTGAAAAGCTTGGCATAAAAGCTAGCAATTTAAGTGCCGGAAAGTACAAGCAAATTTCAAACATAACTAAGCCCTTAAGCAAGGACGAGCAAGCTTATATACAAGCGCATATTGATAAGGTTTATATGATTTTTGCGGATTTTGTGGCTAAGCAAAGAAGCTTAGATATGAAGGATATGAGCACTTGGGCTGATGCGAGAATTTTTGTCTCAAAAGAAGCTCTTGAGGTGGGCTTGATAGATGAGGTGGCAAATATCAAAAGGGCTGAGGAAAAATTAAAAGAGCTAAGCAAGGTTGATGAAGCTGTGTTTAAAGAAGAAAATAGCTATAATCAAAGCTTTATAAAAACCTTATCAAGCGACGTAAGTAAGGCGCTTAGCGAAATTTTAATGCAAACGATTTTGCATTAAATCACTTAAAAAGATAAGAAAGTCTTGAGTCCTCTTTTACGAATTTTTTTATCTCATGAAAGTTTAAATTTAAGACTTCCACATAACCTGGTATATCAAAGCCAACCTCTTTGCCTTGCCACAAAAGCTCAATGCCGTCTTTTCGTATGAAAAATTCGTTTGGCAGCGGTATTAGGTCTCTTTTTTTAGTCAAAGAGGCTATTTTTTTATCAAGCTTTCTATTTACGAGCACGAGCAGTTTTTCATCATTTACATTTTTAAACAAATCCTTAGTTTTGCTAGAAATCATTTCCCCATCTTTTAAGGAAAAAATCTTAGAATACAGGGCGTTTGTGCCAAAAACATGACCTGCGTAATCGTAAGTAAATAATTTAAAATTTATGAGCTCATCATCTATGTAATAAGGCATTGAGGAATTTATAAGCTCTACATAAAAAGAAAAGTCCTTTTGTTGTGCTAATTTATCTTTTTGCAGTTTGATTAATTTTTCTTGCAGTTCTTGTGGGTTTTTAGCGCCAAATGCGATAATACCGTTAATCTTTGAACGCACACTCTCGTTTAAGTCTATAAATTCAGGTATCAAAAAGGCATCATCAACCATACTGACGGTGAAATTTAAGCCTATGTTTAAATTTTCTTGCAACATGCTCTTTGCAAAAAACAAGGTGTTTAGTTTTATCTTGCTTAGTTTGAAACTCTTGCTTTCATTTCCATCTTTAAGCACAACATCAAGCCTTGGTTTTTCTTGCTCATCAAAGCTAAGAGTTGCCTTTATGTTATCATTTGAATTTACATCGCTAAGGATAAATTTAGAGCTATTGCTTTCTAAAATTCCAAGATAATAACCTTCGTTTTCGTCCAAAAACACAGCATTCACGCTGTAATTAATATCGTCTAATTTTTCTAAGGTAAGATATAATCTGTTTGAAAAATCATCATCTAGATAATACCAAAAGCCTTGATTTTTCTTCACATCAAAAGGCAAATTTAAACTCGTGTTTTCGTTGTTTTCAGTACTTGAGCAGGATAAAAAAATAAAAGCTATGAGTATTGTTAGTAGGGTTTTCATCGCCCTTTTCTCCTTAAAATTCTTGTTTTTAAAATCATATCATTATTAAGGATTAAAAGCAACAGTAAATTAATCTTTTTCTTCCTCAAGGGCTTGTGCTTGATAGTGAGTGATTAAGGCCTCTATAAGCTCGTCAAAAAAGCCATTTTCCATTATCGTATCAAGTTTATAAAGGGTTAAGTTAATGCGGTGATCACTGATTCTGTTTTGTGGAAAATTGTAAGTTCTAATTCTCTCGCTTCTATCTCCACTGCCAACTTGGGATTTTCTATCGCTACTTTCCTTTTCTAGCCTTTCTTTTTCTTTCATCTCAAAAAGCCTGGCTTTTAGCACTTTCATAGCACTTTCTTTGTTTTTGTGCTGAGATTTGCCGTCCTGATTTACAACAACAAGCCCGGTTGGTATGTGAGTTATACGTACCGCAGAATCAGTGGTATTTACGCTTTGGCCGCCGTGCCCACTGCTTCTCATAACATCTATTTTTAAATCATTTGGATTTATATCGATTTCTATGTCATCAACCTCAGGCATAACAGCAACAGTAATAGCTGAGGTGTGCAGCCTGCCTTGAGACTCCGTTTGCGGCACTCTTTGCACTCTGTGAGTTCCACTTTCATACTTAAATCTAGAATAAGCCCCAACGCCCTTAACTAAAACTATAACTTCTTTAAAGCCTCCAACACTTCCTTCGCTAGAGCTTACAATCTCGGTTTTATAACCCTTTAAATCAGCGTATTTCATATAAGCTCTTAGCAAATCACCGGCAAATAAAGAGGCCTCGTCCCCGCCTGTTCCAGCACGAATTTCTAAAAAGATGTTTTTATCGTCATTTTTATCTTTTGGTAACAGTAGGAGCTTTAGCTCGGTTTCAAGTTTTGGTTTTGCTTCTTCTAAAATTTTGAGTTCTTCTTTTGCAAGTTCTGCAAATTCGCTATCAGAAAGTAGTTTTTTATTATCCTCTATATCACTTAGAACCTTAAGATACTCCCTAGCCTTTAAAACTATAGCCTCTAAGGCCTTTTGCTCCTTTGATATAGCAGTCATCTTTGCTACATCGTTGATAAGCTCGGGATTGTTTAATTGCTGTTCTAGCTCTTCGTACTTTTTTAAAAATGGTTCTAGTTTTTGAGCTAACATTAAGAATTTAGGCTATTTTGTTTACTAAGATTGCTAAACGGCTTACCCTTCTTGACGCACTTTGTTTTTTAAGAAAGCCTCTGCTTACCATGGCATGAATGCTTTTGTTTGCAATTTTTAGTGCCTCAGTAGCTGCAGCCTTGTCATTTTTAGCCGCTGCATCTCTAACAGCCTTGGTTATATTTTTAAGTCTTGTTCTGTAAAATCTATTTCTTTGTGTTCTTTTTATGGTTTGTCTAGCTCTTTTTTCAGCTGATTTGTGATTTGCCATTAACCTTCCTTTAAAAATTTAAAAAATGAAGCATTAATTTTATAACAATAAAATTTAAAATTACTTTAATAATGATTTTTTCTTAGAATTTATCTTAAAGGCATGCTATGAAAAAGTATAATATAGCAATTACAGGTGCTAGCAAGGGCTTAGGAAAACATTTGGCCTTAAATTTGGCCTCGCAAAATAGGCATTTTTTCTTAAGCGCAAGAGATGAACAGGCCTTAAAACAAAGCAAGCAAGATTTAGAAAAGTTAGCTTGCAGTGCAGAGTTTTACAGTTTTGATGTAGGCGATGAAAGAATGTCTTATGAATGGTGCGAGCGAATTTTTAAGCAAAGACTTGATTTGCTGATATTAAATGCTGGAATTTCAAGTGGCTTAGACGATAGTGCCAAAAAGCAAATTCAAGTAAGCAAGGTAAATTGCTTAGGTGTTGCAAACATAATATTTCACGCCATAGAATATATGCAAAAACAAGAACTTATAGGCGGCAAACGAGGCCACATAGTCTTAATGGCTTCTATAGCCTCTTTTGTTTGCTTGCCAAATGCCCCAAGTTATAGTGCTTCTAAGCATTATTTAAAATCCTTGGCACAGTCTCTAAGCATGGCGTATCCAGAGATTAAAATAACTTTGATTTGTCCAGGTTTTATAAAAACAGAGCTAACCAAGCATATAAATAATAAATACATAAACAAAATAATGCTAGATGTTGATGTGGCTGCAAAAAAGATAACAAAAGCAATTGAAAAGGAAAAAAGATTTTACGCCTTTCCTTTTTATCTATTCTTTTTAGCAAAACTCTACAGTTTGCTGCCTAAGTGCTTGCAAAAAATTTGTGCAAGCAAGGTTAGGTTATAGAGTGATTTTAAAATACTGCAGTATTTTTTCGCACATAGAGAAAAAATTTACCCCATCAACGCTGTGGTTTTCTGAAAATTTATTATAAATGTCTTTCAAGCCTTGTTTTAGTTCGTTTGAGCTTAAGCCGTGATGTATGGACAAAGCAGCTTCTATAAAGGCTGCTAATCTATCGCAACTTTTTAAGGCTTTTCCATCTATGGCCGCATACTCATCGCTGTTAAATTCTTTCAAAGAGGCACTGCAAACCCTTATATTTTTATCCTTAAATGTGCGGTTTTCAAACTCATCCTTTATCAAAAGGCCATTTTCATCTTTTCTAATACCTAAAAGATAGGCAAATTCATCTTTGAAAGAGGCCGGAATTAAAGGCAAAATTTTACTTTCTATTAGCTTCATTTCATATTCGCTAATTAAAGAGTGTAAGCCTCCTATGCCATATTTTACAGGGCTTATAATGTCTCTTGTAAGGCTTTCTGGTAAGTCGTGAAATAAAGCACAGTAAAAATTACTTTGCAATCTTTTATCGCAAGCTTTAACCTTAAGAGAGTAAAAATAGGACAAAATAGCCACCACAAGCATATGTCCTAAAACAGCTGTTTCTGGAATTCTAGGGGTTTGAGCCCATCTTTTTTGAAAACGAAGTCTCCCGCTTAAATCAATCAGCTTTGCTAGCTTTTGATTTAAGGCTATTTTTCTAACTCCAACCAACTCATAATAATCCTCAAGCTCCTCATCTACCTTGGCCTTGATTTCATCTATATCATTTAAGAATTTGCTAGTTTGATAAACTATGTTAAATTCCCATTTTGTAGCCAAATACGAAGCCGCCTTAAGTATCAATCTTTCTTTTTGAAAATCATTTTTTTGCAAATAAGCTTGAAATCTCTGTAAAAACCCGCCCTCATCTACATCGCACACCATCGGTTCTATCTTGGATAAGACCCAGGCATTTATCTCATCTTTTTTTTGTTTAATCATCTCGTGATACACATCAGGCCTTATATCAGTTACCACAACCCTGCTTAAGAACTCGAAAATTCCGCCCTCAAGTACCACTTGCATATTAACATCATCTTCTTGTTTTGCTAAAAGATAGGCGATGATGAATTTGTGTGCTTGTTTATCAAGCTCTACTAGATTAGCCATTCTTGGATAATCGTTCCACCTGCTAATGCAAGCTGCTTTGAAAATGTGTTCTATTAGTTCTACTTTTATCATTGTTTTTCTTTTTGTTAAAATTGCCCGTGATTATAAAAGAAAATATGTTAAAACAAGATAAAATACAAGCAAAGGAAAGAGCATGAATTTATGGGACGAAAAGGCAAAGCATTACGCAAGATATAGTGATAAATTAAACAGCATACAAGAACTAAGTTTTAAGGAGCTAAGAAAAGCAAATATAAGCTTTAAGGATAAAATAATCATAGATGTGGGCTGCGGCACAGGCGTTTGGTCTTTGCACTTAGCAAAGCAAGCCAAGCATTTGTATGCGCTTGATAGCTCAAAGGCTATGTTAGAGCTTTTAGAGCACGACGCAAAAACACAGGGCACTAGCAATATCACGAGCATTTTTTCAAGCTTTCAAGATTTTAGTAAAAATAATGTCAAAAGCTTTGATATAGCCTTTTTAAGCATGTCTCCTGCCTTAGAAAATTTAGATGATTACGGGGCTTTTTTAAATTTAGCCAAGCTTAGAATTTATATATCTTGGGCTTGCGAAAGGAAAAGCTCCATGCTAAAAGAAGTATTTTCTAACTTTGTTCCTAAGAAAAAAGAAAGCAAAAAAGACATAGAGAATTTTTTAAAAAGTGAGGGTGTTGATTTTAAAAAATTTGTATTTGACGAAAAGAGGATAGAAAAAAGAAGCAAGCAAGAAGCCGTGCAAAATGCTATGTGGCATTTAAAGATGAAAGGTGTTGATGTTGATGAGGAAAAGCTTGTGTCATTTTTTGCAGATGAAAATACAGATGAAATAAGTGCTAAAATCAAACTTTTGATATTTTAAGGTGCAGAGTGTGAAACTCTGCCTAAGTTATTTTACAGGGTGAAGCTCGTTTGCATAAAAGCTAACAGAGTTTATGCCTTCTTTTAAAGCCCACTCATAAGCCTTTGAAACAAAGACCCAATTTATATGAGCAAAGAATTTCTCTAAGTATGCAGGTCTAGCGTTTTGGTGGTCTATATAGTAGGCGTGCTCCCATACATCAACCACTAAAAGAGGAATTTTATCTTCGCTTATAGGTGTGGCTGCATTTGAGGTATTTACAAATTCAAGCTCTTTGTTTTTGTTTAAAACAAGCCAGAACCAACCAGAACCAAAAACAGCAGTAGCACCCTTTATAAATTCATCTTTAAAGCTTTCAAGCGAGCCAAATTTGGCACTTAAAGCCTCTTTTAATTCGCTTGAAATTCCCTCAAAAGATGAGCTTTTAGGCTGAATGCAGTCAAAGTAAAAGTCGTGATTATAAACTTGTGCGGCGTTGTTAAATATAGCTGCACTTGAGCTTTTTATAATGCTTACTAAGTCTTTGCCCTCAAATTCAGTGCCTTTTATGAAGTTGTTAAGGTTGTTGACATAGGTTTGATGATGTTTGCCGTGATGATAAGCAAAGGTTTTTTCGCTTAAAAAATCTCCAAAAGCACAGGTGTCGTAAGGTAGCTTTCTTAACTCAAACATTTTTTCTCCTTTAAATTTAAAATTTAGGATTTAATTGTAGCAGAATTTGCGTTTTAAAAAGATTAAATCTGTGTTATTTTGAAAAAACGGAGTAAATTTTAGCTAAATTGTCCTTTTTAATGCCAAAATACACCAAAAATATATCAACTATACACCATATCAAAGTGCCTATAAGCAAAACTCCAAATAAAACAACAAGCACAAAGAGTAAGTTAAAGCCTGAGTTATCGGAATCTAAGTATATAAATGAACAAACAAGGGTTAGGATGTAAGAACCAAAAAATAAAACGGGTTTTAAAATCCCAAGTTTTACATCTCCTTTGTAAAATCTATCAACTCCAAATACACCTAAAAATAAGGAAAGCAAAAGTGCTATGACGGGATTTTTGATATTTAAAAGAGCGACTTTTGAAAGCTCATCAGCATTGGCATTATCTATACTTTCTTTGCAAGCTTCCAAAGAATCACTTGGAATTTTATCCTTAATACTTAAAAAAAGTGTGTCCTTATCTATCATCTTTGTTCTCCAAAAGTTCTTGAATTAGTTTAAAATTATACTCTTTTGCCTTTTTTGGCATTATAAAAACATCAATTATATAAAAAATCAAAGCAATGATTAGCAAAATCGCAGGAGGCAGCATATTAAGGTCCATATCTATGGCTATGTTGATGTATAGATACGAGGCAAAAATATATACAAATTTAAATACCCCTAATACGACTTGTTTCATGTAAATTCTATCAATGCCAGGGACAATTATAGCTAAGATTATAAGTAAAAATGGATTTTTATATCTAAGTAAAATAAGCTTATCTAGAACCGCAT
Organism: Campylobacter avium LMG 24591; assembly: GCF_002238335.1. Lineage (NCBI taxonomy): Bacteria > Pseudomonadati > Campylobacterota > Epsilonproteobacteria > Campylobacterales > Campylobacteraceae > Campylobacter > Campylobacter avium. The sequence goes on from NZ_CP022347.1 coordinate 248,574, forward strand.
CATCGCTGTTTTCTACAAGGTTTTCTAGTTCTTTGAAATTCTTGGAGGATATTTTTTCCTTAAGCTGTAAAAATATGGCGGTTTTATTTTTCAAAGTAAGCTCCAAAAGGTGGTGACCCATACGAGACTCGAACTCGTGTTACCGCCGTGAAAGGGCGATGTCCTAACCGCTAGACGAATGGGCCTTGTGTATGTGTTTTTAAAGCCAAAATTATATAAATGCAATCCTTAATAAGTGCTGAAATGTATAAAAAATTTTGCATAAAAAATGCAAATTTTAAAAATTAAGAGCCTTTTAAAAGAGTTTAGGATAATATTTATCTTGTTTGTTTTCTTATAAAAAATCTTGATTATAACCATCTTAGTAAAAGGGGAGGTTTGCTTTTATGGATTTATTAAGCTTGCTTTTGGTGGCTTGTGCGCTTTCTATGGATGCCTTTGCTGTGTCTTTGTGTAAGGGTTTTAGCACAAGTAGGCTAAATTTGCAACATTATTTAAAAGTTGGGATTTATTTTGGAGCTTTTCAGGCCTTAATGCCATTGCTTGGCTTTTATATAGGGCAAAGTTTTTCCTCTTTTGTAGATAAGATAGACCACTACATAGCCTTTATTTTGCTTTCTTTAATAGGCTTAAAAATGATAAAAGAATCGAGGCAAAAAAAGGATGAATGCGACGATTCTTGCGCTGATTTTTCGCACAAAACCATGAGTTTTTTAGCACTTGCTACAAGCATAGACGCCTTAGCTATAGGTGTTAGCATAGCCTTTTTAGACGAAAATATCTTTTTTGATGCTTCTTTGATAGGTTTAGTAACCTTTGTATTTTGTGTATTTGGGCTAAAAATAGGCAATAAATTTGGATACCACCTAAGAGAAAAGGCCGAATTTATAGGTGGTCTGGTCCTTATTCTCATAGGTTTTAAAATTCTCATAGAGCATTTGTTTTTTTGAAAAAGGCTCTAACTGTGTCCATATTTGTATAAAATTCTTTCATTAAAGTTACGAATAAATACTGCCCCTGTTTGCTTAGATAAAGCACCCCATCTTTTTCATAAACAAAATTAGCCATTTTTAAGGCCTTAATTTCTAGGCTTAAATCTTTTTCTAAATCACAGGCAAAATTTTGATTAAATTTAGCAATATCAAGCTTTGTGCTAAAAAGCTTTGTTAGAAAATTGTATCTTAAAATATCCTTTTGCTTGAAGCTTATTTTGGATATTTTAGCGTTCGCACCTTCATTTACAAGTTTTTCGTATTCGTTTAAATCAAAGGCATTTATTAAAAGTTCATTATCTATAAAGCTAAACGCACCGCTACCAAGGCCTAAATAATCATTATGATAAGACACATATTCATCGCTTAATTCCTCTTTTTTCAAGGAAAAGGACCAGCAGTTGTTTTGTTTATAGTCCTTGAAAAAATCCTGTATAAGCTCGTAAAATTCAAGCTCCCTATCTTTTAAATTCTTGCCAAATGATTTTGTGATAAGCTTTTTGCTTAGCTCTGATTTCATCAATGGATAGGTGGTGATTTGATTAGCTTGCAAATTCTTTGCGACTTGCAAATCATACAAAAGCTCATCCTCGCTTTGCGTGGGAAAATTAAAGATTAAATCTATACTAAAAATAGGCAGGATTGAAATCGCTTTTTCAAGCTTGTTTATAAGCTCTTTTGATGAGCCAAATTTATGGTATCTATTTGTCTTTTTCAAAATATTATCATTAAAGCTTTGCACCCCGCAACTTAGCCTGTCAATTAGTCCTTGAAAGTTCTTTAAGCTCTCGGCATCTATGTGGTTTGGGTCGCTTTCGCAAGAAATTTCTTTGATATTAAAGAGTGTTTTGCACAGCTGCAGGGTTTTTAAGAGCTCATCCTCGTTTATTAAAGTAGTTCCACCGCCTACATACACCGTGCTAAAATCAAAGCCAAGCTCTTTTGTTTGCTTGATTTCTTTTCTTAAATTTTCAAAATACCTCTTAGCAAGCTCCTCATCATAAAGGTATTTGTGAAAACCGCAATAAGTGCAAAAGGTGTGGCAAAACGGCACATGAATGTAAAGCATGTAGTCTTTGTTGCTTGGTTTAATGCTTAAATTTTTGCTTAATGAAATATCAAAATAGCTTTTAAATTTGGAATTTAAAGCAAAGTTACTAGTTTTTAATACTATTTTTTGAAAGAAAGTTAGCATTGTATTTTTGCCTTTTTATTTTTTAGAAATTTAGCATTTAAAAAATAATTTTTGCTAAAATGTTTAAAAAATTCAAGGAGAATTTATGGACAAGGAAAGAGTGATTGAAAATTTAAATCATATATTTAAAATGAGGAAAGAATTTTATGAATTTTTTGATAATTCTATGCCAAAGATAGCAAATACCGATGTTTTCGACTTTAAAAACTCAAAGCCTTTAAACGCACAAGAGGTTTATACGCTTTTTAACAAATACGATTATGCTCTAAGAAAGCTTTTGCCAAGCGTATATAAGGCTTATGAGATTGATATGGAAAAGGACTTAAGCAAGGATTTTTAATCACTTGCTTAATTTAGCCTTTTCTTTGGCTTCAACTAAGGAATTTATGATTCGAGTAAGGGCGGTTTTATCGTCTTTATCTATCTTGTTAAGCTCGCCGGCTAAAAGAGAATTTACCAAGGCTTCGCTGCTTAGTTCTAGGTCTTGAAATTCTCTAGCTTTTTGCATGATTTTTAAGCTTGTTAAATTTTTTCTTTCATACATATTTAAGCCTTTAAATAAACAACTGTGACAAATCTTTGCTTTGTTTTATCTTTTCTATATGAAAAAAATCTCTCATCATCAAAGGTGCAAATGCCGCTATCTATGATGTTTTCAATTCCAACTTCCTTGGCTTGAAATTTTATCAAAGCTTTTAAATCAAGCTTGTTTTCGCTTAAAAACTCACTAAAATTTTGTCTAGCATACTCAAGCACCTCGCCTGATATTTCGTAGTTTTTAGCACAGATTGCTGGCCCTATGAAGAGATTAAATTCGCTAATATCTACATTTTTATGCTTTTGTATAAGCAAAATGCTTTCTTTTAGTATGTTTTCAAAGCTTCCCTTGCGTCCTGAGTGCAGTGCCGCTATAATCCCGCTTTTATGCCACAAAACAAGCGGCAAACAATCAGCACTTAAAACACACAAAGCTATATTTTTATCAAAGCTAAGCAAGCCGTCGCACTCGTATTGTTTGTGGATATCATCTACTAGCAAGACCTTGTTTGAGTGAATTTGTTTCATAAACACACAGGTTTTGATACTACTATCAACTTCAGCAAATAAATTTGAGGTGCTTGAGTTAGCGTACTTTGCGAAGTCCTCATTAAAGGCAGTAAAGACACAACACTGAGGATTATCTAGTAAATATAAGACATTCTTTGACATTGCTTGCTTTCTTTATCGAAATTTAACACTCTTTCTATGTATCTTGCCAATAAATCACTTTCTATGTTGATTTTTCTGCCTATTTTATAAGTGCCAAATAAGGTCTCTTTAAAGGTGATAGGTATGATGGTTAATCTTATCTCATCATATAACACATCGTTTATGGTAAGGCTCACCCCATCAACTGCCACGCTTCCTTTTTTAGCCATAAATTTCATTATATCTTTAGGAAGCTTTAGGTAAAAATCTACTCCATTTTCCTTTTTTTCAATTCTGCTAAGCGTTGCTATGGCGTCTATGTGCCCTTGTATCAAATGCCCGTCTATTCTATCTCCATATCTTAGCGCTGGTTCTATATGAACTAAGTCTTTTAAATTTGATAGGGCTATGTTTTTTCTAGTCTCTAAAGAAAGTTCTAGCTCAAAGCCACCCTCAAAAAGCCTTGTAACAGTTAAGCAAGCTCCATTCACAGCTATACTATCGCCTAAATTTGGCTTGTGCTTGGCATACAGTGCTAAAGTATTATCTTTGTATGAGGCTACCTTGGCTATCTCTCTAATCAAACCGTTAAACATCAGCTTACTTTTGCCTTTTTTGAAATTTCTTCTTTTAGCTGCTCTGGAACGATAAAGCTTGTATTATAAACCAAACAAGAATCCACAGTGCGAACCTTTAAGACAAGCTTTTTGTTGCTTTCATTGCTAGGGTTGTGCGAGCTTCTTGCTAGCTCGTGAATTTCATAGATGATTTCTTTATTTAGCAAGGAAAGGTCTATTTCTAAGATCATTTTTTCAAATTCCTTGGCTTCTTTTGTGAAATTATTTTCTTTTTTGCTTCTGTATGTTGTTTTAGCTTTTAAATTTCTATCAGCTAGCTGCTCTAGCTCTACAAGCTCTTGAAACATCAAGCTAAATTCACTCTCATCCTTTCTGTAGTTTATAACAAAGGCATAAGGCTTATCTTTTTTAAGCTCATCATTTACAAGTTCCTCAAGCATGGCCACATTTTTTTCAAAAACCACCAAATCAAAATTCGAGTAAAAGTCCAAGATTTTCATCTTGGCATACCTTTTTCCGCTTTTACTCATAAAGGATTTAAATTCCTCTATCTTGCCTATGCAAGTTATAGAGCCGTTACCCTTTAAGTTATCAAAATCTACACTTTTATAATAATCAAATTTTAAAATTTCATCTTTATACTCATCTAGCGGGTGTGCAAAAAGGTATGAGCCGATGATTTCCTTTTCAAATTCAAGCTTTTCTTTTAAGCTAAATTCCTCATCATCTGCTTTAAAATCAAGCTTTATGCAGTCGGTTATCTCATCAATGCCAAAGATAGAGCCTTGCTCGTTTCTTTTTATTTCTGCTATCTTTCTTGAGGTCTCGCAAATTTGTTCTATATTGTCCATCAAGCATTTTCTTGTGTATCCAAATTCATCAAAGGCTCCCACTTTTATTAGATGTTCCATTGTGCGTTTGTTGATTTTGGCTGGGTCTATTTTTTTGATAAAATCATCCATACTCTTAAAGCCCTCGCCCCTTACGCTTAAAAGATTATTAACTGCTGGCATTCCAACACTCTTTATAGCTGCAAGCCCATACACAATGGCTTCTTTTCCGTCCTTGTTTATAGCGACAAATTCACCTCTAGCCGAGTTAATGCTAGGCGGCAAAAGCTCTATATCCATTCTTTTAAGCTCATCTAGATACTGCGCAACTTTTTCTACTTTATTTTGTTCGCTTGTTAAAAGTGCTGCCATGAATTCGCTAGGATAGTAGGTTTTTAAATACGCGGTTTGAAAGGATATTAAAGCATAGGCTGCCGAGTGGGATTTGTTAAAGCCATATTCTGCAAATTTTAAAATCAATTCAAACAAATCATCTGCTTTTTTTACATCATAGCCCTTGTTTTTAGCGCCTTCTAGGTATTGATTTTTAAGATTATCTAGAATTTCTCTTTTTTTCTTACCCATAGCCCTTCTTACATTGTCTGCACCGCCTAAAGAAAAGCCTCCTATTTCCTGCACGATTTGCATAACTTGTTCTTGATAAACTATCACGCCGTAAGTGTCTTTCAGTATAGGCTCAAGCTCTTTAAAGGCGTATTTAGCTTCTTTTCGTCCATGTTTTACATCTATGTAGTCATCAACCATACCGCTTTCAAGAGGTCCAGGTCTATAAAGTGCCAAAACAGCTATAAGATCTTCAAATCTATCAGGCTTTAAGCGTGAATTTAAGGCTTGCATGCCGTCTGATTCTATTTGAAATATCCCAAGAGTATTGCCGCTTTGTATGGTCTTATACACCTTTTCATCGTTTATATCTATCTTTTCCCAGATTATATCCTTATCGTATCTTTGTTTTATGAGTTTTACGGCATTATCAATAACCGTTAAGGTTTTAAGCCCCAAGAAGTCAAATTTTATCAGGTCAATGTCTTCCAAAAAGTCTTTAGAATACTGAGTTACAAGGTGTTTTTCATCATTTTTAGCAGGCCTAAAAAGAGGGGTTTTTTTCCATAAAGCCTCATTTGATATAACAAGGCCAGCAGCATGAACTCCGGCGTTTCTGTTAAGCCCTTCAAGTGCTAGAGAAAATTCCCACAACTCCTTGCCTTTTGAGTGATTTTGTATAAATTCAGCTATTTTAGGTTCTGTGTTATAGGCTTTTTCAAGCGTGATATTTAGTTCGTTTGGCACAAGCTTTGCCAACTCATCAGCATCACTAAGACTTACCCCGCAAACCCTAGCTACATCCCTTATAACGCCCTTTGCAAGCATTTTACCAAAGGTTATAACCTGAGCCACCTTGTCATAGCCGTATTTTTCGATAACATAATCAATCACCTCATCGCGTCTATCCTGGCAAAAATCCACATCAATATCAGGCATTGAAACGCGCTCAGGATTTAAAAATCTTTCAAAAAGTAAAGAGTAGGGCAGAGGGTCTATGTCGGTTATCTTTAGGGCATAAGCCACCAAAGAACCAGCGGCTGAACCACGACCAGGCCCAACAGGAATTCCCTTTGACTTAGCAACAGCGATAAAGTCTTGCACGATAAGCATGTAGCCCGAGAATTTCATATTTTTAATTACTTCGATTTCTCTTTGCAGTCTTTGTTTGTATTCCTCATGCTTTTGCTCATCTATATATAAAAGTCTTTCATCAAGCCCTTTTTTGCAAAGGTACTCAAAGACTATATCATCGTTTTCAAAGCTAAATTCTTTATCCTCTTTTAGCTCTAAATCAAAGCTCTTGGCATATTCTCTTGTAAATTTGAAATTTGGCGGGGTTGGGTTGCCAAGCTTTAGTTCTAAATCGCATTTATTCGCTATTTCTTGCGTGTTGGAAATGGCTTCTGGTATGTCTAAAAACAATTCTTGCATTTGCTCAGGGCTTTTTACATAAAATTCATGAACGCTGTGCCTTAGTCTGTTTGGGTCATCAAGCTTTACGCCTGTGTTTATACACATTAAAACCTCGTGTGCAGCGGCTCTTTCTTTGAATGTGTAGTGAGTGTCATTAGTGGCTATGATTTTTATATCAAGTTCCTTTGCAAGACGCAATACCAAATCATCTATATATCTTTGGTCCTTTATGCCGTGCCTCATTATTTCAAGATAAAAATCATCCTTAAAAACAGACTTATACCACAAGGCAGCTTCTTTCGCGGCTTCATAGCCCTTTGCGCCAAATTTTACATTTCTTTCATTTTCTGTATTTAGGTGCCAATTCACCTCACCTTGCAAACAAGCCGAGGAGCAAATGAGCCCTTCGTTGTGTTCTTCAAGGATTTTTTTATTTATACGAGGATAGTAATAAAGCCCTTTTATGTAGCTTTGAGAGCTTAGATACATCAAATTTTCATAACCTTTTTGATTTTTAGCAAACAAGCAGATGTGAAATCTCTGCCTAGAGCTTTTATCGGATATGTCATCAGCGTTGTGCAAGTAGGCCTCAAGTCCTATTATGGGCTTAATGTTGTGTTGTTTCATAGTCTTGTAAAAATCAATAGCACCAAACATATTTCCATGGTCTGTCATAGCAACGCTTGTTACACCTTGTTGTTGCAGGGTTTTAGCTAGCTCTTTGAGTTTATTAGCACCGTCTAGCAAAGAATATTCAGTATGTAAATGCAGATGTGTAAAAGCCATATTTTGTCCTATTTTTTGATTAAAAAATTATATGACAAAAAAACTTACAAACACTTTGCTAAAAATGTATTTTTTTGAAAAAATGCTATAAATATTATGATAAAATTCATAAATTTCACAAAGGAGAGTTCAATGCAGTATAGAATCGAAAAAGATACTATGGGAGAGATAAAGGTTCCTGATGATAAGTATTGGGGAGCTCAAACTGAGAGGTCTTTAGAAAATTTTAGAATAGGCATAGAAAAAATGCCAAAGGTTTTAATCTATGCTTTTGCAAATTTAAAAAAGGCAGCTGCTATAGTAAATAATAGGCTTAAAAATGGGCTTGATGATGAGAGAAAAGACGCCATAGTAAAGGCTTGTGATGAGGTTTTAGCTGGTAAGTTTGATGATAATTTTCCTCTTGCTATATGGCAAACAGGCTCAGGCACACAAAGCAATATGAATGTAAATGAAGTAATAGCAAACCGCGCTACTGAAATACTTGGCAAGGATTTTAGAAAAGAAAAATTCGTGCATCCAAATGACCATGTAAATAGAGGCCAAAGCTCAAATGATACCTTTCCAACGGCTATGAGCGTGGTTGCGGTAGAACAGGTAGAAAAAAAGCTAATACCTGCTATAGATGTGCTTATAGCTACCTTTAAGAAAAAGGTTGAAGAATTTAAAGACATCATAAAGATAGGTAGAACTCACTTACAAGATGCAACCCCTCTTACCTTGGGACAAGAATTTAGCGGGTATTTGTCTATGTTAGAGCATTCAAAGCAACAAATTTTAGAGTCCTTGCCTACATTAAGAGAATTAGCCATAGGCGGAACCGCAGTTGGAACAGGGCTTAACGCGCCTTCAAAATTTAGTGATGAGGTAAGTGCTGAACTTACAAAGCTTGTGGGCGTAAAATTTGTGGGCAGTCCTAATAAATTCCACGCTCTTACAAGCCACGATGCTATAACCTTTACCCACGGAGCTATGAAGGGCTTGGCTGCAAATTTAATGAAGATAGCAAACGATATAAGATGGTTAGCAAGTGGTCCTAGATGTGGTATAGGAGAGCTTAGCATACCAGAAAATGAGCCGGGAAGCTCTATAATGCCGGGTAAGGTAAATCCTACTCAGTGCGAGGCTCTTACTATGGTGGCTGTGCAGGTTATGGGAAATGATACGACTATTGGTTTTGCGGCCTCTCAAGGAAATTTCGAGCTAAATGTCTTTAAGCCTGTTATCATATATAATTTCTTACAAAGTCTTGATTTGCTAGCTGATTCTATGCTTTCATTTAATGAGCACTGTGCTGTTGGTATAGTAGCAAACAAAGACAAGATAGAGCACAATCTTAAAAATTCACTTATGCTAGTAACTGCCTTAAATCCTCACATAGGCTATGAAAATGCAGCTAAAATAGCTAAAAACGCCCACAAAAAAGGCATTTCCTTAAAGGAATCTGCTATAGAGCTTAATCTTGTTAGTGAAAGTGATTACGATAAATTTGTAGTCCCTGCTAATATGATACATCCTATAGATAAGTGATAAAAGGGCTTTTAGAGCCCTTTTGTTGTTTTACTTACTTGGGATTTTAAAATTTCATTTGCTCTTTTTAAATCCTCTTTATTGTCTATATCTATACTGCATTTTTCATCCATTAGATAATAGCTTGTCTTTTCTTGCAAGAAAGTATGATTTTTTAAAAAGTCTTTTGTCTTGATTATGTATATTGCTCCGTTGCTCATGTAAGTTTTTGGAAGTTTTTGTCTAGCTATAAAAGGAAAGGTATTATTGCAAATTCCTTGTAGCTTGTTATTTTCATCCAAGATAAAGGCTTTTAAAATTTTATTATCGCATTCTAGCACGCTAATTAATGCCTGTGCCTTTTCTTGCTTAAATTTGTTAAAAGCTTCATCTATGTGCAAGGCCGTTCTAAATGGTGAGGTGGGTTGCAGCAAAATTACATTTTCGAACTTTTTGTATGCTTGCAAAGCATGTAAAATAAGCTCATCGCTGGTGCTATCATCTAGGGCTAGTTCCTTTGGTCGTCGTAAGGTCTTTATGCCCTGAGTTTTGCCGTAGTTTAAAATTTCATCCCCATCAGAACTTAAGAGAATTTCATCTATACAGTTAGCATTTTTAGCAGCCTCAATTGTGTAGTAAAGCAAAGGTTTGCTATTTAACAGGACTAGATTTTTGTTTTTTATCCCTTTGCTGCCAGCTCTTGCGGGTATCAATGCTAAGGTCATTTGCTCATCCTAAATTTGCCTTGCCAAAGCAAAATTCATTACAGTCATATCTTGGCAATGCTTGTGCTCTGTTTTTTACATCATCTAAACTTACATCCCTTGATTCTACATTAAATGAAAAGCTTACGCCTTGTTTTTGCAGTGTTTGTTCTGTAAATTTCGTAAAAGTGTGAAAACCACCATAAGGATAACAAAAGGTCTTGATATAAAGCTTTTTTAAAATGCTTTCTAAAAAGTCAAAAGAGTCTTCAATCTCCTTTTCTTGTTCTTTTTCTTTGAGCTTAGAAAATACAAGGTGATTGCAAGAGTGAGAACCTATGATCATTCCTTGCTTATGCATTGATTTTAAGTTATCTATACTCATATAAAGACTGGAAAAAATTTCCTTATCATTTGAGAATTCATTTACTATCTTATCTAAGATAGCTTCTTTGTATTCGTATTTTATGTAGTAATTAAAGAGTTTTTTAAATTCCGTTGTCAAGCTATCGTTATCTTGCTTTGTGTAGGTTTTTTGCTTGAAAAGCTCTATTTTATCTTGTTCTAGCATATCATCATCTAAAATATTTTTAACAAAGGACATCAACCCCCCCCCCCCGTTTCTACCTAATAAATAATGAATTCTATGCACATCCAAGGCTTTTTCTCTCTCATAAATAGCTGTTGGAACAAAAAATAAGGCAAAAAGCCCTCTTTTTACCAGCTCAGGTAAAACGAAGTTGAAATGATCTATCAAGCCATCATCAAAAGTAAGCAAAATTTTATCTTTTACCTTGATAAAGCATGACAAATCTTCTTTGAGTTTTAAAAAATCTTCAAATTTGACAAAGCCAAATTCCTTTTCAAAATAATCAAGTTGTTTGCAAAAATTCTCCACGCTTAAATACCTAAAAAATGGAAAATCCTTGCTAGAACTTCTTACATAGTGATACATAATAACTTTCATTTTTTCTCTCCTAAGGACAGCAAATAAGGATTTTGATAAAGCTTGATTTCTTTTTTGCCGCTTAAATATTCATCTATCATACCGTTTTTAAAATTTGCATAAATTTGCTCAAGGGAAGAGCTTGTGAAATCTTTATTTTTATATAATTTGCCACTAAATTTATTTTCTGGCTGAGGTATTTTTTCTAATTTTTCATAATTATTAGTTATATCTATGTATATCTTAGCAAGATGGCTTATGAGCCTATTGCCTATGCTGTGTATATCATCGTTTGGATAAATTTTTGCTTGAATTTGATGTATTATATCCCCTGTATCTATGCCTTCATCCATATACATAAAAGTGGCTCCAACGCATTCTAGCTCCTTATTTACAAAGGGAAAGTAGTTTGTCCCACTGCCTCTGTAATAAGGCGATAGCCCCAGATGAACATTAAGAATTCTATTATGAAAAGCTCTAATAATAGGAGCTTTAATAATCGAACAGCCATAAGCAATGATTAAATCAGGATTTAAAGAGCATATCTCCTTTACTATGTGCGCTTCATTGACTTCATTTTTTTCTATTGACACAGGATTTGAGTAATCTGGGCTTAAATTTACAAAAGCTTCAAAGAAATCCTTTTCACTAAGATCCCTTTGTCTAAGATGTCTGCTTTGCAAGTCTGTTGTGGCCAAGCTATAAAGTATGTGTTTTTGTCTTTCGCAGTAAGTTTTTAAAACCTTTATGTTTTCATCCATGGCTATTGCTTTTCTCATAAAGCTATGTCTTAAACTATCGCTTGTAAGTATAATGACGCTTTTCATGCTACGCCTTTACAAGTGCCATAAAATTCCCAAATCCTAATGGAATAAGGCTTAGCTTGTGCTGCTTGCAAAATTCATCACAGGCTTGTTTAATGCCTGCATGAGGTGAAAAATATCCACATATAAGTAGCACCCCGCCTTTAACAAGCCTTGGATAAAAGAAATCTAGTCCCGCCTTAAGTGGCTCGTATAAATCAGGATCAAGATTTACAAGGCAAAATTTCTCTTGCTCTAAACCCTGCGCACTTTGCGGAAACCAACCCTTTTTGATAACAACATTGTTAGGGTAGGGCATTTTGCTTTGCACCAAAGCTACAGAGGTGTTGCTAAGGTGCTTATCGCCTAAATTTTTAGCCTCACTGTCTTTTTCCTTAATATCAAGAGCCATATAACCTTCAAAGGTATCAAACAAATAAAGCTTTTTATCTGGAAAATAAGCATTAAGCCGTTTTGCTGAATCACCTTGATATACTCCAAGTTCGGCAATATCGCCTGTTACATTTTTGGCTTTACAATACATGGCAAAATGTTCCAAAAATACCTCAAAGGACATAAAATACTGCCTTATAAATAAATCGTCTATTTTTTCATAAGGAATTTGTAATTCTTTTTCAAGCTGTTTGATGATATCTTCTCCGCATATAGAAGCTACGATAACCTTGTCAAATTCCACTTCTCTAAGCTTTGTTGGAGGATGTATAGCATAAAGTTGATTGCAAACACTCATAGTTTTTCCCCATTTTTTATCATCATTATCTACGAAAAACAAAATTTCGTAATCCCCCCCCCCGTTAAAAGCTTTTCCTAAAAGACTTGAAGCTACTTTTTTACCGCCGGTGGCAGCTCCAAAGATAACAACTTTTTTCATATTTTTCTCCTTATTTATATATAGAATTAAATTTTTTCTGTCTTTTTACCTTGAAAAATGCACCGCTTTTTAGGTAGCTAAAAAACCTTTCAGAGCTGTTTAGTATCTCTATATGTTTTGATTTTTTATGATTTTTCTTATGTGCTGTAAATATAGCATTTAAAATTTCTTCATATTTGGAATTTACTTTTATAACATTTTCGCTACCAACTCTTCCATCTTGTCTAGAGCCTACTAAAATGCCAGGTATATTTAGATAAAGTGCTTCTTTTAGTATGCAGCTGGAATTTCCTATGATACAGTCTGCGTTTTTTAAAAGAGTGATAAAATACTCAAATCTAAGCGAGGGAAAAAGCTTAAAATTGCTTAGTTTGTGCAAATTTTCATAAGCTTGCATAATGAACTCAAAGCCCAAATCATTATTAGGATAAATTATTATGTAATTTTTCTTGCTTTCTTTAAGCGCGCGGACTAAATTTTCGCTTTGCTCTTTCATGGACATAAATTCAGTTGTTACAGGGTGAAAGATTACTATGCTGTATTCTTGAAAGTTTATATCGTAGTATTTTTTGGCCTCATCAAGTGAAATGGTATTTTGCTCTAAAAGCTCCATATCTGGCGAACCTATGATAAATATACAGTCCTCATCCTCACCAAGTTGCATAAGAACTTTTTTAGCCCTTTCATCATTTACGAGATGAATGTGAGCTAACTTTGATATGGCATGCCTTAGACTATCATCTATGGTTCCAGAAATTTCTCCGCCCTCTATGTGAGCTACTAAGATATTATTTAGGCTACCTGTAATGGCTGCTGCTAAGGGTTCTATCCTATCGCCATGCACTACGATTAAATCAGGTTTTACCTCGTTTATAAATCTTGAAAAACCATCAATTGTAATGGCAAGGGCTTTGTCCATTTGGTAATATTTATCATAGTTTATGAATTTAAAAATATTTTTGAAGCCATTTTTTTCTACCTCTCCGATTGTGTAGCCAAAATAAGAGCTTAAATGCATTCCTGTAACAAAGATAAAAAGTTCGAAATCCGTAGAATTCTCTACCTTGTGCATCAAAGATTTTATCTTAGAAAAATCTGCTCTTGTGCCTGTAACAAAGACTATTTTTTTCTTATCTTTTTTCAAATAAAATCTCCGTATTTTAGCTGCACATCAGCCTCTATATCTTTTGATGCTTTCTTGCCTAGTAAGGCTTCAAACTCGCTAGCAGGAATTCCTCCTTTGCCCGGTCTTTTTACCCAAATATTTTCTTTGCTTAAAATTTCTCCCTTTTTTATAGCCTTTGTGCTAACTACGCTGGCAAAAGCAAAATCTATAGTAACTTGCTCTTCTTTTGCAGCCTCTTTGTCCTTGTTCATGCCACGCATTAAAAACATCTTTTCGCTTTGTTCTATCAGCTCTTTTAAGGCCTTCTCATCCATGGAACATATTATATCAGGTCCCTTTCTTTGCATGCTGTCAGTAAAATGTCTTTCTAAGACACAAGCTCCCAAAGCCACTGCTCCAAGACAGGCTAGATTATCAGTAGTATGATCGCTTAGGCCCACCAAACAATCAAATTTCTCTTTAAGTTTTAACATTGCATGAAGTCTTACAAGGTGAGGCGGGGTTGGATAAAGATTGGTCGTATGTAGGAGTATAAAAGGCACTTCATGTTGTCTAAAAATTTCAACACTTTTGGAAATGGATTGTATGTTATTCATGCCCGTGCTTAAAATTATAGGCTTTTTAAATTCTGCTATGTGCTTTAATAAAGGATAGTTATTGCACTCACCAGAGCCTATTTTATAGGCACTTACGCCCATATCCTCTAAGCGATTTGCCGCCGCTCTTGAAAAAGGGGTGCTAATGTATGTAAGCCCTAGTTTTTCGGTGTATTCTTTTAAAGCCAGTTCGTCCTTATCACTTAAAGCGCATTTTTTCATGATTTCATATATGCTTATCTTAGCATTGCCCGGTATGACATTTTTGGCTTCTTTGCTCATTTCATCTTCTATGATGTGTGTTTGGTGTTTGATAATTTTTGCACCCGCTCTTTTAGCACTATCTACCATTAATTTTGCTATTTCTAAGCTTCCATTATGGTTTATGCCTATTTCTGGCACCACTAATGGAGGCTTTGAGTAAGAAATTTCAATATTTTCTATTTTTATATTTTCTTTCATGCTATACAAATTCCTATATTTTAGCTCTGCGATTTGAGCTTAAATTCTTTTTTAATCCTACGCACATCTAAATAAAACCTCATATATTTGAATGCCCCCCGTTTCATGTTTTGTATAAGTGCTTCGCCAAGTTTATAAGTGATACATTCCTTTTCTTTTAAGGCTTCTTTGTAGTCTGGATAACTTTGCAAAGGAGGAAGTTTTAAAGAAGGATTTTTTGAAATTTTTTCATTGTAAGCTTTTTGTTCGGCTTTGTGCTTATCTTTTATATAAGATAAAACATAAGGCATTCTTATGTAGCCTTTTAAAGACTTTGAATTTAATATCAAAGCTTGTCCAAGTTTATAGGCTAGGTGAGAGTGAATTCTTGTTTTGGCTGAATTTAATGCAAATACTTTTTGTTCTTTTTCTTGCTTGTTTTGTAACATAATATCTTTTTCAAATCTTTGCAACTTTTCTATTAACTTTACATTTTCATTAATTTTAGGCAGTATGCTTGTGGTTAAATTTGTAAAAAATTTATGTTCAATATCTATTTTGCTTTTTTTGAAGTGTTCTTCATATGCAAAAGTGCAAATAGCAAATTCCCACCATATTTGTCTATATTTATTATTATCCGGATGATAATGTAGAGGATTTGTTGTTTTTCCAAGCTCTTGCCAAGGCTTAGGAAAAGAGCCGCCATATGTAAAATGTATTATTTTTGGATTTTTAATAGCTTGTTCAAAATCTGCTTTTGTGTAGTTTATTACAGGTCTATTTTTTGTTTCATCTTTAAAACTTATTCTTTGTGTATCTAGATAAGAAAAGCTTAAATTCCACTCATGTCTTAATTGTAAAATACGGCCATTTAAAACAACATTTAAGGTATATTCTTCAGGTGTGATTGGAATATCATAGTTTTCTATAAAATCAAAGCATTTATCCTCTATCTTTTCCTCTCTGTATTTTTTCAAATCCACCAAAACAAAACCCATATTTAAATAAAAGCCATCAAAATCTAAATTTTTATTGCCTTGTTTTGACGTGCATGAAGGTCTTTTTGTGTTATGTCCGCAAGCAGCTACTATATTATCTTTAAGATCTATATAAAAACATTCTCTAATATCACTTAAAACCAACATGTCTACATCTAAAATGAGGCATTTTTCTATTTTCTTGTCTAAAATACTTCCAATTAACAGTCTATAAAATGCACTGTATTTACCTCTAACCATATTACTAGTGCGTTTTTTAAATATATCTTCATCTATAAGGTGCATTTTGATTTTGCAAGGGTAAATTTTAGATAGGTTTTTTTCTAAAATATCTAAATTATCTTTTGACAGGCTACTTAAAGAAGCATCCGTAAAAATATGAAAATATATAGGTGCTTTTGTATTATAATTTTCTTTATTGATTGTTTTTATGATATTGCTCATTAAAACAGCACTGTATTTTATATAATTATCATCCACACTTAAGACTATGTGAAACATCTGAAATCCTTTTTAAACTCATCTGTATAAACATCTTTAAAAACATCTTTAAGCCCGATAGGATTAATAGATATGATTTGTATATGAGGATATAGTCTTTGTATGAGCGGTTTGATTGCTTTCCAAGTGTTTATTTGCGAATGATACATTATTTGTTCATGCTGCTTTGTTTTATAAAAATACGAAGTAGAGCAATCACAACCTACAAGATAAATGCGTTTGGCATTTAAGTAGCAAGCGAATTGCAATGCAGCAAAAATAACAGACTCAAAATCGCCAATAGGCTCGTAGCTTATATCTGTTGCCCATATTTTTCCGTGTTTTCTAATTATATACGGTTTTACATTTTTAAATTTTGCATAAATATCAGGATTGTGTCTATAATGGGTATTATTCCAAGTGAAAGTTACTGGTAGCATACCCAGAAAAAAGCTTGTGTTTTTGTTGTCTTCAATATATTGTTCCAGTTCATAGCTACCTTCTGGATATAAAGCATGTTGAACAAAAAAGTATTTAAAATTAATCTTATTCATTTTAAAAGCTCTATTAACGCCTATATGAATTGCATTTTTTATAATTTTATAGTAGTTTGCACTTGCACCATTCCCAAACAACACAATATCTTCATTAGCGTGTAAATTTCTATATTCGCTAAATACATTGGGATGAATTACACTGGCCAATACATCAGACCTCAGTTCATACATCATCGTCTGAAGTTCATTTAGCTGTGTAGAAATATTTATAAGCGTTGGTTGTGGCTTAGCTTTCTTTTTATTTATCAATGCCTTGCCAAGTCTAAATGGTAGAGTTAAGGCAGAACGAATATTTTTAGTCTTAACCAACTCGCTGCCAAGTATGTAGCTTAAGTGATTTTTAAGAGGAATGCTGTGTTTGTAGTCTATACATTTGTCTAAGGGTACAAATTCTTCTATATATTCTTTTTTGTAAGATTTATATTCATTTGCCAAATCATAAGGCAGCATAATGAAATTTCTAATATTTTTACAACTGTGTGCCAGAACACAACCTAATCTATAATCCAATCTTTTTTTAAATCTATCTTTAGAATTTAATTGTGCGTCTAGTAATTGAGTATAAATTGCGTCATAATCATTGTTTAAACAAGCATTTAAAAGATCTTTTGCTAGGATATGTCGTCTAATTTTCATATCAAAAAGTAAAAATTTAAAATTGTCGTTGACATCTAGTTCTAGGGCAAGTTTTCTAAATTTGTCAAAAAATTCTTTTTTGTATTTGTAGTCTATATTAAAAAAATACCTTATGGCCGTATATGCTATGCAAAAAACAATATTTTCTTTTAATTGTTCGTATTTGTTGTAAGTTTTGCTTATATTTAATGTATCATGTAGTGCCGGGATTATGTTCAGCAAAGTGCTATCATTTCTAGAATTTACAGATGAGGCATTTGGGTTATCAATTCTATAGTTGTACAGTATCTTATCAACTTTTGAAAATTTATTGCACACGCAACAAATTGTAGTCCAAAATGGTATATCGCAGTAATACCCAAAATTTTCACTATTAAAATCATTAAATTTTATATTGTTTTTATTTAAAAAATCTTTTTTATATATTTTTGACCATACAGAAGAATGTGTATTAAGCATTTGCGGACATGAGTATACATCAAAAATATCTTTGTTTACAGAATTTAAAATACTTGTTTCAGGCTTTTTTACTCCGTTATTTACAAAATAAAATCCACCTATTACAACCTCCACCCCAGTTTCTACCGCTCTCTTATACAACTCCTCATACATATTTAACTCTATAAAATCATCAGATTCTACAAAGCCTATATATTCTCCTTTGGCTATATCAAGTCCTGTATTATAAGCAGCACCTAAACCTTTGTTTTCTTTATGAATGACTATTATTCTTTTATCCTTACTAGCATACTCATCACATATACTAGGACAAGAATCAGTAGAACCATCATCTACTAAGATTATTTCTATATCTTTTAAGCTTTGATTTACTATACTATCAAGACACTGTCTTAGATATTTTTCTACATTGTATATGGGAACTATTATTGAAACTTTTGGAGAAATATTATTTTCTATCTTTTCTTCATTTGCTTTAGTATTTATTAAATCATTTATATTGTTTTTATCTTTCATTATTTACAAACCTTTCTTATATTCACTCTTTGTTTTTTAAAGTTCTTTTTTGCGTTTTATTTCTTTTTTAAATCTTTACTAATCTTTTCATTTTTCTTTTTTAATTTTTTGCCAACATTCTTTTTCAAGTTTCAGGAATTTAAATTCAAACTCTTGATGTTATTACTCTCTTTAAATTCCTTTCCAAATTTACCTTCCAAGCTCTTCAAATACCCAAATTTCAGCTTCTAAGTTAATTCTTTCATTTTTTCATTTTGTATTGAAAATGGCTGTTTTCAAACTTTTTTATTTTATGTATTTTTAAGAATTTGCATTTTTAAGAAGTTCTTTTAAAAGGATTAAGATTTAAATTTAAATTGACATCTTTTATAGATACTTAAATAAATACTTAAATTTCTAACATTAAGAAAAGTTTTTAAAGCTTCATATTTACAGACTTAACAATACTTTAAAACTTGTTTTTTTTTTTTTTTGAATTTTGGGTTAGAAATTGGGAAAAATGTAGTATAATTTTGCTTTGTGATTATTAAAAAGAGGCTATTTTACTCCTTTTGCTTGTTTGGCAAGAGCGGGATATGTTAAAAAAATGTGAATTTTTTTATAAAAAGGTTTAAAAAAAGTTTGAAAACAGCCATTTTCAATACAAAAGCAGATAAATTATAAAATTCCTTGTGAATCGAGGATATAGATATTTAAAAGATTAAAAAGCATGGTTTATGAAGGTGCAACCTTTATGTCTCTTTTCTAAACTATACTTTGGTGTGTGGATTTTGATGTATTTTTAAACTTTATTGAATTTTGACATCTTAATTTTATAAATTATTATCAAGATAAGGAATTTTTATGTCCAATGAATTAAACCAACCTTTAATATCAGTTATTATGCCTTGTTATAATAGGGAGGGATATATATCCGAAGCTATTGAATCTATACTGGATCAAACATACACAAATTTTGAGTTTATTATATTAGATAATTGTTCTACAGATAATACATATGAGATAGTTAAAGAATATGCTAAAAAAGATAAAAGAATCATAGCCCTACAAAATGAAAAAAACAAGGGTTTTGTGTATTCTCATAATAAGCTACTATCTTTAGCAAAAGGTAAATATATAGCTCTTATGCATGATGATGATATATCTTTGCCTAAAAGACTCGAAAAGCAAGTAAGATATATGGAGGATAATCCTGATATAACTGTTCTTGGAACCCTTATAGAGAGTTTTCCTGTAAAATGGATGGATTGGGTTATACCGGCTAATGCAGAACTTATGTCTTTGCTCTTACAATTTCATAATCATATGGCTCAACCAACTAATATGATAAGAGCCGAATTTGTAAAAAATAACAATATAAAATTTTTAGAGGATTACTATTACTACTATGCTTTTGATTATAAATTTTATATGCAAATTTTAGAATGTGGTGGAAAGATAACAAATTTAGACGAGGTCTTACTTTTGTATCGCTTTGATAATCATTCATGTAGCTCAAAACCAGAAACGCAAAAAAAGCAAAATTTAAGTGTAAGAACTATACAAATAGAAAATTTGCAACAATTTTTTAATGAAGAAGAGCTTGAACATATATTTAAAGGCATTAATTCATACTCTTTTCATAGAGATAGTATAAAACGCAAAGAGCTTTACGAGGTTTTTTCGCGTATGCAAGAAAGAGATGCAAATAGTATTTTTAGTGAAAAAACCTATGAAGAAGCAATAAAGCTTTATGTTGGTCAAAAAACTACTATGCACATCTTCTTCACAATCAATGATAGCTATACTCAACATCTTTGTGTATTGATAGCTTCTATACTTAAAAATTCTACTACTTTAGATGATTTTCATTTTTATGTTTTGCATGATGGTTGTCTAAGTGAATTTAGCAAAAACGACATACAAAATCTAAGAAATATAAAAGAATTTGATATTGATTTTGTTGAAGTTAATGATGATAGAGTATATGATTGTGAGCAAAGCTCTAATCCTGAAATGTTTCACACATCCAAAGAAGTATATTTTAGATATATACTCCCAAATATAAATGAAAACATAGATAGGCTACTATACTTAGATGTAGATTGCATAGTTGAAGATAGCCTAAACAAATTTTATAACTCAGATTTTAAAGGAAAGTATGTATGCGTAATGGATGATGGCAATTATAATTCATACAAATATTATAAAAAAGCTTTTGGTGTTGAGCACCCTTTTAATGCAGGTGTTTTGCTAATAAATGCTAAAAAATGGCGAGAAGATTCTATAGTTGATAACTTATTTTTTAACACTAAAATTTTTACTTTATCCAAAAAAATAATGTATCAATATCAAGATGTTTTAAATCACGCATTTAAAGATAAATGTATTAAGTTAAATCCAAAATTTAATGTTCAACATTGCACTCTAACAAACACAACAAATATGACAAGTTATAATGATCATGATTTACACTTTGCAAAAATAAAACCAACTATAATTCATTATACAGGAATTTGTAAGCCTTGGAATGAACGTGGAGTTTATAATCCACTTTGGAAAAGATATTGGCATTACATAAAATATACTCCATATAGCTTTTTATTAGAAAGCAAATATAAAGAGCTTTTTGCAAAATCTTTAGTAAATCTTTATGGAGCAGCTGATAGAACTAAAAGGCACTTATCTTATAGACTTGGAGAAGTTTTGTTAAAAACCAGATCTTTATCATCGGCTTTTTCTTTGCTTTTTAGACTTATAAAAGCTATTAAAGCTTATAAAAGCGACAAAATAGCCTATAATGCTATGATAAAAATATATCCGGACTTAAAGCTAACAAAGCTAGAAAACTATAGCGACTATCAAGAATCTTTAAAGGTAAAAAAACAGCTAACTTACAAGCTAGGAGAACTTTTAATAAAACACCCTTTTACTTTTTTATTTAGAGTAAGTAAGGTTTATAAAGAGTGGAAGAAGGAGAAAACAAATGAATTCAAATAAACATATACATACTTTTTTTAATATAAATAGTAAATATACATATATAGCTTCTATTTGTATTAGTTCTATACTGAGTAATTTAAGTAAAGATTATAAGATATCTTTTTATATATTAAGTAAAGATTTAAAAGAAGAAGATAAAGAAAAACTACAGTCATTAAAACATATAAAAGACTATGATATAGAATTTATAGATGTAGATGAAAGTGTATTTACAAAAAAGATAGAATCATCTCAAGCTCATGTATCTTTTGAGGCAAATTATAAATTTTTACTATCTTCTTTAAAGCCAAATTTGGATAAATGTGTATATTTAGATGCAGATTTGATAGCTACAGGAGATTTAGCAGAACTTTGGGAAGTGGATATAGATGAGTATTATATGGCTGGGGTTATAGAAGAATGCAAAACAAAAAGTTTAATCTATCACAGACAAAATAGACTCAATATAAAGAAAAAGAATAATTATGTAAATACAGGTGTAATGCTATGCAATCTTAAAAAATGGCGTGAAGATGATATAGAAAGAAAACTGTTTGATGCTTATCATAAAAACGAAGATATATTATTGTATCCAGACAAAGATGCTATAAATATGGTCTTGCAAGGCAAGATAAAAATGTTAGATAAAAAATACAACTGTCTTATAAACAATATAAAAGAAAATAAAAAAGACGTAAAAAATGCACTTAAAAATTCAATTATTATACATTATTCTGGAGAAATTAAACCCTGGCTTTACAACATAAAATATAAAAACGATATTTGGTTTTCTTATGCTAAAAAATTGCCTTTTTATGATGAGTTTATGTATAAATATACAAAGCTTATAGATAAAGAGTGTTTAGGAAATGATAAAGAAATATTTAAAAATCTATATGATTTAAAGCCCGTTTTTGACAAAAACTATGTTAGCTTGTGTTGTGCGTTTGATGATAATTATGCTCCTTATTTTTCAGTATTATTAAGATCGATTATAGATAATTCAGATATAAACACAAATTATGATATAGTCATACTTCATAACAATAATATAAACACAGTTTATATGAAAAGACTTCTATCCATGATAAGTGCTTTAAGCAATTTCTCAATAAGATTTGTAGATATTTATTTATTTGCAAATATTGTAGATTTTAGTAAGTATTTGCTATATCATTGGAAAGCTGAGGCATATTTTAGATTTTTTATACCAAAACTATTTAAAAACTATGAAAAAACACTTTACATAGATGTAGATACCATTGTCCTAAAAGATTTAAAAGACTTGTTTGATACAAACTTAGAAGATAAATTTTTAGGTGTAATACAAGATACTATAATTACTGGACATATCAAAAATTTTGATTTTGTCTCAGACGTAGATATAAATGAATATATATCAAACAAATTAGGATTAAAAGATAAAGCTAAGTATTTTGGTAGTGGAGTTTTACTTTTTAATATAAAAAAATGCAGTAGTGTGGACTTTCTAGGTCTTTGTTTAGAAAAGTTAAGAGAATTAAAAAAGCCTCTTATGGTTGATCAATGTGTATTAAATTCCTTATTTGCAGATAAGGCTAAAATTTTACATACTAAATATAATCTATATCAATGCGAAACTTATTTTAAAAATTTACACACTTTTCTTCCTAAAGATGTTTATGATCTGTATGAAGAAGCAAAAAAAGATCCGGTCATAATCCACTATGAATTTACAGCCAAACCCTGGAATTCCCCTCATTTAGAAAAAGCCAACATCTGGTGGAGCTATGCTAGAAAAACACCTTTTTATGAGGAAATTTTATATAGAAATCTAGCTAATCCTCCTTATCCTTACAAAGGTGGAGCAAAAAAACAAATTCAATCTCATTTATCATATAGACTAGGACAAGAAATTTTATCTATAAAAAATAATAAAGCTAAGATTTTTATTTTACCTTTTAGCTTACCTTGTGTATATCTAATACACTTTATATCAAAGATGTTAAATTCTTTACTAGCATTTTCTAATGCTAGTATAAGACCTGAACCTTTACATAACTACTACTCTGATTATAATGAAGCTTTAAAGATTAAAAATAATCAACTTACTTATAGACTAGGAAATTTACTTGTAAAACACCCTTTTACTTTTTTATTTAGAGTAAGTAAGGTTTATAAAGAGTGGAAGAAGGAGAAAACAAATGAATTCAAATAAACATATACATACTTTTTTTAATATAAATAGTAAATATACATATATAGCTTCTATTTGTATTAGTTCTATACTGAGTAATTTAAGTAAAGATTATAAGATATCTTTTTATATATTAAGTAAAGATTTAAAAGAAGAAGATAAAGAAAAACTACAGTCATTAAAACATATAAAAGACTATGATATAGAATTTATAGATGTAGATGAAAACAATATATTTAAGAAAAATACAGGATATAGAGATATAACATCTCATATAAGTTCTGAAGGAAATTACCGTCTTTTAGTCTCATCTGTTAAAGCAAATTTAGACAAATGTATATATTTAGATGTAGATTTGATAGTTTTAGGAGATCTTTCAAAACTTTGGGAAGTGGATATAGATGAGTATTATATGGCTGGGGTTATGGATCAGCTTCCTTTAATATGGAAAGAAGGTTTTAAAAAACTACCATTGGCAAAAGATTATTTATATGTAAATTCAGGTGTAATGCTATGTAATCTTAAAAAATGGCGTGAAGATGATATAGAAAGAAAACTGCTTGAAGATTACGAAAAATATAACCATATACTAAGATGTGGAGATCAAGATGTCTTAAATATAAGCTTACAAGGCAAAGTAAAATATTTAGACTTAAAATACAATGCTATGCCAGTTCAACAATACAAAAATGAAAAATTCTATGAACAAGCCTTTAAAGATCCTTTTATAGTGCATTGGGCTGGGGATAGAAAGCCTTGGATATATGCATATGTTAAATATAGTAATGAATTTTTAAAATATGCTAAAAAACTGCCTTTTTATGATGAGTTTATGCATAAATATACAAAGCTTATAGATAAAGAATGTCTGCAAAATTATGAGGAGAAATTTAAAACACTATATGATTTAAAACCAGTATTTGATAATAGCGTTAATATATGCTCTATATTTGACTGGAATTATGCTCCTTATTTTGCTGTATTGTTACAATCTATCATAGAGCACTCAAGCCCTGATATGAATTATGATATAGTTATTCTATACAATAATGATATAAGCAAAACATATATGCAAAAGATAAGCTCTATGATAAAACAAGATAATATTTCTTTAAGATTTGTAGATATTTATTTATTTATAAGCGAAATAAAAGAGAATTATGATTTTCATATAAAAGATCATTTTTCTGAGAGCACTTATTACCGCTTTTTGATTCCAAAACTATTTAAAGAATACAAAAAGCTTATTTATATAGATGCAGATACCATAGCCTTAAAAGACTTAAAAGAATTTTATGCTATAGATTTGGATGATAAATTCTTAGGCGTTGTAAGAGATACGCTAATTGCAGCACAAAAATATGATACAAACACAGTAGAATATATAGAAAAGAAACTAAATTTAGATTCTTATGAAAATTATTTTAATGCAGGTGTCTTGCTCTTTGATATAGCAAAATGTAATAGCATAGACTTTTTAAATTTATGTTTAGAAAAATTAAAAGAGCTTGAAAAACCTAGGATTGTTGATCAGTGTGTTTTAAATTCCATTATGTATAAAAAAGTGAAATTTATATCTTTAAGATGGAATTATCTGTGGAATACAAATATAAAAAATAGAAATTTAAATAGAGTATTTAATGATGACTTTTATGAGGAATTTAAAGATTCTTTTAAGAATTACTATATAATTCACTACTGTGATCATTTCAAACCCTGGAATTCTCCTCATTTAGAAAAAGCAGATATATGGTGGTCTTATGCTAGAAAAACACCTTTTTATGAGGAAATACTATATAAAAATTCTCCTATGCCTTATAAAGCTGGAGCCGTAAATATAATACAATCTCATCTATCCTATAAATTAGGAAAAGAAATCTTATCTGTAAAAAACAATAAGCTTAAAATTTTGCTTTTACCTCTAAGTATACCTTGGACATATATACTTCATTTCACATCAAAAGCCTTTAATAATCTTTTGGCAAATTCAAATGGCTTAATAAAACCCGAGCCTATGCATCATTATAGTGATAATCACGAAGCAATAAGAATAAAAAACCACCTTACTTACAGATTAGGTAATACTCTCGTAAAGCACCCTTTTACTTTTTTATTCAGAATAAGTAAGGTTTATAAAGAGTGGAAGAAGGAGAAAGGAATGAGATTTTAAGTAGCAATAATGTTCATGGTTTTATAAAAAATCTCGGTGAAGCCTTGATAGAGGCTAATAAACGGGGGGGGGCATTCAAATATATGAGGTTTTATTTAGATGTGCGTAGGATAAAGAGACAGTTTAAAAATGAAAGAAAGGACTCAAAATGAAAGTTCTAATCCTAGCTGGAGGGCTTGGCACTAGACTTAGTGAAGAAACATCCCTCTTACCAAAACCTATGGTAGAAATAGGAGGAAAACCTATACTTTGGCATATAATGAAGATTTATTCATACTGGGGTTTTAATGACTTTATCATACTTACAGGATATAAGGGTCATATCATAAAGGATTATTTTATAAACTACTACACTCATTATAGTGATATAACCGTTGATATGTCTAATAATTCCTTACAAATTCACACCACCCGTCACGAACCTTGGAAGGTAACTATGCTTTACACAGGTCAGGAAAATATGACAGGAAGTAGAATTTTACAAGCAAAAGATTATGTAGGAAATGAAAGCTTTATGCTTACTTATGGAGATGGCTTAAGTGATGTAAATTTAAAAGAGCTTTTAGCCTTTCATAAGTCTCATAAAAAGGCTATCACTATGACTTCTATCTTGCCAGAGGGACGTTTTGGTAAGCTTGATATAGATGAAAATAACCGCATAAAAGCCTTTACTGAAAAACCAAAAGGAGATGCAAGTACTGATAATGCTGGTTGGATAAATGGGGGCTTTTTTGTTTGTGAGCCTAAGATTTTTGACTACATAAAAGATAGTGAAGATACTATCTTTGAGCAAGAACCTCTTAAAAATCTAGCAAAAGATGCAGAGCTTTATAGTTACAAACACAATGGCTTTTGGAAATGTATGGATACACTTAAAGATAAAAAAGAACTTTCTAAGATGTGGCTTAGTGCTAAAGCACCTTGGGCTTTGTGGGAGGATTGATATGAAAGATTGCTTTAAAAATCAAATTTTAAATGAGGATTTAGAATACATTTTTAAATCCTTAAATGATAAGCAAAAAAAGTCTTTTGAAAACTCAAGTATTTTATTTACAGGTTGTGCTGGGTTTTTGGGTTTTTATTTTATACATTTTTTTATCAAATACTCAAAAGAGCTTGGCATTAAAAAAATAATTGCCCTTGATAATTTTATATTAAGAAAGCCTTTATGGCTTGAAAACTTAGCTAAAGATTATGAAGAGCTTTTAAAACTTTATAAATTTGACATCATCACAGATAAGATAGAAAGCTTAGAAGAAGCAAAAGACGCAAAGCTAATCATACACGCAGCAAGTATAGCAAGTCCTAGTTTTTATAGAAAGTATCCTATACAAACCTTAGACGCAAACATTTGGGGATTAAGGAGTTTGTTAGATTTTTATAAGGATAAGGATATAAGAGGCTTTTTGTTTTTCTCAAGTAGCGAAATTTATGGAGATCCTGCAAGTGATAAAATTCCAACCGATGAAGAATATAGAGGAAATGTAGCTTGCATAGGACCTAGGGCTTGTTATGATGAGGCTAAGAGATTTGGCGAAACTATGTGCTATCTTTTTTCCTTAGAATATAAAATGCCAATTACTATAGCAAGACCTTTTAATAATTATGGTCCGGGTATGAGCTTAGATGATAAAAGAGTACCAGCTGACTTTGCTAAGGCTGTTTTAGAAGCAAGAGATATAGAGCTTTTAAGTGATGGTTTGCCAACTAGAACCTTTTGTTATATAGCTGATGCTATAGCTGGGTATTTAAAGGTGCTTGTTTATAGCGAATTTGATTATTTTAACATAGGCATTGATAAACCAGAGCTTTGCGTAAAAGATCTTGCTGATATTTATATAAAACATGCCAAAGATATATTTGGTTTAAATTTGGAGCTTAAATTTAAAAAATCTAGCGATAAAAACTACCTCACAGACAATCCAAACAGACGTTGCCCTATCATAAGAAAGGCTAAAACAAAGCTTGATTATAACCCTAGTATCTTAGTAGATGAGGGTGTGAAAAGATTTTTAAACTATCTTAAGCTTGAAAAAGAAAATGGGGTCTTACTATGAAAATAGCAGTATTTGGTCTTGGTTTTGTGGGTCTTACCACAGCTCTTGGTTTTGCGAAAAAAGGTTTTGAGGTTTTGGGCTATGAAATAGATGAGAAAAAAGTAACTTCTTTAAAAGACTTAAAAATTCCTTTTTACGAAAAGGATTTAGATGAGACTTTAAAAGAATTTTTAGGAAAAAATTTCACAATCACTGCTGATATAACACAAGCCTTAAAAGATGTAACTGTGGTGTTTTACTGCATAGGAACACCTATGAGTGAGGATGGAAGTGCAAATTTAAGCTTTTTATTAAAGGCTCTTAAAGATACAGCTACTAATATATCTTTATGCGCTAAAAAGCCTGTTTTGGTGATAAAATCAACTGTGCCCCCCTCAAGCTCACAAGAAGTTTTTTTGCCTCACTTGCTATCTTTAAATCTTAAAGAAAACGAGGACTTTATCCTAGCTAATAATCCTGAGTTTTTAAGAGAGGGTTTTGCTTATGATGATTTTATGAATCCTGATAGGATTGTTATAGGAAGTAAAGACTCAAAGTCTATAAAAGAATTAGAGCTTTTATACAAGCCTTTTAATGCTCCTATACACTTTGTATCTTTAAATAGTGCTGAATTTATAAAATACCTTAGCAATACCACCCTAAGCTTAAATATAAGCTATGCTAATGAGATGAGTATGATAGCTCAAAACATAGGCGATATAGATATAATAAAGGCTTTTTCTATCTTGCACGAGGACAAAAGATTTAACACAAGTCCTGCGGGTATTACTTCTTACCTGTATCCGGGTATGGGTTTTGGGGGATACTGCTTACCAAAAGATACTCTAGCTCTTTATAAAAAGGCAAAGGACAAGGGCTATGAGGCTAAAATTTTAAAAGATATTTTAGCTGTAAATGAGGAAGTTATAAATTTTTATGCAAATAAACTTAAAAATGAACTTTCACAAGATGAAAATATAGGAATTTTAGGACTTAGCTTTAAACCTCAAAGTGATGATGTAAGAGATAGCAAATCAGCTACTTTTATAAAAAAACTACTTGAGCTTGGTTTTAGAAATATTTATGCTTATGACCCTATAGCAAATGAAATCTTTAAAAATACCTATGATTTTAAAATATCTTATGAGAATAGTTTAGAAAGTATTAAAAACAAATGTAAGGTTTTAGTATTAGCTACAGCTTGGGATGAGTTTAAAACTCTTTTAAATGACAAAGATAAAAAGATTTACAATCTTAGATATATGAAAGGGTCTAAGGATGAGTAGGTTTGTGTTTTTAGCTTTAAATACACAAAAGATAAAAATTAGATAAAGGATGAAAATGAAAGAAAAAATTTTAGACGATGTTAAAGAGTATTTTAAAAATGTGCATCAAAAAAAGCTAGAACAAGATTTTATCCCTTCAAAAACTAGGATAAATTACGCTGGTAGAGTTTATGATGAAAAAGAGTTAGAATATCTTGTAGATAGTGCCTTAGACTTTTGGCTAACAGCTTCAAAATATTCTTTAAAATTTGAAAAAGAATTGTCCAAATTTCTTGGTGTAAAACATGCTTTTTTAGTAAATTCTGGCTCATCTGCGAATTTGCTCGCCTTTTTTGCCCTTACATCTCCTCTTTTAAAAGATAGGGCTATAAAAAGAGGAGATGAAGTTATAACAGTTGCTGCTGCCTTTCCAACCACTATAAATCCTATCATTCAGTACGGTGCTATACCTGTTTTTGTAGATATGGATTTAAAATATATAAACATAGATGTAAATGAACTTGAAAAGGCAAAAAGTCCAAAAACAAAGGCTGTTATGATAGCACACAGCTTAGGAAATCCTTTTAATTTAAAAATTGTAAAAGAATTTTGCGATAAATATAAACTTTGGCTAATAGAAGATAATTGCGATGCTTTGGGCTCAACTTATGATGGTAAATTTACAGGGACTTTTGGAGATATAGGCACAAGCTCTTTTTATCCAGCTCATCATATAACTATGGGCGAGGGAGGTGCTGTTTATACAAATGATGATTTGCTAAAAAAGATCATCTTATCTATGCGTGATTGGGGCAGGGATTGTTGGTGCATAGGAGGTAAAGATAATACCTGCGGTTGTCGCTTTACTCAGCAATTTGGTTCTTTGCCAAAGGGCTATGACCATAAATATGTTTATTCACATTTTGGCTTTAATTTAAAAGCTACTGAAATGCAAGCTGCCATAGGCTGTGCACAGCTTGAAAAACTTCCTAGCTTTATAAAAAAGAGAAAAGAAAATTACCAAAGATTATATGAGGGTTTAAAAGGGCTAAAAGAGTTTGATTTGGTTGAAAAAGAACAAAACTCAGATCCGTCTTGGTTTGGCTTTATGCTCCTAGTAAATGAAAAGGCTAAATTTAGCAGAAATGAAATAAGCACCTTTTTAGAAAAGCATAATATCCAAACAAGAACCCTATTTGCAGGTAATATTATAAGACATCCTGCCTTTGATTGTATGAAAGAGGGTGTTGATTTTAAGGTAATAGGAAAGCTTGAAAATACCGAAAAAATTATGAATGATGGCTTTTGGGTAGGAGTGTATCCGGGTATGAGCTTTGAAATGATTGATTACATCATACTTAAGATAAAAGAATTTTGCGAGGCAAATAAATGAAAAATTTTATACTAAGGGCATAGTTTGTTAAAAATACTTCTCACAGGTGCAACAGGCTTTGTAGGCACAAATTTTGTTTTAAATTTGCATAATAAGTATGAAATTATTGCTTTAGTTAGAAATACTAGTGATACTTCTAAAATAGAAAAGTTTTGTAAAATTTATCGCTATGATGAAAGTATAGAAAGCATAGAAAAAGTCTTTGAAAGTGAAGATATAGATGGGGTGGTGCATTTGGCTTCTTTAGTGCCTACAAGCTCTAGCAAGGATATAAAAATAAATGAGCTAATAAACTCAAACATACTTTTTGGCACTTATCTTTTAGAACTTTGTGGTAAAAATAAGATAAATTTTTTTATAAACACCGCCACTATGACATCTTATTGCAACTCCTTATCTTATCGTCCCTCTTCTTTATATGCGGCTAGCAAAAAGGCTTTTGAAGATATTATGAAGTATTACTCTCTTGCTTACGATAGTATATTTACATCCTTGCTTCTTTATAACATCTATGGAAATAATGACAACTCAACTAGACTTTTCAATATCTTGCAAAGGGCTACAAATGAGGAACTAAAAATGAGTGATGGCTCTCAAATAGTTGATTACTCTCATATTTTAGATGTAATCAATGCCTTTGATATTTTAATAAAACTCATACAAGAAAAGCCAAATTTTTGTAAAGATAAAATCTTTTCTTTAAAAGGAAAAGAAAGAAAAAGTCTTAAAGAAGTAGTAGAACTTTATGAAAGAATTTTAGGTAAAAAGTTAAATATAAAATGGGGAGCAAGAGCAAAAAGAGAACTTGAGATAAACTTACCTTGGGAAGGAGGAGAAAGCTTACCTGGATGGGAACAAAAGATAAGTTTGGAAAAAGGGTTTGAAATGCTTGTAAAAGAGTTTAAGATGGATAATGATAAAAATTAGGAAAATATTTCGCTGTGAGAGCCTATTCTTAAGGCACTTAATATGAGTTTGTCCGAATCTTTTTTATATAGCAAAACTAAATCAGGCTTTATATGACAATCCCATATACCCTTTAGCTTTCCTTTCAATTGATGATTTTTATACCTTATATCCAATTTTTCATCATTAGCTAATTTTTCTAAAATACTTTCTAATAAAAGTATATCGTCTTTTTTTAATTTTTTAAATGATTTTTTATACTCTTTAGAGTATATTATCTTATACTTCATTTAATATATCTTGGTGCATTTTTTTTACATCATCATAAGCTTTTATTTTTCCTTTTAGATATAAATCCTGCGTTTCTTTTAGCTCTTTTAAAAGCTTTTCTTCGAATTCTTTTGTATAGCCATTTACACTTAATTCCTTTTTTCTTTTAACCTTAGCTTTAAAAGGTTTGGCTACCGCTCTTATAATTTTTGCTAAATCATCATTTACATTTTCTATAATCAAAGTCATTTTAACTCCCATAAATTAAAATTTTTATTATCTTTATTATTAGCACCTTCTTTGCAATTATACTAGAAAATACATTATTTGATGATGAAAAGCACTTAGATATAAATAATTGTTAATTTATTTTTATGAAATTTAAGCTCCTTTAAAATCCAAGTTCCTTTTCTACCACATCTTTGCCGCTTAGTAAGGATTGATCGCTCCATAGATAGTCCCATTTTCCAAAGCGACCTGCTGTGTAAATTTTTTGCTCTTTTAAATGCTCCCTTATAAGGCTTCTATCATCTTCCATACCAAGATAAAAGCTCACATTTGCGTAAGGCTTTACCCTAATGTCTTTTTGCAAAATTTCACTTTCTGTAAAAAGTCCCATTTCCTCGCCCTTTTGCACTATGTGCCTTACAAGCTCATCCTGAGCTAATTTTAAAGGCTTTTCTTTAGAAAAACAGACCTCAAACTGCAAGGAAGAGCAGTTTTTTGGAGCATTAAAAGCAGACTTTTGACTGGGAGAATAGCATCTTGCAGGAAGTATGTCCTCATCATAGATATAAAACCAAATATCATCTATAATTTTTGGCTTATTAAGACAAAGTGAGATTAAAGCCATACTTGTGTTTTTAAGCTTTTCGCAAGCCTCTTTTACCTTAGCAGGTATATCTTTTAAGATCTGTGCGTATTCAGGTAGTGGCAAGGTTGAGATTAAAACATCATAACTTTCAACGCTTTTATCCTTAAAATAAAGCTTCTTTTGTTTAGTATCTATGCTTACAAGCTCTTTATTTAGCCTCACATCATCTAGCTCTTTTATCATAGAGTGCAAAAAGCTTTTATATCCGCCTTCTTTTGGCACTCTCATCTCATCAGCATAGTAGGTATTTGGCGTTTCTTTTTCAAAAGCACCCTTTAAGACTTCTGTAATGTTTGGCGTGTAAAATCTAGCACCCACCCAGTTTGCATTCATCTCCTTTGCTTCCAAAACCCAGTATTTTCTAGTGTAAGGTTTGGAAAAATGTTCTGTAAAATACTCTCCATAAGAAGCCTTAAGCCAGTCTTCATAAGTTTTAATTTCTTTTTGTCTATAAGGATTTTCCACAAAATCAGCTATAATTTTTACTTTTTCATCTGTATTTAAGGGATAAAGATTGTTTTGTGCTGGGTGTTTAACCCAGGTTCCGTGGTAGTAGTTTGATATTCTAGGCGGTTTATGAGCTACAATCTCGCAAGAAGAAGCAAAAAGATTTTTCACATACTCATCTTTAGCAAAAGATAAGTGCGGAGCATAATCAAAGGTAAAATCGCCCAGCTTAAAAGAGTTGCAAAGCCCTCCTAACTCCTTTTCTTTTTCAAAGATACTTGCTTTTAAGCCCTTTTTCTTAAGATGATAAGCAGCTGAAATTCCTGCAATGCCACCCCCCATAACGATAATCTTCATCTTTGCTCCTTAAATAAGTTGAAATTCCAAAGCTCTTTTAGCGGTTTTATCCATATCGTAGTATTTATAATCTCCAAGCCTACCTAAAAAATGCACATTTTTAAGCTCTTTTGCCTCTTTTAAATAGCTTTGATAAAGAGCTTCATTTTCTTCATTTGGCACAGGATAATATCTTTCGTTTTTACCCTCCTTGAAATCACAAGAAAATTCATAAGATAGTATGCTTTTGTTTGAGCTTTCATTTAAAAAGTGCTTATACTCAACTATCCTTGTAAAATCATAGTTTTCAGGATAATTCATCTGTGAAACCGACTGTATAAAATCATCAGTATCAAGGCTTTCAAATACAATATCTAGGCTTCTGTAAGGAAGTTTTCCAAATTTATATTCAAAAAACTCATCAATAGCACCAGTATAATAAAGCTTTTCATACTCTATCTTATCTTTTATATCTTTAAAATCGGTATTTAGCTCTACTTTTATCAAAGGGTGCTTCAGTATATTTTGCAGCATCTTTGTGTAGCCATCTTTTGGTATGCCTTGGTATTTATCTTGAAAATACCTATCATCGCGGCTTATATAAACAGGCACTCTAGCAGACACTGAAAAATCAAGCTCCTCAGGCTTAAGCCCCCACTGCTTAACGGTGTAGCCTAAAAAAACTTTCTCATATATATAAGTGGCTAAAAAATTTAAATCCTTATCCTCAAGCTTTTTAAGCTCCAAGATAGGAATTTTAGTATTAAAAGCAAAATTTGCAAGCAGTTTTTCCTCAAGTTTTCTAGCTAAAAATTTCGGAAAAACCTTGTGTAAGCTGTCTAGGTTAAAAGGTATATTTACCTCTTTTCCATCTATAACAGCTCTTACCCTATGCATATACAAATGCCATTTAGTAAATCTGCTTAAAAAGTCCCAAACCTCTTTTATATCAGTATGAAAGATATGAGGACCATATTTATGCACGGTGATATTATCTTTTTTATAATCATAGACATTGCCCCCAAGATGAGCCCTTTTATCTATGACTAAGGAAGCCTCGTTTTTTTCTTCTGCTAGGCGTCTTGCTATGATGGCTCCGCTAAGTCCTGCTCCTACTATTAAATTTTTTACCCTCATTAAAAGACCCTGTTGTTTTCCCAGTGCCAAGCACTCTTAAGTATCTCTTTTATATCCTTAAATTTTGGCTCCCAGCCTAGAATTTGCTTTGCCTTTTTATTATCTGCAAAAAGCTTTGCGGGATCGCCTGCGCGTCTTTTTTCGTATTTTATCACACAATCCTTGCCGCTAAGCTCTTTTGCCGCCTCGATGAGCTCTTTTACGCTGGTGCTTATACCTGTGCCAAGATTTAAGCAGCCGCTAAACTTATGCAAATTTTCAAGGGCTAGGCGGTGGGCTAAGGCTAAATCTTCTACATGAATGTAATCTCTTTCGCAGGTGCCATCCTTTGTATCATAATCCGTTCCAAAAACAGATATACTCTCACGTTCTCCTTTTAAGGCTTTTAAGACTAAGGGGATTAAATGAGTTTCTGGCTCGTGGCTTTCGCCTATGCTAAAGTCGCTACTAGCTCCTGCGGCGTTAAAATAGCGAAGTGAGATATGCCTTAAGCCATAAGCTCTTTCATAGTCTTTAAAAATTTGCTCTATCATAAGCTTTGACCTGCCATAAGCATTGATAGGATCTTGAGGGTGTTCTTCATCTATAGGCACATACTTAGGCTCTCCATAAGTTGCACAAGTGCTTGAAAAAACTATATCTTTTACGGAAAAATCTAGCATAGTATTTAAGAGATTGCAAGTGCCTATAAGATTGTTTTGATAGTATTTTGCGGGATTTATCACACTTTCTCCTACATAAGCAAAGGCGGCAAAATGCACTACAGCGTCTATTTTTTCGTGCTTAAAAAGCTCTTTTAAAGAATGAGTATCAAGCAAATCAGCGTGTATAAATTTAGCCCTTTTATCAACCGCCTCTTTATGTCCATAGATGAGATTATCAGCCACTACGCACTCATAGCCCTCATCTAAGAGATGTTTTAGGGTGTGAGAGCCTATATAACCAGCTCCACCAAAGACTAAAATTCTTTTCATCTACCAACCCCGCTGTATTTAAAGCCTGTATTTAAAGCCTCATTTTTATCAAGCAAATTTCTAAAATCAAGTATATTTTTGCCTTTCATAAGCTTTTTAGCTTGTTTTAAATCAAGCTCTTTAAATTCTTTCCATTCTGTTAAAATCACTAAAATATCCGCATTTTCTACGCATTCATACATATTTTTTGCATAAGATATCTTATCTTTTAAAATTTCCTTTGCTATATCCATAGCTTTTGGATCGTAAGCTGTTATATTTAGATTTTTTTCTAATAATTTTAATATTATTTCAATGGCTGGACTTTCCCTGCAGTCATCAGTGCCGTCTTTAAAGGCAAGTCCTAATATAGCTATTTTAGCATTTTTATCATCTTTTATTTTTTCTAAAATTCTTAGAGCTATTTTTTCTTTTCTATCATCGTTTCCTTTTATAGCAGCATTAACAAGGCTTAAATTTACTTCATTTTGTCTAGCCATAAAAGACATAGCCAAGGTATCTTTTGGAAAGCAAGAGCCACCATAACCAGGACCTGGATTTAAGAATCTATTTCCTATCCTAGTATCAAGCCCCATTCCTTTTGCTACTTCAAGTATATCTGCACCGGATTTTTCGCAGAAATCAGCCATTTCATTTATAAAATGCACCTTTATAGCTAAAAAAGAATTTGAGGCGTATTTTATAGTTTCTGATGAACGTCTGCTAACAAAAACAATTTTATTTTTGAACTTTTCATACATTTTTTCTATAACAACCCTAGCACGGTCGTTATTTGTGCCTACTATTATGCGGTCTGGATTGAAAAAATCATACACAGCAAAACCTTCCCTTAAAAATTCCGGCAAGGATACAACGTCAAATTCAGCTTGTGGATTTTTCTTTGATATAAGACTTTCTATATCATCTCCCGTGCCAACTGGAACGGTTGATTTTGTAGCTATTACGGTGTATGTTTTAAGATAAGGAGCTAATTCAGTAGCAGCTGCGTGTATATACTTCATATCCGCTTCTTTAGTAACGGGGTGAGGAGGCGTTCCAACAGCTATCATAACTATGTCAGCATTTTCAACACCTTCTTTCATAGAGGTGCTAAAAGAAAGCCTTTTTTCTTTCACATTTTTATGGAAAAGCTCTTCTAAGCCCTCCTCATAAAGAGTTATCTTGCCATCTTGCAAGGCTTTTATCTTTCTTTCTTCCCTATCTATGCAAATAACATTATGCCCCAGCTCTGCTAAACCAACACCTGTTGGAAGTCCTACATAACCTGTGCCTATTATAGCTATATTCATCATCTACCCTTTGAATTCTTTAATAACTTTTTTAAAATACTCTATACTCTTATCTAAACCCTCATCAAGATTTATTTTTGGTTCCCAGCCGAATTTTGACTTTGCCAAACTTATATCAGGTCGTCTTTGAGTAGGATCATCAAGCGGTAAATCTTTGTAGATTATTTTTGATTTTGACCCCGTTTTTTCTATAACTTTTTGAGCTAGTTCTTTTATGCTAAATTCACCGGGATTGCCCGTATTTATAGGACCTGTAAAGTCTTTATCAGAATTCATTACCATTAT
The DNA here is from genome assembly GCF_002238335.1 of Campylobacter avium LMG 24591. Lineage (NCBI taxonomy): Bacteria > Pseudomonadati > Campylobacterota > Epsilonproteobacteria > Campylobacterales > Campylobacteraceae > Campylobacter > Campylobacter avium. The sequence goes on from NZ_CP022347.1 coordinate 285,305, forward strand.
TATTATATCTATTAGATCATCTACATAGCAAAAAGATCTAGTTTGAGAACCGTCTCCATATATGCTTATGTCTTTTCCGCTTAAGGCTTGACATATGAAATTGCTTACAACTCTACCATCATTTGGGTCCATATTTTCCCCGTAGGTGTTAAAAATTCTTATAACCTTTATATCCACATTTTCATTCCTGTGATAGTCAAAAAATAAGCTTTCAGCACATCTTTTTCCCTCATCATAACAAGCACGAATTCCTATGGGATTTACATTTCCTCTATAGCCTTCGTTTTGAGGGTGTTCTAAAGGATCGCCATAAATTTCAGATGTGGAAGCTTGTAAGATGGTGGCTTTTTTTTCTTTGGCAAGTTCTAGCATATTAATAGCGCCATAAACGCTTGTTTTTGTTGTTTTTATAGCGTGTTTGCCTTGATAAGCTGGCGGTGAAGCTGGACAAGCGAAGTTATAAATTTGATCTAGTTTTTCATCTATTTTTAAGGGAGTGCAAATATCGTGTTCTATGAAGCTGAAATTTTCATTTTTTAAAAGTTCTTCTATATTTTTCATCTTGCCTGTGTAGTTATTATCAACACAGATAACTCTTTGTCCTTGATTTATAAGCCTTTTGCAAAGATTAGACCCAAGAAAGCCCGTTCCGCCCGTAACAAGTATAGTTTTCATTAGCTTACCTTTTTTATTTATACAAAAAAAAAAAAAAACGATTTTACTCAAAAGTAGCTTTAATATTTATAAAATCAATGCTAAATACCAAATTCTAATACATTTGCGCTTATTTCTTACATTCGTTACCTTTCTCATCTATCATCATTTTAATTCCTTGCTCTAAAGATATTTTTGCTTTATAATTTGGTAGTTTCATAAGCTCAGGACTATTTTTAGCACTAACTGGTTCAAAAATTTCATTTTCTCTGTAAGGCAGGGCTCCCCATTTTATATCTAGTTTTTTACCACTTATATTTTCAAAAAGCTGAGCTAATTCTTTAAGAGTATATCTTTTGTTTTCTACTGTGTAAATTTGATTGTTTTTAACTTGCTTATCTAGGCATAATTGAATCAAGATGTCAAATCCATTAACAACATCATCAATGTGGCTAATATCAATTTTTTGCTCTCCTTTGCTCATGTTTAAGCTTTTATCTAAATTTTTCCATAAATTAAAAAGCTTAGCTCTAGTGTCATTTTCTCCATAATTATCAAAAAGCAAAAGATGGACAAAAATAGTATCAAGCACACAAGAATAATACTTACTTATATCATAAAAAGCTCTCTTAGTAGCTGCATAAAAATTTGTAGGCTTGTATTCATTTGAATTTGCATACTCAAAAGATGAGGAAGTATTTATAAAAAATTTAACTGGATTTTTATAAATAGCTTCTAGTAAAAGACTTGGAAATTCTATATTTGCTTTTATAAGTTCTTTAATAACTAAGCTTTCATTTTTCCCACCTAAAACCAAAGAAGCAGTATGCACCACCCCATCTATATCTTCACTTTCAAAGACTTTTTCTATGCTTTCTATACTTTCATCATAGCGATAAATTTTACAAAACTTTTCTATTTTAGAAGTATCACTAGTATTTCTAACTAAAGCAATAATTTCATACTTATTATGCAAATTTAAAACAAAATTTGTGCCTACAAAGCCTGTTGCACCTGTGAGAAGTATTTTTAACAAACTATGCCCTTAGTATAAAATTTTTCATTTATTTGCCTCGCAAAATTCTTTTATCTTAAGTATGATGTAATCAATCATTTCAAAGCTCATACCCGGATACACTCCTACCCAAAAGCCATCATTCATAATTTTTTCGGTATTTTCAAGCTTTCCTATTACCTTAAAATCAACACCCTCTTTCATACAATCAAAGGCAGGATGTCTTATAATATTACCTGCAAATAGGGTTCTTGTTTGGATATTATGCTTTTCTAAAAAGGTGCTTATTTCATTTCTGCTAAATTTAGCCTTTTCATTTACTAGGAGCATAAAGCCAAACCAAGACGGATCTGAGTTTTGTTCTTTTTCAACCAAATCAAACTCTTTTAGCCCTTTTAAACCCTCATATAATCTTTGGTAATTTTCTTTTCTCTTTTTTATAAAGCTAGGAAGTTTTTCAAGCTGTGCACAGCCTATGGCAGCTTGCATTTCAGTAGCTTTTAAATTAAAGCCAAAATGTGAATAAACATATTTATGGTCATAGCCCTTTGGCAAAGAACCAAATTGCTGAGTAAAGCGACAACCGCAGGTATTATCTTTACCTCCTATGCACCAACAATCCCTGCCCCAATCACGCATAGATAAGATGATCTTTTTTAGCAAATCATCATTTGTATAAACAGCACCTCCCTCGCCCATAGTTATATGATGAGCTGGATAAAAAGAGCTTGTGCCTATATCTCCAAAAGTCCCTGTAAATTTACCATCATAAGTTGAGCCCAAAGCATCGCAATTATCTTCTATTAGCCAAAGTTTATATTTATCGCAAAATTCTTTTACAATTTTTAAATTAAAAGGATTTCCTAAGCTGTGTGCTATCATAACAGCCTTTGTTTTTGGACTTTTTGCCTTTTCAAGTTCATTTACATCTATGTTTATATATTTTAAATCCATATCTACAAAAACAGGTATAGCACCGTACTGAATGATAGGATTTATAGTGGTTGGAAAGGCAGCAGCAACTGTTATAACTTCATCTCCTCTTTTTATAGCCCTATCTTTTAAAAGAGGAGATGTAAGGGCAAAAAAGGCGAGCAAATTCGCAGATGAGCCAGAATTTACTAAAAAAGCATGTTTTACACCAAGAAATTTGGACAATTCTTTTTCAAATTTTAAAGAATATTTTGAAGCTGTTAGCCAAAAGTCTAAGGCACTATCTACAAGATATTCTAACTCTTTTTCATCATAAACTCTACCAGCGTAATTTATCCTAGTTTTTGAAGGGATAAAATCTTGTTCTAGCTTTTTTTGATGCACATTTTTAAAATACTCTTTAACATCGTCTAAAATTTTTTCTTTCATTTTCATCCTTTATCTAATTTTTATCTTTTGTGTATTTAAAGCTAAAAACACAAACCTACTCATCCTTAGACCCTTTCATATATCTAAGATTGTAAATCTTTTTATCTTTGTCATTTAAAAGAGTTTTAAACTCATCCCAAGCTGTAGCTAATACTAAAACCTTACATTTGTTTTTAATACTTTCTAAACTATTCTCATAAGATATTTTAAAATCATAGGTATTTTTAAAGATTTCATTTGCTATAGGGTCATAAGCATAAATATTTCTAAAACCAAGCTCAAGTAGTTTTTTTATAAAAGTAGCTGATTTGCTATCTCTTACATCATCACTTTGAGGTTTAAAGCTAAGTCCTAAAATTCCTATATTTTCATCTTGTGAAAGTTCATTTTTAAGTTTATTTGCATAAAAATTTATAACTTCCTCATTTACAGCTAAAATATCTTTTAAAATTTTAGCCTCATAGCCCTTGTCCTTTGCCTTTTTATAAAGAGCTAGAGTATCTTTTGGTAAGCAGTATCCCCCAAAACCCATACCCGGATACAGGTAAGAAGTAATACCCGCAGGACTTGTGTTAAATCTTTTGTCCTCGTGCAAGATAGAAAAAGCCTTTATTATATCTATATCGCCTATGTTTTGAGCTATCATACTCATCTCATTAGCATAGCTTATATTTAAGCTTAGGGTGGTATTGCTAAGGTATTTTATAAATTCAGCACTATTTAAAGATACAAAGTGTATAGGAGCATTAAAAGGCTTGTATAAAAGCTCTAATTCTTTTATAGACTTTGAGTCTTTACTTCCTATAACAATCCTATCAGGATTCATAAAATCATCATAAGCAAAACCCTCTCTTAAAAACTCAGGATTATTAGCTAGGATAAAGTCCTCGTTTTCTTTAAGATTTAAAGATAGCAAGTGAGGCAAAAAAACTTCTTGTGAGCTTGAGGGGGGCACAGTTGATTTTATCACCAAAACAGGCTTTTTAGCGCATAAAGATATATTAGTAGCTGTATCTTTAAGAGCCTTTAATAAAAAGCTTAAATTTGCACTTCCATCCTCACTCATAGGTGTTCCTATGCAGTAAAACACCACAGTTACATCTTTTAAGGCTTGTGTTATATCAGCAGTGATTGTGAAATTTTTTCCTAAAAATTCTTTTAAAGTCTCATCTAAATCCTTTTCGTAAAAAGGAATTTTTAAGTCTTTTAAAGAAGTTACTTTTTTCTCATCTATTTCATAGCCCAAAACCTCAAAACCTTTTTTCGCAAAACCAAGAGCTGTGGTAAGACCCACAAAACCAAGACCAAATACTGCTATTTTCATAGTAAGACCCCATTTTCTTTTTCAAGCTTAAGATAGTTTAAAAATCTTTTCACACCCTCATCTACTAAGATACTAGGGTTATAATCAAGCTTTGTTTTAGCCTTTCTTATGATAGGGCAACGTCTGTTTGGATTGTCTGTGAGGTAGTTTTTATCGCTAGATTTTTTAAATTTAAGCTCCAAATTTAAACCAAATATATCTTTGGCATGTTTTATATAAATATCAGCAAGATCTTTTACGCAAAGCTCTGGTTTATCAATGCCTATGTTAAAATAATCAAATTCGCTATAAACAAGCACCTTTAAATACCCAGCTATAGCATCAGCTATATAACAAAAGGTTCTAGTTGGCAAACCATCACTTAAAAGCTCTATATCTCTTGCTTCTAAAACAGCCTTAGCAAAGTCAGCTGGTACTCTTTTATCATCTAAGCTCATACCCGGACCATAATTATTAAAAGGTCTTGCTATAGTAATTGGCATTTTATATTCTAAGGAAAAAAGATAGCACATAGTTTCGCCAAATCTCTTAGCCTCATCATAACAAGCCCTAGGTCCTATGCAAGCTACATTTCCTCTATATTCTTCATCGGTTGGAATTTTATCACTTGCAGGATCTCCATAAATTTCGCTACTTGAGAAAAACAAAAAGCCTCTTATATCCTTATCCTTATAAAAATCTAACAAACTCCTTAATCCCCAAATGTTTGCGTCTAAGGTTTGTATAGGATACTTTCTATAAAAACTAGGACTTGCTATACTTGCTGCGTGTATGATTAGCTTTGCGTCTTTTGCTTCTTCTAAGCTTTCTATCTTATCTGTGATGATGTCAAATTTATAAAGTTTTAAAAGCTCTTCATAATCTTTAGCTAAGTTTTCAAGCCATAAAGGCTTTCTTAATATAAAATTATCAAGGGCAATTATTTTTTTAATGCCAAGCTCTTTTGAGTATTTGATAAAAAAATGTATAAAATAAAAACCCAAAAACCCAGCACAACCTGTAAATAAAATACTTGAGTTTTCAAAAGACTTTTTTTGCTTATCATTTAAGGATTTAAAAATGTATTCTAAATCCTCATTTAAAATTTGATTTTTAAAGCAATCTTTCATATCAATCCTCCCACAAAGCCCAAGGTGCTTTAGCACTAAGCCACATCTTAGAAAGTTCTTTTTTATCTTTAAGTGTATCCATACATTTCCAAAAGCCATTGTGTTTGTAACTATAAAGCTCTGCATCTTTTGCTAGATTTTTAAGAGGTTCTTGCTCAAAGATAGTATCTTCACTATCTTTTATGTAGTCAAAAATCTTAGGCTCACAAACAAAAAAGCCCCCATTTATCCAACCAGCATTATCAGTACTTGCATCTCCTTTTGGTTTTTCAGTAAAGGCTTTTATGCGGTTATTTTCATCTATATCAAGCTTACCAAAACGTCCCTCTGGCAAGATAGAAGTCATAGTGATAGCCTTTTTATGAGACTTATGAAAGGCTAAAAGCTCTTTTAAATTTACATCACTTAAGCCATCTCCATAAGTAAGCATAAAGCTTTCATTTCCTACATAATCTTTTGCTTGTAAAATTCTACTTCCTGTCATATTTTCCTGACCTGTGTAAAGCATAGTTACCTTCCAAGGTTCGTGACGGGTGGTGTGAATTTGTAAGGAATTATTAGACATATCAACGGTTATATCACTATAATGAGTGTAGTAGTTTATAAAATAATCCTTTATGATATGACCCTTATATCCTGTAAGTATGATAAAGTCATTAAAACCCCAGTATGAATAAATCTTCATTATATGCCAAAGTATAGGTTTTCCTCCTATTTCTACCATAGGTTTTGGTAAGAGGGATGTTTCTTCACTAAGTCTAGTGCCAAGCCCTCCAGCTAGGATTAGAACTTTCATTTTGAGTCCTTTCTTTCATTTTTAAACTGTCTCTTTATCCTACGCACATCTAAATAAAACCTCATATATTTGAATGCCCCCCCCCGTTTATTAGCCTCTATCAAGGCTTCACCTAATTTATATGTAATACACTGCTTTTCTTTTAAAGCTTCTTCATAATCAGGATAGCTTTCAAGTTCAGGAAGTTTTAAAGAAGAATTTGTTTTTATCTTTTCATTATAAATTCTTTGTTCTTTTTTATGCTTATCTTTTATGTAAGATAAGACATAAGGCATTCTTATATAACCTTTTATACTTTTTGAATTTTCTATTAAGGCTTGTCCTAATTTATAAGCTAAGTGAGAGTGAATTCTTTCTTTGGCTAAATTTACTTGTATTAAATTTATTCTAGGCATAAATACATCTTCTTTTATATTTAATTCTTTGTATAATTTTTTTGTATTTAATTTTTTATTTATTAAGTCTTGTTCTAAATTCAAAAGCTTTAAGCTTTTTTCTCTGTTTTCTTGAGACAAGAGATAGGAGTTGTGTTTTTGTTCTAGAGATTTAAGTTCCTGTAGGGTTTGGTTTTTTTCGTTTTGAAATTTACTTTCTAGTTCAATGAATTTTTGATTTATAAACTCACAATCTCTTTTATACAATTCTTGTCTAATATTAAAAAAATAATCTGAAAAATACGGAGTACCCAAAGCCATATCCCACCACATATCAAAACAAGGACATTCTATAAATGTCTGCTTAATCTCTGAAAAAGTATACCTTCTGTTCCAAGGCTTATCCATATAACAATAATGAAGAATTTTAGCCTGTGGAAGTTTTTCATTATAGAATTGTTTTGAGTAATACATATGTCCATATTGTACTTCTTCTTCGAATGCTAAATGATGAAGATAATCAAGCTTAAGCAAACCTACACAAAAATTATACACAACTGGGAGTTGCAATCTCTTCTTTTGTATAGCATAATTAAGTACAGTTTCAACTGCTAAATAAGATATTTCATAATTTTGCATAATATTTTTGAATGTAGGTTCTAATGCTATATATTCTGGGACATTTATCAATGTAAGACCTGAGTTAAACCAGCCGCTGCTATCAATGTTTATATCATTTTTCCCATCTAAAGATTTTAAACTTCCGGAACTTTTACTAGTATTCACGCAAGCTATGATATTATCTTTTAAATTTATAGCAAATAACTCTCTTATATCACAGTTTATATATAAGTCGGTATCTAAATACAATGCTTTTTTTAGATCTTTTTGCAATATAGATGATAGAAACAAAATTAAATACATAGAAGTTCGTCCATTCCATCCATGTAAATTTTCTTGATTTATACTTTGCATATGCTTAAAATTTATTTTGCAAGTGTAATGAGATGAAAGCTTTTCAGCAAGTAAATAGAATTTTTCTTTTACACTATCATTAAAATCATAATCTGTTAGTATATGAAATACTATACCTTCTTGTTTATCTTCATACTCTTGATTAAAATCTGTTTCTATATAATCATGGTTTTTATGCTCATAAGTGTTTAAGTCGCATCCGAAAAAATCAATAAATCTTTTATTTTTATCTATCTTAGATATTACATTGTTTATTAAAACAGCAGCTTGATTGATATACATATCGCTCACTGCTAGTATGATATTAAACATTCTTTTTTCCTTATAATTCTTCTTTTCAATTTTTATCGTCTCTAAGTTGTCTAGCTTTAAATTCCTTAGCTATGCGGCAAGCAACAAATGGGAATTTGATAAAGCCCCCCCCCCCATTTATTTTTCCAAGCCTTTATTAGTTCTACTCCTAACTGATATGATAGATGTTTTTTGTAGGATTGGTCTTTGATTGTTATAACTTCGTTTTTGTTTTGGATTTTTTGTTCTGTGAAAGAGCTTAACTGTTGCTTTACATGCAAAACTTGCTCCGAAAAGTCATTTAAATTACTTTCTTTTTGTTTAACTTGCTCAAAAATATCTCTTATCTTGTGTGATAAGATATTCAAAGCATAATTTTGAATATATCTTTCATTCTCTTGTTTTAAATTTTTAAAATATTCCTCAAAATATGGTGTCTTTAAAGCAGTATCCCACCATAAGTTAAAACAAGCATACTCTATCATTTCATTATTTAAGCCAAATACATTATGCCAGTAAATGGGCTTATCCCAAGGTTTCATACACCAGCCTGAATAATGGAGCACCTTAGCATTTTTCAAAAACTTTTTATAAAAATCTAAAGAATAAAGAAAATATCCGCCGTGAGATTCAAATTTATACATAGCATCACTTTCAAAAGTATCTTGCATATAATGACCAAGTACAAAATTATAAGAAAGTGGAAGTTTGATTCTGTCTTTTATGATAAAGTTATATATAAGCTCTTCTGGAGCATGCGTAATCTCATAATTATCCAAAATATCAAAGAATTTTTTATTTATGTCTTGTTTTTTATAATTTTTTAAAGAAACAAGAGAAAAGGCTATATTGTACCATTTGGAATTAAGTTTTAGTTCTGTTGTTTTATCAATACTATTGATACTCACTCCAACTCCTGTTCCTAACGCAACGCTGGCCATAACTTTTTCTTCTAGATTTATCGCAAAAAGCTCTCGCAAATCACATAAAATATGCATATCTAAATCAACATACAAAATATAATCAAGCTTGTTTTCAAGCTCTACAAAAGCCAGAGTCTTCATATAAGTAGCGTAAGAGCCATTCCAAGAAGTAAGATGTTGTTTTTTAAAGATGTTTTCATCTCTTTCATAAAAGACAATCTTACAAGGGTAAATTTCAGATAGTTTTTTAGATAATAAATAAAATTTATCTTTCAGATCATCTTTAATCTTTCCTTCTGTGTATATATGAAAGATATAACCCTCTTCTTGATTTAACACTTCTTCGCTTTTAGGATCTTTTACCTTTAAATAATCGTGGTTCTGATGAGAGTAGCTATTCAAAAGATAAGGATCGCAAAAATCTTTAAATTTTTTACTTGTATCTGTTTTTAATATGATATTGTTTATCAAAACAGCTGCATAGCTGATTTGCTCTTTACTTGAATTTAATAATATATCAAACATTAGCATCCTTTGAAATTTAATAAAATCATCTTTTTAAACTCAAAGCTTATCCCTTTTTCTCCTCCACTCTTTATATACTTTACTTACTCTAAATAAAAAAGTAAAAGGGTGTTTTACAAGGGTATTTCCTAGTTTATAAGTTAGATAGTTTTTTATCTTTAAGGCTTCTTTATAATCAGAGTAGTAGTTATGTAAAGGCTCAGGTCTTATACTAGCATTAGAATAAGCCAGTAAGTGATTTAAAAGTCTTGAAAGTAGATGAGCCATATAAATAAAAATTAAGCTTAAAGGTAAGAGTAAAATTTTAGCTTTATTCTTTTTTACAGACATAAGCTCTTGTCCTAGTTTATATGATAAATGGCTTTGAATTTGGTTTTTTGCTCCTGCTTTGTAAGGATTAGCTAAGGCTTTATATAAAATTTCCTCATAAAAAGGAGTTTTTCTAGCGTAGCTCCACCAAATGTCAGCTTTTTCTATATAGGGTAAATTCCAAGGCTTTGCAGGACCTGCATAATGCACTATAAAGGCTTCTTTTCTTATGTTTTCATACTCTTTTATCTCTTCTTGGCTTAAAGTTTCACTCAGTATAAAAGGATTATGCTTTACTAAGCTTTCTTGTATGTTAAGATCAAAATTAAAGCGATTATCTATATATAAAACCTTATTTTTAAGGGTATAGTTTAAAACACACTGATCTACAATCTTAGGTTTTTTTACGACATTTTGTAGATTATAAATTAAAAGCTTTGAAATATTTTCCTTTCTAAGCTTTTCAAGATTTAAAAGCAAAATTCCAGCTTGAAAATATGGAGTGTCTTCATCTAGTTTTAAGCTCTTGCTAAGATAAGACTTCATCTTTTTATCTTTAGCACTTATTATCTTTATGTATATGTCTTTAGTAGCCGCTAAGAACTTATCTTTTAAGTCTATTTTAAAAAGTTCGTATATATCTTTTTTGACAATTATATCGCTATCTAAATATAAAGCTTTTTTATAATTTTTTAAAATATCAGCTAGAAAAAACCTGTAGTAAGTAGCAGTAGAGTAATGCCCACCAACCTTAAATAAATCATTATAATTATGTGTGTATAACTGGATATTTATAAATCTTAAGGAAAAATTACTCCTACGACACTGAAGCTTTAATCTAGACTTATAAGTTTCGTTAATGTCATCATCAAGTATTATGATGTCATAATTTCTTTCATTACTGGAATTTTCTATAATGGACTGCAGTGTTACGCTTAGATAATCAGCGTAGTTGTTATCACAAGCAAAGACAAGGGCTATATTATCCTTTTCAAAGGCTGGGTAAAGCTCTTTTTCTAGGTCTGTATTTAGCAAAAGTGCTATTGGAAGTTCTTTTATATCTTTGCCTTGCTTTTTTAAAAGCTCGTAGTAAAAGCCAGTGATACTTTCTGATAAAAATCCTATGGCTCTTTGAAATTGAGTATTTCTAGCTGTATAGTCTATCTTTTCGTGTAGCTTAAAGCATATATCAAAGATAAATTCGCAGTATTTAAAGAAGAGTTCTTTTTTCATTATAAACATATTTGCAAAATACGCCTTATGCCCATTTGCATAATCCTCAAAGAGGGCAAAATTTTCTTTTAAATTTGAGTTTATAAAATCAGATAAAAGATCAAAATCCTTATCTATGTGGCTTATATAGTTTTTATACTGCTCCTCTACACTTTCAGCAAAAGAAGCGTGATGAGCCACCATAATGTCATTGTTTGCAAGAAGCTTATAAAGTCTTTCTTTGTAGTTTGCAGTGTGATTGTAATAGTATTTATTATAGCCTGAAAATATAAGCCACTTAGGCTCAAACTTAGGATTCTCATCAAACACAAACTGCCTTCTATAATGCATAAAGCCTATATAATCAGGATTGCCTAATTTATCATAATTTTTCCAAGCCCAATATATACCTGTTAATTCACAAAAATATCTATTAAGATGAGAGATATTATCTCCTGTATCATCTCCTATCATATTTTCACACATCCATTCATAATCTTCTTGTGATAATTTTCCATCCTTAGAAGCCTCAGTAGCTAAAGCTCTACCTAAATGTATAGGAGTAAGAATTTCATCCTTAAGTAAGACTGCAGGTTTATGATAGCCTACTAATATTTTTATAGAAGGTTTATTATCTTTTTCTTCTTTTATATTATTTAAATTTTTATCATCAAAACTGCTATCCATAGACTTTAAGCTTTCTTCTTGCATTTAGATAAATCCTTTCGTTTTTCTTTTTCTTAAATTCATAGAAAATGTTTTTCTTTTTATTTTTTTAAGTTTTTAAATACTTTTTATATTTCTTTCTTTAAAAGCTTTCAAACATTTAAATTCAAGGCTTTTGATTTTATTTTTCAATTTTTTCATTTTGTATTGAAAATGGCTGTTTTCAAACTTTTTTATTTTATGTATTTTTAAGAATTTGCATTTTTAAGAAGTTCTTTTAAAAGGATTAAGATTTAAATTTCTATTTATATAAAGACTTAAAAAGACTTAAATTTTTTATCTTTAAAATATCTTTTAAAGCTTGATATTTACAGACTTAACAATACTTTAAAACTTGTTTTTTTTTTTTTTTGAATTTTGGGTTAGAAATTGGGAAATTTTTTAAATAATTTTTATAAAAATTAAAATCCACAGAAAGCTAATTATTTAAATTTGCTACTACTAAAAACCTAGCTTACTACATCTAATTTTAACAATCCTTAAACGAACATAAAATAAAAAAGTTTGAAAACAGCCATTTTCAATACAAAATGAAAAAATTGAAAAATAAAATCAAAAGCCTTGAATTTAAATGTTTGAAAGCTTTTAAAGAAAGAAATATAAAAAGTATTTAAAAACTTAAAAAAATAAAAAGAAAAACATTTTCTATGATTTAAGAAAACAAAAACGAAAGGATTTATCTAAATGCAAGAAGAAAGCTTAAAGTCTATGGATAGCAGTTTTGATGATAAAAATTTAAATAATATAAAAGAAGAAAAAGATAATAAACCTTCTATAAAAATATTAGTAGGCTATCATAAACCTGCAGTCTTACTTAAGGATGAAATTCTTACTCCTATACATTTAGGTAGAGCTTTAGCTACTGAGGCTTCTAAGGATGGAAAATTATCACAAGAAGATTATGAATGGATGTGTGAAAATATGATAGGAGATGATACAGGAGATAATATCTCTCATCTTAATAGATATTTTTGTGAATTAACAGGTATATATTGGGCTTGGAAAAATTATGATAAATTAGGAAATCCTGATTATATAGGTTTTATGCATTATAGACGCCAGTTTGTGTTTGATGATGAAAAATATTTCAATGAAAATAGACAGTTCGCATACAATCATATATTATCCATTAAAGAAAAATTAAAATTTGACAACAAGTTTTTAGCTTACGATTTGATTATCCCATATAGCGAAAATGTGGTCTCAAGGGGATATAAAAACGTAAGAGATCAATTTTATAAATCACCGCATCATAATATTAAAGATTTAGAACTGGCTATTGATTATATAGAGCACAAATACTCTCAAATGTCCTACGCATTAAAAACATACTTTTATGGCTCTTGTGGATATTTTTATAATATGTTTGTGCTCAAAAAAAATTTGTTTTTCAAATACTGTGAATTTATATTTGAGCTTGGATTTGAACTACAAAATTTAATCAAAGATGAAAGAAGCATAGCATTTGTTTTAGAAAGGATAAGTGGTTTTTATTTTTATTATATAAGCTTATATAATCATATTAAATTTTATGAACTTCCTGTTGCTTATATTGAAAATACAGATTTTATAGAGCCAATATATGAAGATCCTTACGTCCCGATAGTTTTTTGCACTGATGATAATTATACTTTATATACTTGTGTTGCCATTAGGTCTATTGCTAAAAATATTGATAAGAAATACAAGATTGATATTGTTATTATCTATGATGAATTATCTCAAAAAAGCATAAACACTCTTTTATCTCTTAAAAATGATACACTTTCGCTTAGATTATGTAAGTTTAAGGCTCAAGAGGATTTTTTTATACACGGTCATTTTAGCAAATTAAGTTATTATAGATTTTTTCTAGCATACATAATGCAAAATTATCAAAAAGTCATCTATTTAGATTCTGATATTATTGCAAATTTTGATATATCCAAATTATATGAGAAGGTTAATTTTGATGGCGAGTTAGTAGCTGCTGCTAAGGCTCTTGGTGTTATATATCGCTATGATATAAATCCATTTTTAAAAGAATTAAATTGTTCTTTACAAGATTACTGGGATAAAATTCTAAAAATATCAAATTTTGAAAATTATTTTAATGCTGGTGTTTTGATTTTTAATATACCTCAAATTTTAAAAGAAGACACTGTAACAAAATTTTTACAAGCAACAAAACTTATCAAAAGTCCACTTGGAGTAGATCAGGATATTTTAAATAGTGTATTAGATGAAAGAGTTAAATTTATAGGAAATGAGTTTAATTTTACACGAGAACCGCTTAGTATAGAATTGGACTTAGAAAATCACTTAAGTCAGAAACTTTTTAATCAATATATTTATGCAAAAAATAATTTCAAACTTATTCATTATGCAGACAAATTAAAACCCTGGCATTTTCCATCCTTGCCAAATGCAGATTTATGGTGGAATTATGCTAAAAATGATGATAATTATGAAAAGCTACTTTACGAGATGATGATTAAAAATCCTCATTACACTCAAATTCCACAGCAATGCTTAAGGGAAAAAGATGAGCTAAATTTAACTCTTAAAAAAGGCAGTAGAAATATAAATGTAGTTTATATTTGCGATGTAAATTCTATAAAAAAATGTGCAGTTTCTATGCTATCTGTCCTGCTTAATAAGGATGAAAAAGACTTTATAAGCTTTTATTTTATATATGATGAAAGTTTTTGCGAGTATGATCTAAAAATTTTAGATTTTTTAAATACAAACTCATCTAGCATTTCCTTTATAGAGGTTTCATCTTGTGATTTTTCTAGCTATAAAAACACAACACAAAGAAAGGAAATGCCTTTAAATGCGTATTATAGACTGCACATACCTTGGCTTATAGATGATGAAAAGGCTATATACATAGACTATGATACTGTTGTTTTGCAGAGTTTGTGGGAATTATTTGATTTAGATATAAAAGATTATTATTTAGCTGCAGTAGATGATGCTTGGAAATATGGCAGATATAGACAGATGTGCCATATACAAAGCGAGTCAAGGCATTATAATTCTGGCATAATGCTAATAAATTGCTTTAAATGGAAAAGAGAAAGGATAAAAGATAAATTCTATGAGTTTGCAAAAAATCACAACGAAGTCTTTGTTCTAGCCGATCAGTTTTTAATCAATACTATATTAAATAAGAATATATATTATCTTGACTTATCTTGGAATTTGCAACTTGCTAGGAAAGAATTTAATGAAAGATTAGAATTTGATGATCTCAATGAGCTTGAGAGGGCTACAAAAAATCCTAAAATAGTTCATTATAACTTTGGAAAGCCTTGGCAATTAAATGTATGTTTTAATCCTTTGATATCTTTGTGGTGGAAAACAGCAAGAAAACTACCATTTTATGAAGATGTGTTAAAAGATAGCATTTTAACTAGCATGCAAAGACCGATTGATATAAATAAAGGAAATGGTGGAATTAGTGCGGTAGCTAGAGTGAAAAATCAGCTTTCTTACAGGATAGGAAAACTCTTAATAGAAGCTTATAAAAGTCCTCTTAAGATTTTAAGCCTCGCATTTGAGTTTAAAAAAGCTTTAAAAGAATTTAGACAGTATCAAAAAGAGCATAAGTACTTTTTACCTTTAAGTGCTTATTCTGATTATAACGAAGGTTTAAAGGTTCAAAAACATCTTTCTTATAGGATAGGCAAGGTTTTAGTTGTAGATTTTAAAAAACATAAAAATCCTTTAAAACTAATCTCGTCTATAAAAAAAGAGGCAAGGGAATTTAAAAAAGAAAATAAGGCAAAGAATTCTCAAGTTTGCTTAAAAAACACAACAAAAGATACAAATTCAGCAAAAACAAAGTCTGTCAATGCTAACAAAAGACTTGCAAATTTAGAAGATGATGAGAATTTTTGCATACAAAGACACAAGGAGATTTTTAAATATACTCCAAATTTTAAGATAGCAAGAACCTTTAATGAAAAGATTATAGCCAGAATGCTTTATGACAGATCTAGCATTTATACAGTTTTAGCAGACAAGCTAAAGGTAAGGCTTTTTGTGAACGCTAGACTTGAGAAAAATTTTTCTTTTAAAGAATTTTTCCAAGAGGGTTCTTTTATATTTAAGCCTATAGATGAGCTAAAAGAGAAGCTATTTTTAAGCAATAAATGTCCTCATTTGCCAAGATTATACGCTATTTATAAAAATGTTTATGATATAGATTTTAGCGAGTTGCCAAACAGCTTTGTGCTAAAGACCAATCACGACAGCGGAGGAGTTGTGGTTGTTGAGGATAAAAAGAAATTTTTAAGATCAGCTAGTGAATTTTCCTCTGCCATGCAAAAACTTAAAAGACATTTGCAAAGAAATTATTATGATGTGTTTAGAGAGTGGCAATACCTCGATATAGAACCTTTTGTATTTGCCGAAGAGCTGCTTTTAGGAGAAAATCAAAAACCGGCAGATACCTATAAATTTCACATCTTTGATAAGGAAAATATAAAAAATAACTATATACAAGTAACTACAGACCGCTTTGATGACTATCAAAGGGCTATGCTTGATTATTCTTTTAAGCTAGCTGATTTTGGGATAAATTATGATAACTCTAAGGTCAAAAAGATGCCTAAAAAACCAAAACTCTTAGATGAGATGTTTGAGTTTTGCTTCAAGCTAGCTTATGACTTTGACTATGTTAGAGTTGATTTGTATACCTTAGAGGATAAAATTTACTTTGGCGAGCTTACCTTTACTCCTGGGGCAGCAGGAGAGCACATAATACCAAAAGAATGGGATAAAAAGCTCGGCGACTTATGGAAAGTAAAAAGGCTAAGTGATGAGAGCTAATAAAAATATACAGCTCTTAAAGCCCTATGTTTCCATACCACATAAGGTTTGGAATTTAGAAGATACGGAAAATGCTTTGAAGCTGGATTGGAATGAAGCTACTGTGCCTCCATCTGCTTTAGTCTTTGAAAAAGTTAATGAATTTTTACAAAACTCACAGGTAAATTGGTATCCAAATACGAAAAATACCAAGCTTTTAAAAGCGCTGGCTGCCTATACAAAGCAAAGCGATGATTGTGTTGAAATTTTTGCAGGCTCTGATGCAGCACACGAACTTATCATAGATGTATTTTTAGATAAAGATGAGATTATAGGTATAGTAGCTCCTACTTATGATAATTTTAGAGCACGAGCAAATGGTGTTGGTATAAAAACACTAAATTTTTTACTTGATGAAAATTTTAATATAGATTTTTCTGCCTTAAGTGAGTTTATTTTAAAACATAAAATAAAACTTTTATATATTTGCAATCCAAACAACCCCACAGGAGTGCTATACGACAAAGAAAAATTAAAAAATTTAATTTTAAGTCATATGGATACTATGTTTTTAGTTGATGAGGCTTATTATGAATTTGCCAATGAAAGTCTTTGCGAGCTTTGTAAATCTTGCAAGAACTTAATAATCACAAGAACCTTTTCAAAAGCATTTGCTCTTGCTAGCTTTAGGATAGGCTATATAGTGTCTCATAGCGAGAATATAGAATATATCAACAAACTTAGAAATCCTAAAAGCGTTTCAGCTCTTTCTCAAGTAGCTGCCTTAGCTGCTTTAAAGGACTTAGATTATATGAGGGCTTATGTAATAGAAGTGAGTTGTGCTAGAGATGAGTTTCTAAATTTTATTTTTTCTCGCAGCAAGCAAGAAGGTTTATACAAGTCTTATGCTAACTTTGTATTAATAAGGGCTGAAAATATCGCGGAGCTTGTTAAATTCTTACAAGATAGTCACATCTACATAAGAGATTACACTCATATTATACAAAATGCAGCAAGGGTTAGTATAGGCACAAGGGAACAAATGCAAAAACTTATTCTTGAGATAGAGGATTTTATAAGGCTAAATGGGGCTTCAAGTGAAATATTTTATCTTTAAAACGAGGAGGTTTAATGTCTAAAAAAATATTAGCTTTATTTGATTTTTGTGAAACTTTAATAAATTTTCAAAGCCTTGATAGATACTTGCAACTAGCTGCTTTGGAAAATGTGCATTGCAATGAAGCTGAAAATATAGCTAGAAGGCAAAGTTTTGCAAATGCAAATATGCCTTATCCTAGATACGAAGCTCTTATAGATTTTGATATACAAAAAGCCACAAGCTTGGCAAAGAACTTTGTATTTGGCGATATACTAGCAGGAATTAATCAAAGAGTGCTTGATAAGCTATTTTTTCATCAAGATAGAGGCGATGAGATAGTTATAGTTTCTGGCGGACTTAGTATCTACATAAATGAATTTGCAAAAATTTATGGAGTAACAAATATCGTAGCTGTAGATCTAGAAGTAGTTTCTAATAAACTAACAGGAAATATAGACGGCATCCACACCATGCAGGAAAGAAAGCTTTATAAATTAGCTCAAACTTTTGATTTAAATGAATATGACTTGAAAGATTCTTATGTCTATAGTGATTGTGTCAGCGATATACCGCTCTTATCTTTAGTCGGAAATGCAAGAGTTGTCAGTTGTGGCAAAGATTTGAAATGGGCTAAAATCTTGAGATTTGAGATACTATGAAAGAGATAGAAAATTTTTTAAATTCTTTCGATAGTGCTTGGAGTAATAAATTTCAAGTGCAAGATTATGATTTTACCAAGTATGATAACGAAATTTCTTTTATAATGAAAATGCAAAAAGAAAATAATTATCAAACTTTGATTGATTTTTTAAATGATAAGTTAGAACATAGAAATTTTGAGATAAAGCATCCATTTGATGATAATATAAAGCTTATAGCCGTCTATAGTATATATAATGATTTTTTATCAAACTTAGTGTTTTTTATAGATAAAGATAATAAGCATCCGTTGCTATTTGTCCAATTTTCTCATTTTCTAAACTGCATTTTGATAAGGGATAAATTCTTAAGGATTATGGAACCTTGGGGTGATAATGCCACTTTGAGTACTATTAGTTCATCTTTAACATATATTCAAAAAGTTAAAAAAGAAGACCTTTTGTTTAAGAATAAAAACTTTGGATTTACCTTGAAACATACAAGACCGGTACATTTCTTTCTGGATGTATTTCCTGCTATATATAAACTCAATATAAAAAGTATAGACGCTGAAAAATCTTTTTTTACACCAAAGCATATAAAAAACAAAAAAGCAGATGTTTGTTTTTACCCTACTACGACCAGCATAAGAAAGCCTGATTTAGTTGAAGAAGCTATGAAAAATATATTAAAAGAGGCTTTAGAAGATAACACAAGGCTAGATAGAATTGATGATTATCATTTGATTTTATTTTTAAATTTACCCACCGAAAAAAGATTTTGGTTGGAGCAGTTAAAAGGCATAGCTTTGGTGCTTAAAAATTTGAACATATATTTTAATAAAATTAAAATATATGTAGATGGATTAACA
Organism: Campylobacter avium LMG 24591; assembly: GCF_002238335.1. Lineage (NCBI taxonomy): Bacteria > Pseudomonadati > Campylobacterota > Epsilonproteobacteria > Campylobacterales > Campylobacteraceae > Campylobacter > Campylobacter avium. The sequence goes on from NZ_CP022347.1 coordinate 304,306, forward strand.
GTCTATGATAGAGAAAATAAAAAATTTGCCGAAAACGACAAATTATTGAACGATATTATAAATGAAACTAATAAAGTATTTTTCAATGAGGGGGGAGGGGTTAGAAAATTCAAAATGCCTTATATGTGACATTGATAAAGAAAACTTAAACACACAGTCAAAATACGATAAAATCATAGCTTTTAAATCTTTAAATGGATATGATTATAGAAGTAAAATCCCACTTTGTGCCAAATCAGACATAGCTATCAATCCAATCGGCACAGGCTCTTTGCTACTGGTATTTATATGTAAGGTACCATTTGTAGGTTTTGATGCACCTAGGATTTTAAATTTTTATTATAATTTTAGAAAAAGTAAACATAGAGTTGCCTATGAAAAATTTGTTTGTTTAAATGATGATAATTCAAGTATTTATTTTGCTTGTTACCACATCCCACCCCAACATATCTACAACCTAGCAGCAGAGGTATTAGAAGAGCTAAGCAAAGAGGGAAAATTAAAGATAAAAAACTTAAAAATGCACAGACTCTTTGTTCCAGATGTAGAGCTTGTAAAAAGGCAAGTATGATTTAGCAAAAGCTTTAGCTTGTGATTTACCCTTACTTGATGAAAACAACATAGAGTATTTTAAAAAGATAGGAGAGTATTTTTTAAATAAAGAAAACGAAGTAGAAAATAAAAATAAAGAATTACAAACTTTAAAAACTCAAATTCAAAACCTAAATTCAAATATCTTATCTTTACAAAACGAAAACAAATCCCTAAAAGAAAACTTACTTTCACCACAAGATAAGAAACAAAGCTTAAAGCTTAGTCTCTTAGAAGAAAAGGTAAAGACAAAGGTGCTTAAAAATAAAATTCTAGAAACAGATTTAGAACTTAGGTCTAAAGATATATATGAAAATGATGCTTTAAAGGAAAATATAAAAAGATTAGAACAAGATTTAATATATATAAAACACTCTAGCCTTAATATCTACACTAGTGCAAAGCTTAGAGTACAAAACCATCTAGCTTATAAACTTGGACAGGCTTTAATACTAAATTCAAAGTCTTTCTTAGGATATATTAGACTTCCTTATGTCTTATCTTATATAAAAGAAAAGCATAAAGCTGAGCAAAAAAGCTTATAATGAAAAGATATTTACAAATCCTTCTTTAAAACTTCCTCCTTTAGAAAACTACCCAGACTATGAAGCTGCCTTAAAAGAAAAGGAATGCCTTACTTATAAACTTGGACTTGCACTTATTAAAGCTGATAAGACTTGGTATAAGGGTGGCTATGTGAGGTTTTGTTTTGAGGTGAGGAGATTAAAAAAGGAATTTAAAAGGAAAAGAAATGAAAAGAAAAACTATGTTTATTAGACTTTATGAGAATTTGAGAGTTTTTAAATATAGAAAGAAAGAAATAAATATGAGAGAAAGTATAAATCACACAAGTTTGGATTGTTTTTATGAGAGTTTATAAAAGATGTGGCTTGTGTTTATGAGGATGGATATTAAAAACATTTTAAATTGTTTTTTGGATGTGTGCAAAAGATAAATATAAAAAATGAAAGGAAGGGTATGAAAAATAAGATTACTTGTATTATCCCTGCTAGATCCAACTCTACTAGGTTTCCTGGCAAACCTTTAGCTGACATACTCGGTAAACCTATGGTATGGTGGGTGTATCAGCAAGCAAAAAGGGCTAAAAATTTAGATGAGATTATAGTAGCTACTGATGATGAAAGGATAGTTAAGGTTTGTGATAGTTTTGAAATTCCAAGTGTGATGACTAAAGAGCATATAAATGGCATTCATAGAATGCATGAAGCTGCCACTAAGCTAAATTCTAAAGCCTATATTTTGTTAAATGGTGATGAGCCTATTATGGAAAGTGAGGTTATAGATGAGATGGCAAATGAAGCTATGCAAAAGGATATTTATCACTGCATAGCTTATAAAAAGTTTGATGATCCAGTAGAGGTTGTAGATAGTGGAAATATCAAAATAGCTGTAAGTGATGGAAAAATTCTTTACCTTTCAAGAAGCCCTATACCTTATCCGCATAAAAGTTTAGATTTTTCATACTACAAGATAATAGGTCTTCAAATTTTTTCAAAAGAGGCTTTGGATTTTTTTGTCAATGCGCCAGAAAGAGAATTGGAAAGGATAGAGGATATAGTTGATTTTAGATGGCTTGAAAATGGAAAAAGCATAGCTTGTAAAGAAGTAAATTCTAAATCTATCTCTGTAGATAATTACAAAGACATACCAAAAGTCACACAAATCATAAAAGACAAATTTAAAAGAGGCGAGCTGCTTGACATAAAGGAGAGATTATGAAAATATCTGCGTCCATATATGCAAAGCCCAAGATAGATTTAGCTTTGCTTGATATGTTAGAGGATTATAAGGTAGATTTTATACATATTGATTGTAATGATGATATGTCGGTGTTTGATGACATTAGATGGATAAAAAGCAAAAGCAAACTTCCCATAGATTTGCATATCATTTCAAACAAAGTTAGCAAATTTTATGATGTTTTGGCTGAACTAGATATCGACTATGTTACCTTTCAGTATGAGAATTTAGAGGAAGAGCTTGTCATTGATAGTAAAATCAAATCAAAAATAGGCATAGCCATAACAACAAACACAGATATAAAAGTCTTTGATAAATTCAAAGACCTAGCTTCTTTTATCTTGATTATGGCTAGCACTCCGGGCAAAAGCGGAGGAAGCTTTGATGTGGTAAATTTTGCAAAAATTAAAGAGTTTTCAAGACTTTATCCTGATAAAAAAATCCATGTTGATGGAGGGGTAAATAATGAAATTTCATTTGTTTTAAGAAATTTAGGAGTTTATTCCATAGTTTCTGGCTCTTACCTTTTAAATGCTGATGATGTTTTTAGAAATTTAAGTAAGCTTAAATTTGACATTTGCCCTGAATTTAGCATAGATTCTTTTATGACTGAAGTAAAATACCTGCCAATTTTGCACAAAAAAGATATGAATTTAAAAACTATCTTAGAAATAATAGAAAAATACCAAATGGGCTTTTGTATCATAGTGTCTGATAGAAATTTCTTTGAGGGTGTTATAACTAGCGGAGATATAAGGAGATTTTTGCTAAAAAATATAGACACAGTTAATAAAGAAATAACAGAGTGCATTTTAAACAATTACGCTGTAGTAGCTAAAGATACTTGGAATGTAAGAGAATTTTTAGAACACATAAGATCTACAGAAAAAAACTTAAATTTCGTACCGGTTTTAGATAGTGCTAATACCCTAGTAGGAGCTGTTAGCTTTGAAAAACTAGTTAAAGGAGAGTTATGATACTACATATAAATAAAAAGATAAATGAGAATTTATTAAACGATATTGTTAAGCATTACGATGCTTTTGTGTATGATAAGGGTGAATTTTATGTTGTAATCACTTCATCTAGCGTAAAAGAGCTAGAGCAAAATTTTAAAGGCTTTGTGGATGAAAGCTTTGTATTTGATAGCGATATGCAGCTTTCTTCCTCCTCATATATGCAAAAACGAAAAGTGAGTTTAAGTGATGATCTTTGCATAGGTGCAGATAGTAAAAATACCTTAGTTATGATAGGACCTTGCTCTGTTGAATCCAAAGAACAAGTAGAGCAATCAGCGAAATTAATCACAAGTCTTGGTTTAAAGGTTTTAAGAGCTGGAGCGTATAAACCAAGAACTTCGCCGTATAGCTTTCAGGGTTTAGCTAAAGAGGGTTTAAAAATCTTAGCTGAGATAAGGAAAAAATACAAATTAAAGATAATAACTGAGGCAAGAGATTGTACGCATATAGATGAGATATTAGACTACGCTGACATAGTGCAAATAGGTGCAAAGGCTATGTATGATCATGGAATTTTAAAGGCTTGTTCAAAGTCTAAAAAACCGGTTTTGATAAAAAGAGGCTTTGGCTCAAGCTTACAAGAATTTGTTCAAGCGGCTGAATTTGTGCTTAGTGGAGGAAACGAAAATGTGATACTTTGCGAAAGAGGCATAAGGACATTTGAGACCAAGACTAGATTTACTTTAGATTTGTGCGGTGTTGCTTACCTAAAGCAATATACAAATTTGCCTATCGTGCTTGATCCAAGTCACGCTATGGGTTATGCTTACGGGGTTAGTGATCTTAGTAGAGCTTGTTTGGCTATGGGCATTGACGGGCTTTTAATAGAGGTTCATCCAAATCCAAAATATGCAAAATCGGACGCTTCTCAACAACTAAATCATAAAGAATTTAGTGAGCTTTTTGAAAGCTTAAAACCCATAGCAAAAGCCATAGATGTGAGTTTGGTATGAAATTTATAACTAAAATTCTTGGCTTAAACCCAACATACAGCTTTAAAAAATTAAGAAACAAATACGAAATAAAACTCCTAGTGCTTGATGTGGATGGTGTTATGAGTGATGGTGGAATGTATTATACAAGCGAGGGCAAAGAGATAAAGAAATTTAATACAAAAGATGGTTTGGCCATTAAAAGTTTGATAGAAAATTCCAAGATAGAAGTGGCCTTTTTAAGTTCTGGGATGGATGATAAAATCATATCTCATAGAGCTTCTATGCTAGGTGTAAAAAGATTTTATGTAGGCGGTGAGAAAAAAGAATTTATCTTAAAAAAATGGATAAAAGAATTAGACTTAGAAGCAAAAGATGTAGCCTATATAGGCGATGATGTAAATGATCTTGATGCTATGAAGCTGTGTGGTTTAAAGGCTTGTCCAAGCGATGCAAGCAAGGAGATAAAAGATATAGTAGATGTGATTTTAGATAAAAAAGGTGGCGAAGCCTGTGTGAGAGAATTTATAGATGAGTTTTTAGATAAGGAGTGTTTATGTTAAAAGACAATGTGGAATTTAAAAGATTTTTTTCAGATGAGAATTTAGAGGAGTTTTGTAGTGGGGTATTTTCCGATGAGTTAGATAAGCTAGGATATAAAAATCAAGTTATAAACGGCTTTAAGTTAAACAAAAGTAGCAATAGAATGTTTGGCAAAATAAGAACCTTGCTCATAGAAACCATACAAACACCGGATGAAAATATCAAAAAGGGACTTGGTTTTCTTTCTGGTTTAGGTAATGGAGAGGTGCTTTTTGTAAAGGGAAGCGATGAATTTGCTTATTTTGGAGAGCTAATGTCAAGGCTTTCTATGGAAATAGGGCTAAGTGGGGTTGTGATAGATGGTTTAACTAGAGATAGTTATTTTACGCAAAATATTGATTTAGGCGTATTTTGCAAGGGATATTCCCCAAAGGATATAAAAGGACGAGGTAGGGTTTTAGACACAGACTGTGAAATAAAAGTTAAAGCTTTAAGTATAAATAGCGGCGATTATGTGTTTGGAGACAGCGATGCTATCGTTATTATCCCGCAAAGCATAATGAAAGACTTAGCCACTAATGTGCTATCGGCTGTAAAAGAGGAAGTTAGGATTAAGGAGCTTATAAAACAAGGCATTAGCGTGAATGAGCTTTTAAAAAGTGTAAAAGAATTTTAACCTAATATTGTTTTAACAAAATTTTAACTACAATAAGCCTTTTATCAAAAGGGCTTATTATGCAAAATCCTAAAATTTCTGTGCTAATTCCAAGTTATAATTCCATAAAATACATCCAAGAAGCCCTAGAAAGTGTGCAAAAGCAAAGCCTAAAGGATATAGAAATCCTTTGCATAGACGCATATTCAAATGACGGCACCTTAGAATTCTTGCAAGAAAAAGCTAAAGAAGATGAGAGGATAAAACTCATACTTTCTTCTAAAAAAAGCCTCGGTTATCAGCTAAATTTAGGCTTTGATAATGCCTGTGGTGAGTATGTAAGCATAGTTGAAAGCGATGATTATGTAAAAGAGGATATGTGCGAAAAGCTTTATAACTTAGCCTTAAAAACAAAATGCGAAGTGATAAAAGCCGATATGATAAAATTCACAAGAAAAAAAAGGCAAAAAAATATTTATAGAAGCATTTATGATGAAAAAGATCTTTATGAAAAAATTTTAGATAAAAAGCACAAAAACAGCCTTGCAAAGCATTCTTGGACTATAAATCAAAGTGCCATTTATAAGCTTGATTTTATAAGAAAATTTAAGATAAGGGCAAATGAAAGTGAGGGAGCAAGTTACCAAGACTGTGCACTTTGGATTTTATTTATCTTCTTAGCACCTAGTATTTATTTACACCCAGAGGCTTTTTATTTTTATAGACAAGATAATGAAAACTCCTCCATACACAGCAAGGAAAAAGTCTATGCGGTATGCGATGAATTTGCCTTTACAGATAGCTTTTTAAATGAATACAAAGATATAAAAGATGAGCTTTATCCTGCCATTTTATATAGAAAATACGTAACATATTGGTGGAATTTTAAACGCATTGATGATAAATTTAAAGAGGATTTTTTAAAGGTTTTTGCAAGTGAATTTAAGGATGAGCTAGATAAGCTTGATCCTTATTTTTTTGGCAAAGGTGCTATAAAAGAGCTTAAAAAGATAATAGCCAATCCTGTGAAATTTTATAAAGACTACAAAAGCCCTGCCTTTAAAATCCGAAAATTTGGCGCTAGATACAAAAATAGATTTTTAAAGCTAATAAAACTCAAAGATTAGCCTGATATAGCCTGAAGCAAAATATCTTTTCGTGTGTTCTTAGGCGGTGTTCATAAGGGTGAATTCGAAAAAATTAAATGATAAAGATAGCTTGGAAATTATTGCTAAACAAGGCATTAATTCACTATGTTTAGCTTTTAAATTCCTGCCCAAAAAGCAGGAATTTTTACATCATCGCAGAAGTCCTCAGGCTCAAAGAAATTTTTACTTTGTCTTAAATTTTTTGTATTGCCACACTAATATCATCTCCTATTGCCACAAAAAATATTTTATGCTTTTTAGCAAATTCATTTACAGCTTTTTTAACTCCTGTAAATATTTCATCGTAGTAATCCTGCACTAAGATAACACCTCCGCTAATCATCTTAGGATAGAAAAACTCTAGTCCCGCTTTGATAGGCTCATAAAGATCAGCATCTAAAGAAACAAAGCAAAATTTTTCATCATCCAAACCCACAGCAGTATCAGGAAAATATCCCTTTATCACTATAGACAAGAACCTTCTTTATTGTCATCCATAAAACGTAGAGATGAAAACTTATTTTTATTTATCGCAAATTTTTCTCATACTTATGCTCAAATAAAAAATGATAAAAAATTTAAAAGCATAAAAAATTCATTTTTTTACGCAGGTTTTAGAACAATGTCTTTTTTTTCTTTTAAATATAAACGATAAGCTAAAAAAAGAATTTTTCATAAAAATTCATAGCAGTATTTTAGAATTTATCGACGATATTGATATTTCTTTTTATACAGAATATGAGAAAAAAATTTTTAAAAGCTTCAAAAAGAATTCTTTTAAAAAAGCTTTGCTTGTAATATTCACTAGGGCACGGTATGATAATATTTTTATTGTATACATAAATTTTTTAAAGCTATTTTTTTTACATAAACTAACAAGAAAAAAAGAATACAAAAATACATATTATTTTTTGCTAGATGTTATAAAAAAATATAAGAGATTTAAATAGGATTTTGGCATTATTCAAATTTTGTGTTAATTCCTAGTTATATTTTATAAAATACATATAAGCACACATCTTGCGGCAGTTCTAAGACTAGCAGTATTTTCTAATCTTAAAACAAGTGTATTTAGAACAGAATTAAAATGAGCAAAAGCTTATAAATTCTTGCTATAATGCCTTTTTATAATCACACAGGAAAGTCAATTTTGTCACAAACAAAACTTATGCTAATTGCAAGCTTTATCTTTCTTGCCTTTGCTCTTATCTTGTATTATTTTACATCCATGCTTTACAACAAGCACTTTGTAGGCATTTACCCTGTGAATTTAAGCTTGCATTCTTTCATGACGCTATTTGCTATTTTGTTCTTGCAGCTTGCCTTGATGTTTGTATCTTTTAAATTTATTCCCAAAAAATACCTTTATGAAAAGGCTATTAGGGATTTGGCTTGCGAGAATTCTTTAGCCTTTTTGTTGCTAATTTTTTTGCTTAATTCTTTGGCCGAGGAGCTAATTTTTCGCGCTATTTTGCAAGAAAATTTTGGCATTTTGCTAGCTAGCGTACTTTTTGCAGCCGCACACATAGCTTATTATAAAAAGGTATTTTTGCTGATATTTGTATTTGTGCAAGGCTTGTTATTAGGGCTTTTGTATGAGCTTACTAATTCTTTGTTATTTTGCGTTTTAAGCCACACTGTGTTTAACTTTCTCACTGTTTATCTAATCAAAAGAAAAATATTAATTTATTAATTATTATTTTGCTAGAATTTAAGAAAAACTAGCAGGACATACAATGAAACACATAAAAAAAGTATTACATCTTAGTATGGTAGGTGGCTTAGTGGCAGTGAGTGCCGGTGCTTTAGCAGCTTGCGATAATTCGCAAAATCAAATGCCAAATCAAGGCTCACAAAACACACAAAATCAGGGAGCCTTTGTCATTATAGAAGAAACTGCACCCGGACAATACAAAATCAAAGAGCAGTTTCCAAGTGCTGAAACAAGAGTGGTTTTACAACAGCTTGATGGCACTGAAAGGGTTTTAACGAAAGAAGAAATGGATGAGTTGATTAAGGCGGAAGAGGCTAAGATAGACAATGGCACCTCAAATTTAACTAAAGATAGTGCTAGTATGAGTTCTGGCGGGCTTTCCTTGGGCGAAGCCTTGCTTGCAAGTGCAGCTGGTGCGATAATTGGCTCTTGGATAGGCTCAAAGCTTTTTAATAACCAAAATTTTGCTAATCAGCAAAGAAACGCTTTTTCAAACCAAAGTGCATATCAAAGAAGCGTAAATAGCTTTAACAACCGTGCTACAAGTGCCCCAAATTCAGCTTCCTCTCGCTCGGGCTTTTTTGGTGGACAAAAAAGCGGTACAGCTGCTGGCTCTCAAAGCTATGGTTCTTAAGGCTTTATGATGAATTTTAAGAAAGTAAATCCCCTTACAAAAGAGTATTTAGAAAGCATAGGTTTTTCTTGGCACACAGATAAGGACGGCTCAAACTACCTAGAAGATGAGATAATTTGTATAAGTGAAAATGAGGCAAATGCCTTTTATGAAGCTAGTAATGAGCTTTACGATATGTTTGTAGCAGCGGCTCAAAAGGTCATAGATGAAAACCGCTTTGATGAGCTTGACATACCTTTTAACCTAATAGATGCCATAAAGATGAGTTGGGAAAATGATGTACATTGGCATCTTTACTCAAGATTTGATTTTGCTGGTGGGCTTGATGAAAAGCCTATAAAATTGCTTGAATTTAATGCTGATACTCCAACCACACTTTTTGAAACTGCCATACTTCAGTGGGCTTTGCTAAGACAAAATGATATGAATGAAAGCTCACAATTTAACAGCCTTTATGAAAGCTTGATGGATAATTTCAAAAGACTTATAACGCTTGATGATAGTGTTGATAGCTTTGATGAGTATTATGAGGGCTGGAAAATTCTTTTTTCTAGCATAGCTGCAAATTCTGAGGATGAGCTTACTACAAGACTTCTTGAGCATATTGCAAAAGAAGCTGGCTTTAATACAAATTTTTCTTTTATAGATGAGATAGAATTTTCACCCGAAGGCATTTTTAAAGAGGGGATAAATTACGAATATCTTTTTAAGCTCATACCTTGGGAAAATATAGCCATAGAAGAAGGCGAACTTGCTATGCTTTTAACACAAATTATAAAAAATCAAAAGGCTATCATCTTAAATCCTGCTTATACCTTACTTTTTCAAAGCAAGGGAATTTTAAAAATTTTATGGGAGCTGTACCCAAATCATCCCTTACTTTTAGAAACGAGCGATAAGCCCTTAAAGGGTAAAAAATGCGTTAAAAAGCCTATGTTTGGTAGAGAGGGAGCTAATGTAAGCATTTTGGATGAAAATGGCGATGTGATACAAGAAAATGGCGGAGAATACTCAAACAACAAATTCATATATCAAGAATTTACAGAATTAAACTCAAAAGGTGAAAACTACTATCAAGCCGGTGTGTTTTTTGCTTATGAAGCTTGTGGCTTAGGCTTTAGAAAAGGCTCTTTTATAATGGATAATTTTGCTAAATTTGTAGCACATTATATAAAGGAGTAAAAAATGAAAATAGTATGCCTAGATGCAAAAACCTTAGGCTCTTATGATTTGTCTAAATTTAAGGACTTTGGAGACTTTGTAAGCTATGATTTGACAAAAAAAGACGAGGTTATACAAAGGCTAAAAGATGCTGATGTAGTGATGATAAATAAGGTTGTTATAGATAAGGAAGTTATGGATAATACCCCTATAAAACTCATACTAGAAACCGCCACAGGAGTAAATAATATAGATGTAGAATACGCAAAGCAAAAAGGCATACTTGTAAAAAATGCTGCTGGATACTCTACAAATAGCGTTTTGCAGCATACCTTTGCTCTCATTTTTGCTTTTTTAAATCAAATTCCATTTTATGATAAATGGAGCAAGGACGGATCTTGGTGCAAGAGCGATATATTTACTGATTATAGTAGAATTTTAAACAACCTAAATGGTAAAAAGCACGGCATTATAGGACTTGGTACCATAGGCAAGGAAGTGGCTAGAATTTCAACTGCCTTTGGGGCTAATATTTGCTACTACTCAACATCTGGTAAAAATAGCGATAAATCTTATAAACAAGTAAGCTTAGATGAGCTTTTAAAGACTTGCGACATAATAAGCATACACGCACCCCTAAATGAAAACACGAAAAATTTACTCACAAAAAAAGAGCTTTCTTTGATGAAGGAAGGTGCTATTTTGATAAATGTGGGACGCGGTGGCATAGTAAATGAAAAGGATTTAGCTGAAATTTTAGATGAAAAGAATATAAGAGCAGGACTTGATGTCTTGGAAGTAGAGCCTATGTTAAAAAACCATCCTTTATTAGCTGTAAAAAATAAAGAAAGGCTGATAATCACTCCACATGTTGCTTGGGCTTCCTTTGAGTCCTTAAATGCCCTAATGGATATAGTTTATAATAATTTAAAAGAATGGATAGAAAATGGCAAGTGAGCATAGTTTTGATATAAGTGCTAGTATAGATAAGCAAGAGATAAAAAATGCCTTAGAACAAGCAAAAAAAGAGCTTGAAAACCGCTATGATTTAAAGGGCGTTGCTTGCGAATTTGAGCTTAATGAAAAGGAAAGTATTTTTACCCTGCATTCCTCAAGCGAAGCAAAGCTTGATGTCTTAAAGGATATTTTAGTATCAAAGCTTATAAAAAGAGGTATCAACTCAAATTCCTTAAAAGAGCTTAAAAGAGAAAGCGGAGCTAAGTACAGGCTTTTACTCAAGGTAAATGATAGCATAGATACAGAAAGTGCAAAAAAGATAAATAAGGCTATAAAAGATAGCAAACTAAAGGTAAATTCACAGATAAGAGGCGATGAAATTCGTGTCAGTGCTAAGCAAATAGATGACTTACAAGCTGTGATGAGACTTGTTAAGGATTTAAATTTAGAACTAAGCCTTTCTTTTAGGAATTTAAAGTAGGGCAGGCTTTGAAAAAACTAACACTTCTTTTTTTAAGCATAGTATTTGTGGTATTTTTTAGCTCTTGTGCTTCAAAGTATGAGAGATACAGCAAAAGTAGCGCAGTTTTTGTTACATTTAAATTTCCTAGCTTAAATTTCAAATTTAGTGATAGCGGTTTTTTGTATCTCAATGAAAAAAGGCTAAGGCTTGAGCTTTATAAATTCGGCCAGACCGTGTTTTTTGTGGAGATTAATGATAAAATTTGCACAAATTACGCCTGTTATGATAAAAAGCTTTTTAATCAAAGATGGTTTTTAAATGCGTATTATGATGATTTGCTAGAGGATATTTTAAGGGCAAGACCTATATATGAGGCTAGGAATTTGCAAAAAACGCAGTGCGGTTTTAGACAAGATTTTAGCACGCAAGGCCAAAATTTAGTCTATGAGCTGTGCCATGATGAGCTTTCTTTTTATGCTATAAAGGACGGCGCGCAGCTTTTTTCAATCAAAATGCGTAGGTTAAGCAATGAGTGATTTGAAAGAATTTATCAGCCTAAGCGATATTAAAAAAAGTAAAATTTATAAGGAGCTGTCTTGCTCCTTGCCGCAAGCCTTGATACTAAAAGAGCTTTGCAAAAATATGCTAGATGGCATTAATAGCGTAAATGTTTTCGCTCTTTTAAGTAAGCTTTTTAAAAAGAGCAAGTATGAGTATTTAGAGCATTTGCAAGACATTAAAACCTTGCTTGACTTGGGTCTAGTAATTCATCCTTATACTATGTTTAAATCTGAAAACAAGCACAAACAGTCTTTGTTAATGCTTTTGCAAAGTGATGTTGCCTTAAGCGATAGTTTTATATATTTTATAGAGGGCATTAAGGATGTTAAGCTTGATAAAACGCAGGCTTATGAGGATTATTTAGAGTACTTAAAAGATGAGTTTATGAAAATTGAGCTTTATCAAAAGCTAAATTTAAGCAACAATGCCTTTAACAAAAAGCTAAAAGATGAGATACAAAACCTCGAAAAACACATACAAAACAGACTTAAAAAAAGCAAATTTAACAATATCCTAGCTCAAATTTTTAAAGAGCATTCTTTAAATGAAAAAGAGGCTTTGATTTTTACTGCCTTGCTTAAGGAGGAGTATTCTTTAGATAGCGAAAACTCAAGCAACAGAGAGCTAAATTCACTCCTTAACTTAATCAGTGCCAATGAGTTTGAAAAGCTAGAAAACAAGGCCTTGCTAAGCGAGGGCTCAAAGCTAATAGAAAGAAATTTGATTGATTATGATGAGTATTTAACAAATTTTGGCGATTTTAGCAAAAGCTTTTATATAAGTGATGAGTTTTTACAAAGGATTATAAACTCAAAACAAGCAAGCAAGAACAAAAAGCTAGAATTGCAAAGCATTATAAAAGAACAAGATATTTTCGAAGTGATAGAACCAAGCACGGATATAAATGATGTCATAATGCCAAATTCAACTAAAGAGCTTTTAGAAAATATCCTAAAACAGCAGGACAAAAAAGTCTTGCAAAGACTGAGCGAGTGGGGCATAAAAACAAGTAAAAATATAGAAGCAAAGATTATTTTTTATGGGCCTGCTGGAACGGGCAAGACGATGTCTGCCTTAAGCATGGCAAAGTCTATGAAAAAGTCTGTTTTAAGCTTTGACTGCTCTAAAATTTTAAGCAAATTTGTGGGCGAGAGCGAACAAAATGTGAGAAAAATTTTTGATACTTATAAAAAAATTTCCTCATCTTGCAAGCACAGTCCAATCTTGCTTTTAAATGAGGCCGACCAGTTTTTAAGCACTAGGATAGAAAGTAGCGGTGGTTCTGATAAAATGCACAATCAAATGCAAAATATTTTCTTAGAACAGATTGAAAGATTTAGCGGGGTTTTAATAGCCACTACAAATTTCTTAGAAAGCTTAGATAGTGCTTTTTCAAGGAGATTTGATTATAAAATAGAATTTAAAAAGCCAAATTTTGAGGAAAGGGAGCAAATTTGGCAAAGGGCCTTGCCTAAAAAGGCTAAATTTGATTCTAAATTTAGCGTACAAGAGCTTGCTATGTATGAGCTAAGCGGTGCTCAAATCATCATGGTTATAAAAAATACGGCCTTAAAAGCTGCGATTTCAAAAGACGGCATTTTTAAAATGGATGATTTTTTAGAAAGCATTAAAAAAGAGCTTGATTCTAGCTTTGATAAGGTTAAAAAAGTAGGTTTTGCAAACGCTTAGTCGCAAAACCTTTTTTGTAAATCAGCAAAATACTCTATGCGTCTATCGCGTAAAAATGGCCACCAACGCCTTACTTCCTCGCTTCTTTTTAAGTCTATGTCTATGATTTTTAGGCATTCATCCTTTTCATTTGCTCTAAAAAGCTCCTCGCCCTGTGGTCCCACCACAAAAGAGTTGCCCCAAAATCTTATTCCGCCTTTTGAGGCGTTTTTCTCAAAGCCTACTCTATTAACCCCAACAACAAAAAGCGAATTTGCCACAGCATGTCCTTTTTGCACTAAAATCCAAGCCTCAAGCTGCCTTTTTTTCTCTTCTTCCTCATCCTCATCGAAAGAACCAATCGCGGTTGGGTATATAAGTAAATCAGCTCCTTTTAAAGCCATTATCCTAGCAGCTTCTACAAACCACTGATCCCAGCAAATAAGCACCCCAAGCTTTCCAATGCTCGTTTTTATAGGCTCAAAGCCCAAATCTCCTGGAGTAAAATAAAATTTTTCATAAAACTGCGGATCATCTGGTATGTGCATTTTGCGGTATTTTCCAGCTATGCTGCCATCTTTTTCAAAGACCACGGCGGTATTGTGATAAAGCCCCACTGCTCTTTTTTCAAACAAGGAAGAGATTAAAACCACTGAGTTTTCTTTGGCTACGTCTGACCAAAATTCCAAGTCCTTTTCATAATCATTTGCTAAATCAAAATTCTTAATATCCTCGCTTTGACAAAAATACTCACTTTGATGAAGCTCAGCCAAACAAATTAACTCTGCTCTTTGCTTAGCGGCTTCTTTGATGTAAGCACAAATGCTTTCGTTTGTCTTTTCTTTGCTTCCTTGAAATTTATGCTGAATGAGTGCTATTTTCATTTAAATCCTTTTTAAAATCATCGTAAGGGTCAAGATGCATTATGATTTCCCATTTTTTATCGCTAAATTTGGTTCTTATTTGCTCTTCTAGTTGATGACTTATATCGTGCGCTTTTAATAAAGATATTGTAGGTGAAAATACTAAATGAACACTTAGGTAGTTTGTTTTGGCCGTGCTTCTGCTTTTTAGTAGATGAAGTGTCTTTACTTCGTCATTTGCCAAGATAAGATTTTTAATCTCATCTACAATCTCTTTGTCTAAAGCCTTATCAAGCAACATTTCAAAGCCATCTTTGGCTATTTTATAGGCTCCAAAGATAGTATAAAGGCTGATTAAAATTCCAAAAATCGCGTCTATTATGTAAAATTCGCTAAAGTATATGAGCAAAAGTGCTAAAAAAGTGGCTGAATTCGTTAAAAGATCCACCTTGTAATGCAAGATATCAGCCTTTAAGATGAGGCTATTTTCCTTTTTTAAAATTTTATTTAGATAAAACACCAAAAGCAAACTTACAAAAATGCAAAAAAGTATGGTAAGAAGTGCGGGTATTACAAAGCTAATTTCTTCTTTTGTAAAAAGTTTTTTAAGGCTTTGAAAAAGTATAAAAAGTCCAACGCCAGATATGATGAAAGCTTCTATCAAGGAGACTAAACCCTCTAGCTTTTCGTAGCCAAAATTATATTTTTCGTTTGAATTTTGCTCTGCTTTTTTTAAGGCTAGGGTGTTTAAGATAGAAACAAAGCTATCAAGTAAAGAATCAATGGCTAAAGAGAGCAAAGCCACGCTACCGCTTAAAAGCCCTACTATAAATTTGACAAAGGCTAAAAATAGGGCTATTAAACTAGCTATAATGGTAGCTTTTACAGCCATCTTTGTCCTTTGAAGCGGTTTTGACAAGAACAATGCAAAGAGCCATTTTGTCTAACAAAGACTAAGGCATCAAGTCCTATCACATCTTTATCTGGTAAGGCTTTTTGTAATTTTTGTAAAACAAGCTCATCATTTTTATCATTATAAGTAGGTACTATAAGAGCATTGTTTATAAAGATAAAATTTGCATAAGTAGCTGCAAGTTTTTTGCCTTCATAAAATTTAGCACTTGGCAAAGGAAGTTCTAAAAGCTTGAAATCCTCTTTTAAAAGCTCTTTTTTCATGGCCAAAAGCTCAGCATAATGCTCATCATTTTTATCATCGCAACTAGAAATGACTACTGTATTTTCATCTATAAATCTTGCTAAGGTATCTATATGAGAATCAGTATCATCGCCTCTTATGAAGCCATTTTCAAGCCAAATTATTTTGCTAAGATTAAAAAGTTCTTTTAGTCTTTTGTCTAAAATCTCTTTTGAAAGCTTGTTTCTATTATCATTTAAAAGGCATTTTGTGGTAGTTAGCATAGTGCCTTGGCCGTTAAATTCTACGCTTCCGCCCTCAAGTATCAGGTCTATATTTTCCAGTCTAGTTTTAAATTTGGCCTTAAAAAGCTTTTCATTTACTTCATTATCAAGTTTGCTTTGGAATTTATCGCCCCAGGCATTAAAGATAAAATTTAAAGAGCTTAATTTGCCGTCTTTTAAAATGTCTATAGCACCATAATCCCTAATCCAAGTATCATTAGTCTCGCAGATAAAAAACTCAAGATTTTTCATATCTTTGAAAGGCTTAAAATCACTTTCATTTGGAGCTATTAAAAGCACTTTTTGATACTTAGAAGCTATCTTTACAAGCTCAATATAAGAGTGTTTTATCTCATCTAAGTAGGCTTTCCAGTCTGTATTTTCGTGCGGTAGGGCGAGGATTAGGTATTCTTGCTCGCTCCACTCTGCAATAGTCTTTATCATTTAAAACCTTTTTTGATAATTTTATCACAGTTTGTATGGATTTGAAAAAAATATAAAAGATGAGGATATGCGCCCTAAAACGCATATGGAAGAACTGTTATTCGTTTAAATCATCATTAACTTTTGAAGTTACCTCAAGAAGGTCAAAAGCCGTGATAAACTGGTCTAAATTTTCATAGTGTAAAACAAATTCCTCAAGCAAAAGCTCTATATCGTCTCTGCTAAGCTCTAAATAAGCTGTTCTGTCATTTGGATTTTCCACCCTAACAATCATTAGCACCCTCCTAGTTTTTTATGAAAAAGATTATTTTATCAAAAATTTATTAGCTCTTTGCATTTTTTTATGTATTTTTTGACATTTGTATTTTGCATTAAGGCGCTTTTCATGCAAACCCCGTGTATGTCGTATTTTTTAAGCAAGGAAATATTTTCTAAATTTATGCCCCCGATTGCATAAATGGGAAGGGAGTTTTCTTTTAAAAGATTTTCTAAAAAGCTTAGTCCTTTTGGCTTTAAATTCGGCTTTGAAGAGCTTTCAAAGATGTGTCCTGCTATGACATAATTGCACTTATACTGCCTTGCAAGGTAAAATTCCTCCTCGCTATGTATGGAAGTGCCTATTAGATGAAAGTATTTTACTAGCCTTGGTTCTTTTGAAAGTATGTTTAAAGGGCAGTGAAAATACCTGTGGTTTAGCTTTAGTGCCACCCTGTCAAAATTATGCAAAATGCACTGAATTTCATACTTTTTACAAAGTTTTAGCACCTCAGTGGCTAAATCTTGATACTCAAATTCGCTAAGTTCCTTTGCCCTAAAAATAAAGCTATCTATATTTGCCTTACAAAGCTTTTCAAGCCTTAGCAAAAAGTCTTCCTCGGCTAAGCTTAAATCACTCACAGCTATGATTTTTTTAATCCACATAATCACTCATCACAGGCTGAAAATTCTTATCTTTTAGCATAGTAAAAATTTCTTTCACGCTTCTATTGTCTGAAATTTCAAACTGCTCATCACCTTTTTTCTCACTTGCGTGCTCACCTATGGCTACGCTTACTCCTGCACTCATCTTTGTAGCAGCTATCTTAATGGCATTATCCCTAAACTTAGCATTTTCCCTGCTTGAAATAACAATATGCGCAAAGGGTAAGAAAATTCTATAAGCACAAAGCACCTGTAAAAGCCTTTTATCGCTTACATCCTTAGCAGAAAGTTTAGCATTGTTTATGATAGGTCTTAGTCTTGGCACGGATAAAGAAAGCTCAGCGTGAGGATAGCTTTGCTGTAAAAAATGTGCGTGAAGTGCAGTAGCTAGGGCGTCTTTTCTAAAATCATCTATGCCAAGCAAGGCTGCAAAGGCAACTCCTCTCATACCAGCCATCAAGGCTCTTTGCTGAGCGTAAAATCTATAAGGCATCACGGTTTTTTCGCCCTCGATGTGAATTTTTTGATATTTTTGCGGACTATAAGTTTCTTGAAAAACGGTTACATAATCGCAGCCATTTTTATGCAAAAGCTCGTATTCACCTACATTTAAAACATAAATTTCAACCCCAACAACCTTAAAATACTCCTTTGCTATCTTACAAGCTCTAGCTATATACTCAACACTAGCAAAGTTTCGCCCTTCTCCTGTTAAAAGTAAAAGTTCTTCTAAGCCGCTTTTTGAAATTTCTTTCATTTCAGCTCTTATCTCAGCTTCGCTAAGCTTTGCCCTTGCTATTTTATTTCCCTTTTGAAAGCCACAATACACGCATTTGCTAGCACAAAAATTTGACAAATACAGCGGGGTAAAAAGGGCTTTGTTGTTTCCAAAATATTTTTTAGTAAGCTTGGCTGCTTTTTGCGCTAAATCTTCTATGAAATTTTCAGCCTCCACACTTAATAAAGCCTTTAAATCCTCTATGCTTGTATGGCTTGAATTTAGGGCTTTTAAGACATCTTTTTTTGTGTAAATATCGCTTTCATAAGTATCTCTTAAGGATAAAACCTTTTCAAACATCGTAGAATCTATCTTTTGCATATAGGGCAGATACTGCATACAATCACGCACTTTTCATCCTTTCTGCGAAAAAGTTTAACAAATTTAAGTAAAGAAAATTTAACTTAAAAGGCTATAATTTGCACAAAAAATCAAAGGATAAAAATGAAAAATTTCTTATTTTTTTGCCTTTTAGCACTCTTTGTTACAGCTTGTTCTACAAACAATCCTACTTATGTAAGTAAAGATTACATAAAGGCTATACAAGAAGATGATATAAGAAGGGCTAAAAAGCTTGTTTATGTGCCAGCTAGCGTGCAAAGTGAGTTAAGCAAGGAAGACATCGATAAGGAGAGCGAAAAAAAGATACTTTCCTTAAAAAGTGGCATAGATGATATAAATAGCTGCGAGGTGGTAAAAACTGAGGAGATAGGAGGACTTGCTACAAAGGTTTTTATGGAGTGTAAAAATAAAAATGGCAAGATAGTAGATAAAGACTTTTCTGTGATAAATGACGGAGGCACTTATAAAATCATACTAAGTCTTTAAGCACACTTATCACAAAGTCTGGCTTTAAGTCCCTCATACAGGCATTATGCTTTAGGGGGCAAATCCTTTTCATACAAGGCATACAAGGTAAATTTAAATGAAGAAGCCTTGCGTTTTCATTTAGCCAAGGGCTTGTCTTTGTGAAATTTGTAGGACCAAAGATAGCTGCGGTTTTTATCTTATAAACAGCACCTATGTGCATAGCACCGCTATCATTGCATAATAATAAATCTAGACTTGAGATATGTTCACACAGCTCTTTTATACTAGTTTTTCCGCATAAATTCACAACCCTAGCACCGCCTTTTAAAAGCTCTTCTTCTATGCTTTTATTAAGCTCAAGCTCTTCTTTTGAACCAAAGAGTAAGATGGTGTGAGTATCTTTAAGGCTTAAAGCAGAGCTTGCAAAATAACTTGGCTCCCATATCTTAGCCTCTCCATACTTAGCTCCTGCACTTATACCAAGTAGCTTTTTATCGCTTTTTATCTTTTTAAAGGGCAAGAAAAGCTCCTTATCCTCTATGTCTATATTCAAGCTTTCTTCTATGAATTTTATGTATCTAAGCACTTGGTGTTTGTCTTGGTGTTTGTATTTATTATAAACATATCTTTTTTTTGTCTTTAAAAGAAAGAGTAAAATTCTAGCTGAAGCTGCACTTCTAAAGGAAAAGGCATAATCAAACTTATATTTTTTAGCAAATTTTATGTAGTTTAGATAACGCTTTTTTTTGTTTTCAAGCTCTATGCTTACATTTTGTAAATCTTTAAATAGCTCACAAGATACAAAGGAGCCAAATAAGACAAAATGATAGTCTTTAAAATGTGCAAACAAAGCCTTTAAAGCCGCAGAGCACATAACAGCATCTCCAAGCCAAGTAGGCAAATTTACGAAGATGTATTTTTTATCATGATTGTTCATGTTAGTCCTAGAAATTTTTTATAAAAATTTATTTAATTTCTAATTTTATCAAATATAAAATTTTAGCAGCATAAATTTTTACTCGGCCGTGCTTAACTTTTTATTATCTATACTAAGCCTTAAATCCTCTAAGTCTTAGGGAATTTAAAACCACAGTTAAGGATGAAAAACACATAGCTAGGGCTGCTAGGTGAGGACTTAGTTTTATAAAAGGCACAAAACCAGCTGCTATAGGAATGCAAAAGCCGTTGTAAATACTAGCCCAAAATAAATTTTGTTTTATTAAAGCAAAAGTTTTTTTAGAAAGCTTAAAGCAATACTTAAGCCTACTTAAATCATCTTCTAGCAGGATAAAATCTCCTACATTTTTGGTAAAATCAGAGCCATTATTCATAACCACACTTATATTTGCAAGTTTTAAAGCAGCGCTATCGTTTATACCGTCTCCAACGAAAAGCACTAGTCCCTGTTCTTGGTATTTTTTAACAAAGTCTATCTTGTCCTCAACAGATAAATTAGAGTGATACTGTTTTATGCCTAGTTCTTTAGCACACAAGGCTACGCTGTTTTCATTATCTCCGCTTAGTATAACAGGAGTGATATTTTGCTCTTTAAGATATGATATTAACTCATAGCTTTCTTTTCTAGGCTCATTTTTTAAGCATATTACGCCCTTACAAGTGCCGTTTTTTACAAAATACACAAGCACGGGTGCAAACCTTGAATTTTGCCTTACAAAGTCCTCATCTTTTTTCTCTATGATAAAGCCTTGCTCTTCTATGAATTTTTTATTACAAAGTGCGTAAGTATCATTATTTTCTTCATATAGCATAGCTCTTGAGTTTATGGTGCTTACCTTGCCACTTAGGCTTTTGTTTGTAGAGTATTTTGCTAGGGCTTTGCCTATGGGATGAGAGCTTAGTTTTTCGATATTTGCTGCTAAAAGAAAATCTTTTTCATCTAAATTATGCTTAAAAAGCTCTAAGCTATCTTTAGTAAGCGTGCCCGTTTTATCAAAAAGGGCAAATTTTACCTTTCTAAAATGCTCCAAAGAAGCTGGGTTTTTAATAAGCACAAAGCTTTTCATAGCATTTGAAAGGGCTAAAACCAAAGCAAGTGGAGTGGCAAGTCCTAAGGCACAAGGACAAGATATCAATAAAACCGCACTTGTGTGTAAAAAAGCCTCATTTAGGCCGGATTTAAAAAACCAAAAAGCAAAAACACAGGCTGAGATAAATATTATAAAAGCCACAAAATAAGCTGAAATTTTATCAACTATCCTAGATATAGGAAGCTTTTGCTCGCTAGCCTTAAAAACAAGATCTTTAATAAGCTCTATCTTGCTATCCATAGCCTTTTTACTAGCCCTTACCTTAAGCATACCAGAAACTAAAACGCAACCTGCTAAAAGCTCATCATTAGGTCTTTTTAAAACAGGCACAAATTCGCCATTTATCGCACTAGTATCAAGCTCGCCCTCGCCGTTAATCACTACGCCATCGGCACTTAAGGTATCTCCTTGTTTTAAAAGCATTATATCGCCTTCTTTTACTAAGGAGCTTAAAATTTGCCTTTCCTCGCCCTTTTCATCTAAAATTCTTGCATACTTAAGATCCTTGCTTTGTAAATTTTTTTGATAAGAAAGAGCCTTTAATTTAGCATTTTCCTCTAAAAATTTCCCAAGCAAAACAAAGCTTACTATCATACTAGCTTCTGCAAAATATAAATGTGTGTTAAAAAATCCCAAAAATGTAAGCATAGAGTAACTAAAGGCTGAAAGCAGTCCCAAAGATACTAAGGTATTCATATCCAAAGACTTATGCAAAAGTGCCTTAAAAGCATTTATGAAAAAGCTTTTACCGCAGTAAAAAATCCCAATGACTCCAAGTATAAGCTGGATAAGACTTGAAAGCTCACTATGTAAATACATATTAAAAAGCATACAAACAAGGCTTATAAAAATACTAGAAACAAGGGTGTATTTAAGCTTGTTTAGCTCTTTTAACTTAAAGTCCTTTATATCCTCCTCATCTTTTAAGACTTCAAAGCCAAGAGATCTTATCTTTTCTACAATCTTATCCTTAATATTTTCTTTTTCTAGCAAAAAAACCCCGCTAGAATTCACAAAAGATACGGAAGCCTCGCTAACTCCGTCTATCTTTTTACAAAGCTTTTCTATGGAATTTGAGCAATTTACACAGCTCATCTTTCCTATCTTAAGTCTTAATTCTTGCATTACAAAGCCCTTAAAATAGGGAAATTTAAATCGCTCAAAGCCTCTTTTAAATTTTCTATCTTATCATCGCTTAGCTCAAGACTAAGTATGGCTGGTTTTGTTGAAAAATCCACCTCAACCTCGCCAAAATCAGCCCTTAAAGCGTTTTTAATCAAATTCGCACAGTTAGCACAATTTACATTATCTACTTCAAATTTTTTCATATCTTGTCCTTTTATTTTTTGCAAGGATTATATCAAAAAAAACAAGATTTATCTTAATTTATAAATTTAGCAAGATCACGGCTATTATCACTACAACTATGCCTAATATGCCTATAAAATTTAGCTTTTCCTTAAAAAAGATATAGCCTCCCAAGCAAGTGCCTATAATGCCAAAGGCACCCCAGGTAGAATAAGCCACACTAAGAGGCACATACTCAAGGCTAAAATACAAAAGCACAAAGGCTAAGATAGCAAAAAAGATAGAAGCAAGCCCCCAAAGATAATGCTTAAAGCCGTCTGATTTTTTTAAGAGTAAATTTGCGATTATGTCAAGCAGGGCTGAAAAGATGATGATAAAGATATACATTAGTGTTTTGCCTCGCCTAAATTTATCATTATTATGCCTATAAAGGCTAGTATTAGTCCTAGCATTTGCATTGAACTTAGTCTTTCATCAAAGACAAAAAAGGCTACAAGTATGATTAAAACCGCACCCAAAAGCTCCCAAACTGCATAAGCTATACCAACTTGAATTTTAACTATAGCCTTTCCCATAAAATAATAAGAAAGTGCTATAAAAATGCTCATCATAAAAAGTGCGTAAAAGATATTTTCTTGTTTTAAAAAGCTAGTGCCAAGAACCTCTGCTACTATGGCTAAGATGAGAAAAAACCAAGCCACTAAGGTAGCTTTGCTTAATGTTTTCACTTCAAACCTCGTTTTTTAGGACGTAATTATAGCTAAAATATTTTAAAAACAATTTAATTCTTTATGCTAAAATAGCTCAAAAACTATGTAAAAGGCTAATATGAATTTTGATATTATCGTGGTTGGTGGAGGACACGCCGGACTTGAAGCAAGTGCCGTGTGTGCTAAAATGGGAAAAAAAACCCTACTTTTAACAACGCTTATAGAGCAAATCGCAGCTGCATCTTGCAACCCGGCTATAGGAGGACTAGCAAAGGGACATCTAGTCAAAGAAATAGACGCTATGGGTGCTTTGATGGGGCAAATTACTGATTTAGCAGGGCTTCAGTTTAGAATTTTAAATGAAAGCAAGGGTGCGGCGGTGCGTGGAAGCAGAGCACAAATTGATATGGATATGTATAAAATTTATGCTAGAAATAAGCTTTTTGAGCTTGAGAATTTAGAGCTTTCGCAAGAACAAGTTTTAAGTTTTATCTTTAAAAATGATGAAGTCATAGGGCTTAAGACAAATTTAAACAATACTTATTTCGCCAAAAAAATCATACTTACAACAGGCACTTTTTTAAGCGGACTTATACATATAGGAGAGCAAAAAATCAAGGCTGGTAGGGTGGGAGAATTAGCCTCTTATGAGCTTTCAAACTCGCTTAGCGATATGGGTTTTAAGCTTGGTAGGCTAAAAACAGGCACTTGTCCAAGAGTAGATGCAAAAAGCATAAATTTTAAAGAGCTTGAAATTCAGCACGGAGATGAAAAGCCAAAGCCCTTTTCTTTTAGGACTAAGAATTTTAACCCCAAACAACTTCCTTGCTACATAGCAAGAACAAATGAAAAAACACACGATATTATAAGAGCAAATTTCACAAGAGCACCGCTTTTTACGGGACAGATTGAGGGAGTGGGACCTAGGTATTGCCCATCAATAGAAGATAAAATCAACCGCTTTGCTGATAAAAATTCTCATCATCTTTTCATAGAGCCGCAAACAAGGGCTGCTACAGAATACTACATAAACGGCTTTTCAACCTCCTTGCCTTATGATGTGCAAAAAGAAATGCTAAGAAGTATAAAGGGCTTTGAAAATGCTAAAATAACACGTTTTGGATACGCAATAGAGTATGATTATATAAACCCAACCGAGCTTAAACACAGCTTAGAAACAAAAAAGATAAAAAATTTATACTGTGCAGGGCAGATAAACGGCACAACAGGCTACGAAGAGGCTGCAGCACAAGGCTTTATGGCAGGGATAAATGCGGTTTTAGCCTGCGATGAAAAGGAAAGCTTTATACTAGGACGAGATGAGGCTTATATAGGTGTTTTGATAGATGATTTGGTAACAAAGGGCACACAAGAACCATATAGGATGTTTACCTCAAGGGCTGAGTATCGCTTACTTTTAAGGGAGGAAAACGCTATATTAAGACTATCTGAATATGGCTATAAATACAAGCTTATAAATGAGGATGAAATTTCAATAATAAGAAAGCTAAAAGAAAAAATAGATAATGGGCTAGACTATCTTTTAAATACCGAGCTTAGACCAAATAAAGAAAATAATGAATTCTTAGAAAGTATAAATGAGGATAAAATAAGCTCTATAATCTCTTTGCAAAAGATAGTAGCAAGAGCTTCTTTTAACAGAGAAAAACTAAAAAAACTAGACAAAAATTTTGAAAATTTAGACGAGTATAGCTTAAATGAAATTTTAAACGAGGCAAAATATCATCACTACATAGCTATGCAAAAAGAGCAAATCGAAAAAATGCGTTCTTTAAGTGAGCTAAAAATACCTGCAAATTTTGATTTTAAAAGCATTAGTGGGCTTAGTAATGAAGTCGTTGAAAAGCTAGAAAAAAACTCTCCAAAAACCCTTTATGCTGCAAGTATGATAAGTGGCATTACTCCTGCTGCACTTGATATACTTCAAATTCACATAAAACTAGGGGCTAAAAATGCTACAAATTAAAAAATATGAGATAAAATCCTGCGATGATGTAGAGCTTAACATAAAAAGAGAATCCTTGCTGGAATTTAGCCTTAGCTTTGATGATGAAAAAGAAATAGAGGCTATTTTATTTATCATACCAGGACTTGGAGAGGATAATAATTCTAGCTATTTAGAACACTTAGCAAGTTATAGTGCGCAGAATTTTAATGTAGCTGTGTGTTTGGTGCAGTACCACTGTATAGGCAATAGAACCCAAACGGGCTGCAAGGTAGTCTTGGATGATTTAGATATTTTCATACTATCTCAGGCTTGTTCTAGTATAGGCATAAATATACCTAAGAAATTTATGCCGCTAAATAAGTTGCGAATAACAAAAAAAGAACATCTTTTATTTGATTTTTTGGATAAAAAGATTGCCAAGTTAAAGGCTGATTTTGAGATAGCTAGGAGCTATCGTATGAATCTTAGCGTTACTTTAATTCCCACTAAAAATGAATACAATAATTTTGGCATTATGAGTGCTACTGATATAGTAAATGCACTGCTTCATATCAAAAAAAATCCGCCTTTTAAAATTTCAAACGGGGGGGGGCGTTTAAAACATATCTTTTTGGGAACTTCGCACGGCGGTTATCTGGCGCATCTTGTGGCTAAAATTTCACCTTGGAATGTGGACTGCGTGGTCGATAATTCAGGATACGCCATTATACCTTGGAGGTTTATAGGTTTTGGTAAAGAAATAGATTATACCTTACATTCAAGCACAGGTATAATTCCTTTGGATTACGAGCATTTTTCCTTACGCGGCTTTGATAAAACTATGTGGAATAGTAATAAATTCTCGCCTAATTATTTTTCAAATGCAAGGTCTAGGATTAGAAATATCTTAGATGAAGAACATTTAAAAATACAGGCTAAGTCTAGTGAAATCAAATACATATCCTATCACTCAATTCTTGATGATGTAGCTTATGCTAATGATAAGATAAAGCTTTATGATTTGCTAAATGATTTGGGCTTTGATGCAAAACTTACTGTTGTTAGGGATACAAGCCAAATAGATGGAAAATTCATCAAAAATTTAAGCCACGGTATGAAGATGAGTATAAAGACCTTGATTAGTAAAAGTTTGCAAGAAGTTCTTAACTATGATAGTAAAAAAGATACTGTGAAAAAAGAAATATCATATAAAAGCGATGAAATTTTATATACATTTAAAGAAGAGGATGATAGTTTGCGTCTTTCGTGCGAAAATATTTGATATGAAATTCATTTTGTAACCATTTGTCTTTATTTTATATCCAAGCATTAGTTTAAAGAAAAATTTTATTTTTCTTAAGATACAATGACAAGTTATTAAATTTTTTGTACAAACTTTTCTCAAGAAAGGACTTATAATGCTAGAATCGCAAGGTAGACGAAGTTTTATAGGCTTTGCATTTGGCACTGTAGCTGCTGTGGGCGGAGCCTTTTCGCTTGTTGCTATGAAAAAGACTTGGGATCCGCTTCCAAGTGTAAGAGCCGCTGGATTTACCACAGTGGATTTATCCGGAATGCAAGAAGGTGAGCTAAGAACGATAGAATGGCGTAAAAAGCCTATTTTTATTCTCAAAAAAAGTTCTAGTATGCCTCAAAATCCTAAGAGAGAAATCAGCATAGATAACTCTCCTTATGTTGTTTTGATAGGACTTTGCACTCACTTAGGTTGCATACCTGCCTTTTCAGCCAGTGAGCAAAAATTTAAATGCGCCTGTCACGGCGGAGAATTTAACACAGATGGCATAAATACCTTTGGACCACCTCCTAGACCTCTTGATATACCTCCATTTAAGATAGACGGAACTAAGCTAGTTTTAGGTGAAGAGGGTCCTGAATATCAAAAAATGATAGCGGAGGCTTAAGATGGCACATATTAGAAAAGCTGAAGGCTTTATTGATTGGCTTGATCAAAGACTAGCAGTTAAAAAACTAGTTAATGTTTTAATGGTGGAGTATTGGATACCTAAGCAAATAAATTTCTTATGGGCTATGGGTGTTATCCTAACAGTTCTTTTTAGCATACTTTTTATAAGTGGTTTATTTTTACTTATGTATTATAAGCCAGATGCTGCCTTGGCCTTTGATAGCGTAAATAAAACTATAATGCAAGAGGTTGAGTATGGCTGGCTTTGGAGACATATGCACGGTGTTGCAGCTTCTGTAATCTTTTTGATTATCTACATACATATGCTTACTGCTATATATTATGGCTCTTATAAAAGAGGCAGAGAGATGATATGGATAAGCGGTATGCTTCTTTTTGTGCTTTTTTCAGCGGAAGCCTTTAGTGGATATATGCTTCCTTGGGGACAAATGAGCTTTTGGGCTGCACAAGTTATTACTAATCTTTTTGGCGGAGTTCCTTTTATAGGCGATGAGCTTGTTATATGGATAAGAGGGGATTACGCTGTGGCTGATCCTACACTTACGAGATTTTTTATGCTTCATGTATGTTTGCTACCTATAGTTATAATAATGGTTATAGTATTTCACTTTTATGCTCTTAGAATTCCTCATGTAAATAACGAAATAGCTGAAGAAATAGACTTTGATATAGAAGCTGAGAAGTATAAAAAAGGAGACACAAAGGGTTCTAAGGTAATTCCTTTTTGGCCAGCCTTTTTATCTAAGGACTTTATGTATATCTGTATCTTTATGATATTTTTCTTCTATCTTGTGTGCTTTAACTATAATTTTGCAATGGATCCTATAAATTTCGACCCAGCCGATGCGCTTAAAACTCCAGCACATATATATCCTGAGTGGTATTTCTTATGGTCTTATGAGGTTTTAAGAGGATTTTTCTTTGATATAAATCTCTTTGGCTTAAAAATATCAGCCTTTGATATAGGCTTAGTTGCCTTTGGTATAGCTCAAGTAATATTCTTCTTGCTTCCTTGGTTAGATAGAAGCGATGTAGTAAAACCAGCTCACCACAGACCTAAATTTTTTATATGGTTCTGGCTTTTAGTGATAGATTTAATAGTCCTAACAGTTTATGGCAAACTACCTCCAACCGGAATTAATGCTTGGGTTGGTTTCTTTGCTTCAATAGTATTCTTATTACTTTTACTTGTGGTTTTACCTTTGATAACTAGAGCGGAAAATAAAAGGGGTTAAAAGATGAGAGAATTAAAAATATTTTTTGTAGTAGCCTGTTTTACGGCTCTGGTTTATTGGGGTGTTGAACCTTACGCGCATTCTGTTATGAAACCTCATGTAAGTCCTGCAAATTTTAATTTTGCTGAAGAGGATATAAGTTTCGCAAAGTCTGTTTTAGAGCTCAGACAAAAAGAGTTAAATTTAGCAAATGAAGAGCTAGAAAAAGCAAAAACAAGCAATGACGCAGAGCTTATAAAAGCTGCCGAGGCAAAGCTAAGTGGGGCGCAAAAAAGCTTAGATGTGGCACAAAACAGCTTAGATGCTAATCAAAAACTTTGGGATAGAGTAGAGCAGATGGGCGATTTAAGCAGGGGTGACGCTACTAAGGGAGCTGAATTTTTTGCAACAAATTGCTATGCTTGTCACGGCTTAAAAAGTGCTGGACTTGAGGGAAACATACCCGATTCTTCCATATATGGCGTTTTACCTCCTGATTTAAGTTCAGCTGGCTTGCTTTATGACGAAAAATTCCTAGCTGCTCTTATATATAATCCTTCAGTAGCTTTAAAGGTAGACCATAAATTTGGCGAAGCCTTTGTGATGACAGCTTATAATGAAAGTATAGGCGATCCTACAGAAGTTGTGAACGAAAATATAGCAAATGTTATAGCTTACTTAAAAGAAGTAGGAAAACAATATGACGAGGCTAAGAGTGCTGAATTTAAAAAAGAAATAGAGGATAAATACTCTAAAATCACAGATTTGAGCCCTGAAGCAAATAAGACTATGATAGAAAAAGAATTAGCTTTTGCTAAGGAGAAAAATACTTTCATAGAAGCTTGCGGAAGATGTCATGATATGAGATATGATTCTTTCAAATCTCTTTCAGCACATAGTGATTTGAAAAATTATTTAGGCACAGTTCCACCTGATTTGTCTATGATGATTCGCTCAAGAGGCTATGAGTATATAAATAATTTCACAAATAATACTCAAAAACTCCTTGCAGGAACTGCTATGCCAAGAGTTGGGCTCAACGAAGAAGCTCAAGCTAAGGTTCTTTCTTATATAGAAAAGGTAGGTGATAGCAAGAAAGAAGAAAGAGAAAGCCTAGGAATTTACATAATGGTTTTCTTTGTAATCTTAAGCGTATTTGCTATAGCTTGGAAACGCAAAATTTGGGCTAACCTACACTAATAAAACACAAAAGCACTGTAAAAGGTGCTTTTGTTTCTACTAAAAGTAAGCAAAATATAAACTTAATTTTGATATAATCTAGCCTTTATTTCACACGCACCAATTCTTTTTAGGTTGCTTTAAAGCTAAGGGGTGCGGAGGGAAAAACCTAAATTTCAAGGAGATATTATGGTAAGTATGAGAGACTTGCTAGAATGCGGTGTGCATTTTGGACACCAAACCAGACGCTGGAATCCTAAGATGAAAAAATACATCTTCGGAGAAAGAAAGGGAATTTATGTAATAGACTTACAAAAAACCCTTAGGTATTTTAGATACACTTACAACATAGTAAGAGACGCCGCGGCTGAGGGTAAAACCATACTTTTTGTTGGAACTAAAAAACAAGCAAGCGCAGCTATAAAAGAATACGCCGAAAAATGCGGCATGCCTTATGTAAATCATAGATGGCTTGGCGGCATGATGACAAATTTTGGCACTATAAAACAATCCATAAGAAAATTAGAAATCATAGAAAAAATGGAAGAAGATGGAAGCGTAGAATTGCTTACTAAAAAAGAAGCTTTAATGCTTTCAAGAAAAAAAGAAAAGTTAATAGCCTATTTAGGAGGCATTAGATACTTAAAAAGCCAACCTGATATGATTTTTGTTATAGATACTGTTAAGGAAAAGATAGCTGTTGCTGAGGCTAACAGACTAAAAATTCCTGTAGTTGCTCCGCTTGATACAAATTGTGACCCAGATTGCGTAACATACCCAATTCCTGGCAATGATGATGCTATCCGCTCTGTACAGCTCTTTTGTCAAGAAATGGCTGAGGCTATAAATGAGGGTAAGAATTTAAGAGAGCAAGATGCGGATCTTTTAGATGAACAAAAAGTTGAAGTTGAAATAAGCGATGAGGAAAAAGAAGAAGTGCTAGAAGAGGCTATGAGTGAGGAATTTAGCGAGGAAGATTTTAAGGGAGAGGATAAATAATGGCTGAAATTACTGCACAAATGGTAAAAGAACTAAGAGAAAGCACCGGTGCTGGTATGATGGACTGCAAAAACGCCTTAAAAGAAGTAGATGGAGACTTCGAAAAGGCTGTTAAATATCTTAGAGAAAAAGGACTTGGTCAAGCTGCTAAAAAGGCTGATAGATTAGCTGCTGAGGGTCTAGTGGATGTTGTGATTAGTCCTGATTTTAAAAGTGCTACAGTTAGTGAGATAAACTCTGAAACAGACTTTGTTGCGAAAAATGAGCAGTTTATAGCACTTACTAAGGATACTACAAAACACATACAAGAGAATTCTTTAAGCACTGTTGAGGAACTACATAAAAGCGTTATTAACGGAACTCCTTTTGAAGAGTATTTAAAAACACAAATTGCAACCATAGGAGAAAATTTGGTTGTTCGTCGTTTCGCCTCTTTAAAAGCTGAAAATAACGGCGTTGTGAATGGTTACATACACACAAATGGCAGAGTTGGAGTTGTAATAGCAGCAAGTTGCGATAGTGAAGAAGCAACTACTAAGGTTAGAGATTTTCTAAAGCAGCTCTGCATGCACATAGCGGCTATGAAGCCTAGTTATCTTTCATACGAGGATTTAGACCTTGACTTTGTTGAAGCTGAGTATAAGGCCTTGGTGGCTGAGCTTGAAAAGGAAAACGAGGAAAGAAGAAGATTAAAAGACCCTAACAAACCTGAGCATAAAATTCCTAAATATGCTAGTAGAAAGCAACTAAATGAGGATATTTTAAAGGCCAAGGAAGAGGAAATTAAGGCTGAATTAAAAGCTCAAAATAAGCCTGAAAAAATTTGGGCTAATATAATTCCAGGCAAGTTAAATAGCTTCATAGCAGACAATTCACAGCTTGATTCTAAGCTCACACTTATGGGTCAGTTTTATGTTTTAGATGATAAAAAAACTGTTGAGCAAGTTATAAAACAAAAAGAACAAGAACTTGGCACCAAGATACAAATTTTAGACTTTGTAAGGTTTGAAGTGGGCGAAGGTCTTGAAAAGAAAAATGAAGATTTCGCTGCTGAGGTTGCAGCACAAATGAGTTAAAATGCAAATATTAAGAGCGGAAGGTATTAGCAAAAGTTTTGATTATCCGCTCTTTTGCAATCTAAATTTATCTTTAGCAGAGGGTGAGTGCGTAGCTATTCAAGGTAGCAGTGGCTGTGGCAAATCCACTCTTTTGCATATCTTATCCACGCTTTTAAAGCCAGATGATGGCAAGATTTTTTTTCAAAATTTAGATATATACTCCTTAAGCGATAGTGAAAAACTTAGGATACGCAGGTATTTTTTTGGCATAATTTTTCAAATGCACTATCTTTTTAAAGGCTTTTCTACCTTAGAAAATATCGAACTTGCCTCTGTTTTATCTAGCAAAGAACTCGATATGAGCATTTTAAAAAAATTAGGTATTTATGAGCTTATAAGCAAAAAGATAACAAAGCTAAGCGGAGGACAACAACAAAGAGTAAGTATAGCAAGGGTTCTTTGTAAAAAACCTAAGCTGATTTTTGCTGATGAGGCCACGGGAAATTTGGATAATGAAAACGCCTTAAATGTTATGAGCATACTTAAAGATTATGTAAGAGAAAACAAGGCCGCTATGCTTTTTGTTACTCATGACAACAAATTAGCCTCCTTGTGCGATAAAATTTATCACCTTAATAAAGATGGAATTTATTAATTATTTAGGCGATGAAAATGTTGCTAAATTCATGCTTTTGTTCGCTAGAGTAAGCGGACTTTTTGTTTTCTTTCCTTTCTTTTCGCATAACAGCATACCAATGATTATCAAGGCTTCTTTATCCTTGCTTTTAACTATGTTTTTGTATCCATTAGCCCAGCTTAACACACCTAGTTACAATAGTTTTTTTATACTTCAAATACTAAGCGAGGTTTTGCTAGGGATAATAAGCGGCTTAATTCTTACAATGGTATTTGCTATCATACAAATGGCAGGAGAGCAAATTTCATTTACCATGGGTTTTACTATGGCAACTGTAATAGACCCAAGCTCTGGCGTAAATTCTCCCATAACCTCACAAATTTTACATCTTTTGGCATTATTGTTTTTCCTGGCCTTTGATGGACATCACTTGATATTACTTTTTATCGCTAATTCTTTGGATTACATTGTTTTGGGCGAGTTTTATCCAAATGAAAATTTGTTCAAATACATAAGCACAGCTATGTTAAATATCTTTCTAATAGGCTTTACCATGGCTTTTCCTGTGCTTGCTATATCCTTGTTGGCTGATTTTATTTTTGGGCTTTTGATGAAAACCATGCCGCAGTTTAATTTACTAGTGGTTGGATATCCTATTAAAATTGCCCTGGCTTTTGCTGTTTTAATAAGCATTTTATTAATTATGATGCAACATTTTAAAGCACTTATGTTAAAAGTTTTTTCAAATATAGAAACTTTATTTTTTATATAAGTAATAAATAATTTATAATGTGATAAAATAGGTGGCTTTTTTAAGGATTTATTTATGAAAATTTTACTTTTAAATAAAAACCCGATTATATCCAAGCTTGTAAAGCTTAGTGCAGAGAAAATAGGGTATGACTTTGAGGAACAAGAGGATTATAAAGACGGCTTAAGTGCCGATGTTATCATAATAGATAGCGATGTAAAAGCTGATTTAAAAACTCTTAGCGAAAATTCATCTAAGTTGATATATTTAAGCCCTAAAAATCAAGATAATAATGAAAATTTTTATATAAGCATACACAAGCCTTTTTTACCAACTGATTTAATCAAGCTTATACAAGATAGCGGCGAGACAGTAATTTTAACAGAGGATAAAACAGAGGATGAAGCAAAAGATAATGGTGCTGACATTAGTCAAAATGTAGCAAATGATGAAAGCGCTGAACTTGATGTAAGATCTTTAGATTTTGATGATATAAAAGATGAGCAAAATACCGCAGATGAAAATAGTAGCGACAATGTGGCCTTAGTAGAGGAAGAATCAAGCAGTGAGAGTGAAGAAAAAAATCAAAATACACAAAATGATGAAGCGTTCGAACTTGATGTTTCATCTTTGAATTTCGATGATGTAAAAGATGAAAAGCAAGCTACAGATGAAGGGCAAGATGAGAATTTTGATGAGGGCGATTTGGATGCAGCCCTTAAGATGAGTGCAGGCGAAAAAAATGAAAAGATAGATACGCAGGATTTAAGTGAGGATGAGATAGATACAAATTTTGCCTTGCAGGATAAACAAGAGGATGAGAAATACATATTTGGTTCTAACGAGGTAGATGAAACAAAAAGTGATGAAAATCTTAATGAGAATTTACAAGATGGTTTAAAAGATAATTATTCTGATGAGATGGCTTTAGCAGATGAGCCAAAGGATGATTTATCCAGCGATATAAATTTAGCAGATGATTTAAATAACCAAATAGATGAGCCTAGCAAGATACAAGCTGAGGATGAAAAACAAGAAAATGCCAAGACAAATATAAATAGTGAAGATGCGAATTTAGAAAGCAGCGTTGCTATTGATAAAAATCCTTATGATGATATGAGGATAGACTTAGATTCTTTAGAATTTGATGAATTTGATAAAGACGGTTTAACTCATGATGACACAGACAAGCCGTTAGAGCCAGATACTCTTGCTAATGAAGTAGCTAATGATGATGAAGCAAGCAAAACAAATAGTGATGAAAATCTTAATGAGAATTTGCAAGATGTAAAAGATAATTCCTCTGATGAGATAACTTTAGCAGATGAGCCAAAGGATGATTTATCTAGCGGTACAAATTTAACAGATGAAGAAAACGCTATTGTAAATGAGCCTAGTGTTGATGAAGCGACATTAAATGATGAGTCTGTCCTTGATGACATAGATGATAAGCAAGAAGATAGCAAGGTTGATTTATCCTTAGATGATGAGATAAGTTTGCCAAGTGAAAGCAATGAGCCTGATAGCGAACTTCCTTTTGTGGTTGAGGAGAAGGAAGAGGAGAAAATTAACTTTGATGATATACCAAATGACGCTAAATTTATAGGCCAAGAAGAGGAGCAAGCAGACGATAGCCTAGATATTAAGCCTGTTTTACTAGATGATAATCCTGTGCAAGATAACAACAAGTCTGTTCAAGAGCAGATTAAAGAAGAGCTTGCGATCTTAGATGAAATGGATAATCAAAAAGATGATAAAGTTGCTGATGGCTTAGATATAAAAGTTCAAAGAACAGATAGTCTTGATAAATCCTTTGAAAGCGACCTTGAAAATATAAGTCAAGAGGATATGCAAATAGCACTTGGAGAAATAGTGCAAAATGACAATATAAAAGAAAAAGAGTCAGCAAACAAGGAAGTTAGCCAAGCAAATAATAATGAAATTATAGATGAGCTTAGCAAAAGTATAGCCGGAGCCATAAACTCGAGCATAAAAGATGAAACACTAAAGGCTGCTTTAAAAGGTATGAATATGAACATACATATAAACATAAATTTTGGAGAGGATAAGGCTTGAAGCAAGGTTATATTTTGCTGCTTTCTGGCCCAAGTGGTGCTGGAAAATCCACGCTTTTATCAAAACTCTTAGAGGATTTTAAGGACGAACTTTATTTTTCCGTATCCTACACTACAAGAGCGCCTAGGGAAAAGGAAAAAGACGGGATAAATTATCATTTTATAAGCAGGGATAGTTTCGAGAAAAAAATTCAAAATGGTGATTTTTTAGAATATGCCAAGGTTCATGATAATTACTACGGAACCTCGTTAAAAGAGGTTTTAGATGCTTTAAATGCCAATAAAATAGTCGTGTTTGATATAGATGTGCAAGGTTTTATGCAGGTTAAAAATAGCCTAAAAGATAAGCTTTGTTCGGTCTTTGTTAGCACAAAGGATTTATTTACTTTAAAGCAAAGGCTTAATAATAGAGCTACAAATGATGATAATTTAAAGCAACGTTTGCATAATGCTAGCTTGGAGATGAACTTTTTAAAAGAGTATGATTATTTTATAATCAATGATGATGTAAATATTGCTTATGATGAGTTAAAAAATATATTTAAGGCTGAAAAATTAAGAATTACAAGATATAATGTCGATAATATTTTACAGCTGTGGAATGATAAAGGAGAGTAAATGGGATTGAGTTCTATAGGACCTGGACAGTGGTTAATTATCTTACTTATAATAGTTTTACTTTTTGGTGCTAAGAAAATACCTGAGCTGGCAAAGGGTTTGGGCAGAGGAATTAAAACCTTTAAAGATGAGATGAGCTCTGATGATAAAAAAGATATACAAAAAATAGAAGAAAAGCAAGAAACCGCCGCTTTTAAAGCTGATGAACAAAGTGCAAAAAGCGAAGAAAAGAAAGCGTAGTTTTCTTGAGAAATATAGTATATCAACACATTAAAAGTATTTTAAAAAGAGACTTTGTTTTAGAATCTCCAAGAGATAGAAATTTAGCGCATTTTGCTACACCTTTAGCCTTTACCTTGGCTAAAGAGCTTAAACAATCACCGCATTTAATAGCACAAGACCTGCTGCTTTGTTTTGCTGAGGATAGTTTTTTTGATAAGGTAGAGTGCGTAAATGCTTATATAAATTTTAAACTTTCGCCTAAATTTTTAAACACTCTTTGCACTCAGGCTTTGAGCAATCCTTCCTCTTTTTGCAAGGGCGAGCAAAAAGAGCAAAGTATTTTTCTTGAGTATGTAAGTGCAAATCCTACAGGCCCGCTTCACATAGGGCACGCAAGAGGCGCTGTGTACGGCAATACTTTGTATAATCTAGCTAAGCATTTAGGATATAAAATTCACAGCGAATACTATGTAAATGACAGCGGCAAGCAAATATCCTTGCTAGGCTTGTCTGTTTTATCAAGAGTTAAGCAGCTTTTAGGGCATGATGTTGAAATTCCAGATGAGTGCTACAAGGGCGAGTACATTATAAACCTAGCAAATGAAGCACTTTTGAAATTTGATAAATCATTTTTTGTGGATGAGAATTTAGACGAACTTGCTTTGTGGGCCAAGGACAAAATGCTTGATAATATCAAAAACACCCTAGCTGATGCTAAGATATATATAGATAATTATATGAGTGAGAGAGCTATATATAAAGAACTTGATGAAACTCTTGAGCTTTTAAAACAAAAAGGTGGTGCGTACGAAAAAGACGGCAAGCTTTTTTTGGCCTCATCCTTAAAAGGCGATGAAAAGGATAGGGTGATTTTAAGGGAGGATAAGTCAGCTACTTATCTAGCTACTGATATAGCATATCATAGACATAAAATGTCATCTAAATACGATGTGTTCATAAACATTTGGGGCGCTGACCACCACGGATACATAGCAAGAGTAAAGGCTGCTATGAATTTCTTGGGCTTTGATGATGATAAATTAGAAATTATCCTAGCGCAAATGGTCTCACTGCTTAAGGCTAACAAACCTTACAAGATGAGCAAGAGAGCTGGAAATTTCATACTTATGCAAGATGTTTTAGATGAGATAGGTAGCGATGCCTTAAGATTTATTTTTATAAGCAAAAAATGCGACACGCACCTAGAATTTGATGTCGATGAATTTAAAAAAGAAGATAGCACAAATCCGGTTTTTTATATAAATTATGCTTATGCAAGAATTCATCAAGTCTTTGCAAAGGCGCAAAAAGAAACAAAAGATGTGATTAATGCTGATATTTCCTCCTTAAATGAGGAAGCTTTAAATTTGCTTTTTGAGGCCTTAAATTTAGAGGCAGTGCTAAATGACGCCTTTGAAAGTAGGGCTTTGCAAAAAATCAGCGATTATTTAAAAATGTTAGCAGGACGCTTTCATAAATTCTATAATGAAAATAAGGTTCTTGGTGCTGAAAATGAGGACGCTTTACTAAAGCTGTTCGCCGCGGTTGCGTTAAGCATAAAAACAGCACTTGCCATAATCGGCATAAGTGCTAAAGACAAGATGTAGGCTTAGAAATCAAAAAGTTCTCCAAGCCAACTTTCCCTCTTTTTCTTTTTATAGTATCCGTCGTTGTAGTGGCGTTGTTCCTCGTAGCGTCTATCATCTCTAAAGCTTTCTTTAGGGGCGGAATTTCTTTCTATTATCTTGTCAAGCTCGCCCCTGTCAAGCCAAACACCCCTGCATTTAGGGCAGTAGTCTATTTCAACTCCGTTTCTATCACTCATAACTAAGTCTACATTGCAAACAGGACACAGCATTTCATCTCCTTTTAAATTTGCGTAAATTTTATATATAAAGCATAAATGTTAAGTTGCTGCGTGAGTTCTTTTGTATTTTTTGTATCTGTCAAAGATACTGCTATGTCTAGTCATCATCAAGCTTTGTTCAAAAAATATTATAAGTGTTATGGAAACTCCAACCGCAAGGGCCAAAGTAACAGATAAGGTTATTAAAAAATAATCAAAAAATTCAACCAAATACCTAGTTTTTAAAGCTAAATCATTACTATTTATAAAGGAAAAAAGATACAAAATAGCTCTATAAGCGTAAATTCCCGGTATCATGGGAAGCAAGGCCGGAAAGGCTATTATCTCGGCCGGTGTTTTTGAAAGCTTTGCAAACAACATCCCAAAGCAGCCGACCACAAAGGAGGCCAAAAATGTTGCTAGAGCCAAAGTTTGTATGTTTGCAAATTCCATTAAGAAAAATCTAAATCCATGACCTATCGCAGCTAAAATAGCCGTAAAAAATAGCGTTCTAATGGGCGGATTGCAAGCGTATGCAAAGGCAAAGCCCGTTATAGCAGCAAAAAATACATCACTAAGCAGTAAATTCACATTCATTGCACTAGCCTAAAATCTGATAAAATCAACGTAAGATACAGCCCCAAAGCTATACAAATGATTAAAATTATAATGTTTATAATCTTGCTTAAGCCAACTTGTATATAGTCCTTTAGTATGTCAATTACTGAATTTATAAAGAAAACTCCGGGTATTAAATACAAAATACTAGAGCCAAGTGCCACTTCAGGAGTGTTTGTTAAATTTAAACTAACCCCTATATACGCTATATAAGAGGAAATGAACGAACAGCACAGATACAAAATTCTTATACCGACATTAAATTTCATGCCAAGCATTTTTAAACTAGCCCCAACTAAGGTGCTAAAAAATATCAAAAACAAGGTGGCAAAATCACCTCCAAAAAGCCTTGAAAAAGCTGCACTGCCTATGCTTTGTATAAGCACATAAGAATACATAGGTCTTTTTTTTGTGCTGATGAGTTTTTTAAAACACCTCTTGGCAACCTTTATATCGTGTATATGGTCATATATAGCCCAGCTTAAAGCGCTTAAATTTGATATCAGGGTAAAATCTATGAGCAAAAATTTATTCTTTACTATGTAGGTTCTTAGGCTGGAGTAATCATCAGGGTCTATTATGTTTATGATTGTTCTGTTAAAAGAGAAATTTAAATTTAGGGTGTATCCGTAGCTTTGAGCTATCCTTATGGCACATCTGTTTATTCTTGAGCTATAAGTGCCTATGCTAACCATGGCTGAGACATAGTCGATTATAAAATTAGAGAATTCCTGAATATCTGGCTTTTGCATAATATTTCTTATGTTTTTTTCTAATTATAAGACAATTTCTTTGCATTTTAGTGTAAAGTTTTGTTTTTTTTCATTTTTTTGTTTATATATATGTAAATTCCGGTTGCTAACAATGCAAATATCACAATGGCTATTAAAATTTGATGTAAGGATTCTTTTATAAGCTCCTCATTTTGTCCTAAAAAATACCCCAAATACACCAAAATGCTAACCCAAATTCCGCTTCCAGCTGCTGTAAAAAATACGAAGTTAAACATCTTCATCTTTGCAAGTCCAGCTGGCATTGATATATACTGTCTTATGCCTGGTAGCAATCTACAAATAAAAGTTGAAAATTCTCCGTGCTTGTTGAAAAAGGCCTCAAATTTTTGGAATTTTTCCTCTGTTATGCCAAAAAATTTCCCGTATTTAATCACAAAGGACCTGCCCCAAAAAAAGCAGATATAGTAATTTATCAAAGCCCCAAGCACAGAGCCTAGTATCCCGCACAAAATACATATATAGGCGTTAAATTCTCCCTTGTAAGCTAAGTATCCAGCAGGTATCATCACGACCTCACTAGGAAATGGTATAAAGCAGCTTTCTATAGTCATTAGGATTATAATTCCTACGTATCCTAGATCGCTTGCTAAATTTAAGATAAAGTCTATAAAAGATTGCATTAATTTTTCTCTTCTATCTCAATATCTAAAATTTTATCTCCAGCCCTTATAGAGTCTAAAACTTCTAGGCTTTTTTCGTCTTTTTCATCAATTTGTCCAAAAACTGTATGAACTCCGTCTAAATGAGGTTGCGGGCTGTGCGTTATGAAAAACTGCGAACCGCCTGTATCTCTACCTGCGTGAGCCATGCTAAGCGTTCCTCTTAGGTGTTTGTTTTCTTGATTATCACACTCGCATTCTATCTCATAGCCAGGTCCTCCTATGCCATTTCCGTAAGGACAGCCAGCCTGAACCACGAAATTTGGAATAACCCTGTGAAAAGTTAAATTTTTATAAAAACCCTCTTTGGCTAAATTTGCAAAATTACACACAGTTTGAGGCGCCTCATCTGCAAAAAGCTCTAAAGTCATATCGCCTTTTTCTGTCTTTATGATAGCCTTTTTATAGTCTTTGGCCTTGCTTGTGTCTATTTGTTTTAGCATTTATTTTCCTTTCATTCTATGTTTGTATAAACAGACTGTACATCATCGTCATCTTCTAGCTTTTCAAGCAGTTTTTCTATCTCATTTTCCTCGTCTTCGCTTAAGCTTATCGGCGAATTTGCGATGTATTCTAATCCGGCTTTTTTTATGCTCAAATTCTTTTGTTCTATAATGTCGCTTAGTTCTTTAAATGAAGTATAATCGCCTATTACAAGCAAGCCATCATCATTGTTTTGCAGCTCCTCAAGCCCATAGTCTATAAGCTCAAGCTCAAGCTCCTCTAAATCGCCCTCGTATTTTTCTAGGTAAAACACAGCCTTTCTTGAAAACATGAAATCAAGAGATCCGTTTTGCAAGAATTCAGCCTTGTTTTTATTAAAAATCGCCTTTATGTTAGCAACCGTTCTTGTTGGATTATCGCTCATGCACTCAACTATCACAAGCACGCCATAAGCTGCCTTGCCCTCATAGCGAAGCTCTTTTATGTCGTTCGCGTCCTTGCCGCTAGCTCTTTTTATGGCAGCTTCTATGTTGTCCTTTGGCATATTATTTGCCTTTGCTGTGGCTATGGCTAAACGCAATTTAGCATTCATCAAAGGATCACTCCCGCCCTCTTTAGCAGCTGCTTGTATAGCTTTTGCAAGTTTTGGAAATAACTTGCTCATCTTATCCCATCTAGCTTCTTTTGAAGCTCTTCTGTACTCAAAAGCTCTTCCCATTTATAAAATCCTAATCTAAAATTTTAAATTTACAAATCATTAATCTAGTATCTTTATAATCTCAATGCTAAGACAATACTAAACTTGGTTTTACTCATAAAAACTCCTTTATGTAAAAGGAAGGTTACTTGCCTTCCTTTTCACATTCTAATGCAACCACCGCTATTGCAAAGCCGCCATCGTGAGATATGCTAAGAGAACTTGATTTGATACCGAAATTTTTATTTACCTTTTCGCTAAAATCAAGCAAAGGTTTGTTTTTATGGTCCTTGCTAATTTTCACATCTAAAAAACCAGCTTCAGAGCTAATGCCAACTCCTAAGGCCTTTAAAGCAGCTTCTTTGGCCGCAAAAAAACCAGCCAAAGATGAGGCGTTTGTTATGATTTTTTGCTCATCCTTGCTTAAAAATTTATCTAAAAATAACTGCTTGTGTTTGTTATAGCTTTTTTCAATCCTACTTATAAGAACTATATCACAGCCTATCACGATACAACGAAGTCCGTAAAATACATATCTTTAATAAAGCCGTCGTTTAGAATTTCATTTATACGCCCCACAAGCTCATCCTTAAGTCTTTCCTTGCCTCTTGTAGTGCTTATCTCCTCGTAAGTTTTTGAGGTTAGAGTTCTTATGATTATATCTCTTATGATAGATGTTTTTTTCTCTAACTCTGTTTGCAATAATTCAGTGTTTTGCTCAAGCTGAATGCTGCATTTTAGATACCTTGAACCGCTATTGCTTAATAAATTCACAGTGAATGGTTCTAGGGCAAACATAGGGCCTATATTTGCAAAATCACTTCCTCTTTGTCTGCTATTGGCTGAATTTTGCGTATTCTTGGGCTTGTTTGCACTTTGACTTTGTTGAGCACTAACTTCAGTAGCCGGTGTAGCCTCATCAGCAGGGCCAGAAAATACCAAATACCCTATAGCGCCTATTATGGCCAATAAAAGCACGAACAAAACTATAACAATGATAAGAACTAAAGATATTTTTGAGCCTTTT
This sequence comes from Campylobacter avium LMG 24591, assembly GCF_002238335.1. NCBI lineage: Bacteria > Pseudomonadati > Campylobacterota > Epsilonproteobacteria > Campylobacterales > Campylobacteraceae > Campylobacter > Campylobacter avium. The sequence continues at coordinate 346,145 of NZ_CP022347.1, forward strand.
TTTTCTTCCGTTTTTGCTTCTTCTTCCACTCTATTCCCTTTTTTTATGAAAAATATTGTAAAATTGTATCCATTTTTTGTCATTTTTGCAATAAATTTACATAAAAAAGGAAGTCTGATGTTAAAAACAATCTTTAGAGAATACGATATAAGGGGCATTTATCCTACGCAGTTAAACGAACAGGTGGTAAAAACCATAGGTTATTTGCTGGGTTTAAAGATGAAACAACGCGCTTGTAAAAATGTGAGCGTTGGCTATGATGCAAGGCTTAGCAATAAAACTCTTTTTGCCTATCTTAGCAGCGGCTTAAATAAAGCGGGAATTAAAGTGTATCATCTAGGTCTTGTGCCTACACCGCTTGGGTATTTTTCTATGTATGAGGGCATGAAATTTGACGCAAACATTATGATTACAGGTTCTCACAATCCAAAAGAATACAACGGCTTTAAGATAAGCATAAACAAAGAAAGTTTTTTTGGCAAGGAGCTTTTGGCCTTTGCTGACGAGGTTTTAGAGAATTTAAATTTGGATATACAAGATGATACAAGCTGCGAAGATTACGATATTTTAAGCGTTTATGTGGATTTTATGTTAAAGCAATTTAAGCATTTAAAAAATTTAGACCTAAAATTTGCTATAGACTGTGCCAATGGTGCTAGTTTTGTCGTGCTTAAGCCTTTAATAGAAGCTTTAAATTTAAAAGCAAAGGTTTTATTTGCCGAGCCTGATGGGAATTTTCCTAATCACGAACCAGACCCAACAGAAAGCAAGAATTTAAAGCCTTTGCAAGAACTTTTGCTTAAAGATAAGGATATGCAAATAGCCTTTGCCTTTGACGGAGATGCCGATAGGATTGTTGTTGTGGGTAAAAATAGAGCCTTTCATGGCGATGAGCTTTGCTATGTTTTTGCTAGTGCGATTGAAAAGCCAAGAATTCTAGCCGATATAAGGTCGTCTAAAAATTTATTTGATGAGGTGTCTAAATTTGGAACAATTTTAATGTCAAAGGCAGGACATTCAAACATCAAGAAAAAAATGAAAGAAGAAAATATCGACCTAGCTGCAGAGGTTAGCGGGCATATCTTTTTTAAACATAGGTATTTTGGTTTTGATGATGGTATTTACGCCTTTTTAAGAGCTTTGGAGCTTTTACAGCAAGGCAAGGATATATCTGCTATGATTGAGGCTTTGCCAAAGCTTTATACCTTAGATGAGATAAAAATAAAAAGCGATGATAATCTTAAATTTGAGTTAATCGAAAAGTTTAAAACTGCCATTAAAAATGGTGCCTTAGATGAGGTAAAGTCCTTGTGTGAGATAGACGGCCTTAGGATTGACTTTGGATGCGGCTGGGCCTTGTTTCGTGCGTCAAATACAAGTCCTTATGTTGTTACTCGTTTTGAGGCTGATAGTAAAGAAAGAGTTGAGGAAATCAAAAATAAAACTATGAAAATATTTGAGGATATAATGAAATAAGGCTTGCTTAAAAGCAAGCCTTTTGCTTATTTTAAAGTATCGATATAATCATCAATTGCTTTAAAATCAGCTTCTGTAAGACCTTTTAGGTTGATCTTCATTAAAG